>JBDTRF010000050.1:0-16423 GCA_039931815.1 Gemmatimonadota bacterium
AGCGGATAGCCGAGGAGGAATGCTGCGAGGGTGGCTGCGGCGGCGAACCCGAACGAACGAACGAGATGGTCGCCATAGTCGGTGAACGCCCGAACATACCCGTCCCACCACGGCGTCGCTTTCACCGACGTTCGCGCCAATGCAATGGTTGGAAGGAGATAGAACAGGATCAGCCAGAGGACTCCCGGCCCTACCAGGAGGTAGGGCGCGAGAGTGCTCCGCCGGGTGCTCGCCGAGGCAGTGCCAGCCATTGTCTAGGCCTCAGGCTCCGACGGCATCCTGGAAAATGCGGTTGAACTCCTGGTCCTCGGCATCATCCAGCGCCCGGAAGATGTGAAGGCGGGCGCGAAGATCCGCCGGCGGATTTACCAGCGCGCTCCTGGCAAGCTCGGGTGCGATCTTGGCCAGTTCGACATCCGTGCCTTTGGCGGGCGAGATATAGGGAGCGGCCTTGACGATCTTGGCCGACACGACGGGATCGTACACGTAGTTGATCCAGGCCATGGCGAGATCCTGCCGATCCGATGTCTTGGGAATCATCATGTTATCGGAGTAGAGCATGGCGCCCTCTTTCGGCGCGATCCATCGGAGATCGGGATTATCCGCCGCCAGGCCCTGGATGTCCCCCGACCAGGCAATTGCGACGGCGATGTTGCCGGCGGCAAGGTCTTCAGCGTAGTCGTTCCCGGTGAACGCACGGATATGACCGTTTTGCCGGTACTTCTTGATTTTTGCGGCCGCCGCCTCCACATCCGCCTTACTCACATGGGCCGGGTCCTTGCCATCGGCCAGCATGATGAGTCCGATCGTGTCGCGCATCTCGGTCAGCATCGTCACCTGTCCCTTGAACTTGGGGTCGAAGATGTCGTTCATGCTGGTCAGTTCGCGGCCGGTTTTCTTGGGATTGTATCCGATACCGGTCATGCCGGAAAGCCACGGCACGCTGTACTTGCGGCCCGGATCGAAGCTCACGTCCCGGAGATTGTCTTCCAGATTGGCCTTGTTGGGATACTTCGAATCGTCCAGCGGAGCGCAATAGCCGAGGTGAATCATCCGACCGGCCATCCAGTCGGTCAGGACGACAATGTCCCGATCAATGCTCTGCCCCCGTGACAGTGGCTCGCTGACCTTGGCAAAGTATTCGTTGTTGTCGTTGATGTCTTCGGTATACTCGGCATGAGTTCCGGTCGCTTTTTCGAAATCCGCCGTCGTCTCCGGATCGATATACAACGGCCAGTTGGACACCCGCACGGACTTTCCCGTCGACGCCGCCGCCGTCGAGTCTCCGGCGGCCCCTGCTTTTTCCTTGCCGGTGCAGGCGGCAAGAAAGGATCCCCCAAAGGCAAGTCCGCCGGCCGCCAGCGCGGATCGACCGAGGAATCTGCGACGGTTCAGGTTTTCGAGCAGATACTTTCGCACCGGATCGTTGTCATCTTTGCTCGAGCTCATTGGTCGCTCTCTCCAGGGTTGAGGAATTTGGCGGCCCGCTCCGCCGTGTCGAAGTCGGGATCGAGCGCGGGCTTGAGACTACTCGGCGGCAGCAGTCGGGCGGCGCCACGGTCCCACCCGGCGAACAGCGGCTGACCAACTCTCAGATTGGGAATGGTGTGTTCGGGCCCGAGGTGCCCGATGATCTCGGTCCCGTCCGCGACGCGCAAGCTGATCCGGACCACGGGGCCCTGGAAAATGGCGCTCTGCACGGTGACAGGAATGGAGACATCTCCCGCGATCGGTGTGGCGGAGATATGCAGCCGCTCGGGACGGACCATCACCGTGGCGGCATCACCCGGGTTGCCTTTCCAGGCGCCGGCCGTCACCGGCACCTGCTCTCCCCCGACCACCGCCGTCGAGGCGCCGTTGTTGGCACGACCGACCTTAGCCGGCATCAGGTTGGCGACCCCGATGAAGTTGGCGACGAACACCGTGGCCGGAGCGTGATAGATCTCCTCCGGGGTCCCGATCTGCTCGACCTTGCCCTCACTCATGACCACGATGCGGTCGGACATCGTGAGGGCTTCTTCCTGGTCGTGGGTTACATAGATGAACGTGATCCCGACTTCGCGCTGAATCCGTTTCAACTCGATCTGCATCGCCTGGCGGAGCTTGAGATCCAGCGCCCCCAGGGGCTCATCAAGAAGAAGGGCGCTGGGATAGTTCACCAGCGCCCGGGCCAGGGCTACCCGCTGTTGCTGACCACCCGACAGTTGACCTGGTTTGCGGTGAGACAGGTGCCCCAGCCGAACGACCTCGAGCAACTCCTTGACTCTCCGGCTCGTCTCCACCGGGTCCAGCTTCCGGGATCGAGGACCGAAGGCAATGTTATCGGCAACCGACATGTGGGGAAACAGCGCGTAGTGCTGGAACACGGTGTTGACGTTACGACGGTAAGGAGGGACGCGGGAGACATCCTGCCCTTCAAGAAGAATCCGGCCATCCGAGGGCTGCTCAAACCCGGCGATCATCCTAAGCGTGGTCGTTTTGCCACATCCCGATGGTCCCAGTAAGGAGAAAAATTCACCCGCGCCGACTTCGAAGTTGGCGTTGTCGACGGCGATATAGTCCCCAAAACGCTTGAAGACGTGATCCACACCGATGACGGGGCCGGAGAACGACGGATTCGAGCGCTGGTTCATCGGGTTGAATTGACCGGGAAGGGAGAAGGTCAATCTGCTGCCAAAAGGCAAACTTCACAACACCCCCCACGCCAGTCAGCCGGTTTGCGGGCGGGTAGGAGCGGATTTCTTTCGGGCTGGAGGTGAAACCCGGCCTTACTATCCGCGAGTACGCAACCCGGGTTAGCTTGAAACAGCATTCCTCGCAGCAACCCGTCTTCAGTGAATGACATCGCTCGATCCATTGCAAGCCTGGAGTCAGTTCCCATGACCTCCCACCCAATGTCCCGGACCAAGCTGGAACCGGCGGACGCAAAGCAGCTCGTCGCGCGCGCCAATCATATTCGCGAAACGGAAATGAAGCGGCTTCTCGCGGCGACCCCGCAATCGGCGCGCCTGTTCGAACGGGCGAGGCGGATTCTACCGTTCGGGGTCGTAAGCTCGTTCCAGAAGATGGAGCCCTATCCGATTTACCTCTCTCACGGCAAGGGCAGCACGGTGTGGGACCAGGACGGCCGGAGTTACACGGACTTCCATGGGGGATTTGGCGCGCTGGTCGTGGGCCATGCCCATCCGCGAATTGTTGAAGCAGTCACGGAAGCCGCCAGCCGGGGAACCCACTTCGCGGTGACCACCGAAGAGGGTGTGGCCTATGGTGAGGAGCTCTGCCGGCGATTCAACTTCGAGATGATTCGATTCGCGAATTCGGGAACCGAAGCCACGATGGATGCTATCCGGGTCGCGCGGGCCGCCACCGGTCGGGACGTTATCTGCAAGATCGAAGGATCGTATCACGGCCATCACGATGCCGTGATGTTTTCCGTCGTTCCGAACGCAGACGTCATGGGTGGACGGGAACGCCCGGCCAAAGCTCCGGTTTCCAAAGGGCTGGTCAAGGATGCGCATAAGTACATCGAAGTCGTCCCGTTCAATGATGCATCCGCATTGGAAAGCCTTTTCGAGACTCGGGGGAGTGAAATCGCCTGCATCATCATGGAGCCAGCCATGATGAACATCGGCGTTGTGGTCCCTCAGCCGGGATATCTCCAGCGCGTCCGGGAGCTTTGCACCCGTTCCGGCGTGGTCATGATCTATGATGAAGTGAAGACCGGGGTCACGATTGCCGCCGGCGGCGCCACCGAACGCTTCGGGGTTCAACCGGACCTGGCGTGCCTCGCCAAGGCCGTCGCCGGGGGGCTCCCCGGGGCAGCGTTTGGAGGGCGGGAAGACCTGATGCGTCTCATTGAACGAGGGGTGTCCCAGATGGGGACTTACAATGGAAACCCACTCGTGTCACACGTCGGCCTGGTGACGCTGACCGAGATTCTCACTCCCTGGGCCTATTCTCACCTCGCTCACCTCGGTTCCCGGCTCGCGCGTGGCTGCCAGAAAGCAATCGACACGTACGACCTCCCGGCACACACGGTCGATCTCGGCGCGAAGGGATGCGTCTCGTATCGCAAGGAGCCGATGACCAACTATCGGGATTTCCTGGAGACTCTGCCGGAGATTTTCGCCGCGTCCTATCCGTGGCTGATCAACCGGGGAATTTTCATGACACCGGGGGACGAAGAGCAGTGGACACTCTCGGTCCAGCACACCGAATCCGACGTTGACGCCTACCTCGAAGTCTTTACCGAGTTCTGCCGGGAACTGGCCAGCTAGTGGCCGTACTCAGCAGGGCCGCGGTGACGATCGATCGTGCGAAGCTGACAGCGAGGCTCGCAGCGGAGGAACAGAGGTTTATCACGACCCATCCGCGCTCTCTCGCGCTGTTCGAGGAAGCAAAGGGTCACCTGCTTGGCGGCGTGCCGATGAACTGGATGCTGCGCTGGGCGGGCCGGTTTCCTGTCTTCGTCAGAGAGGGTTCGGGCGCGCGATTCAGCGACGTTGACGGTCACGAGTACCTGGATCTCTGCCTTGGCGATACCGGCGGAATGACCGGACACACCCCGCCGGCCGTGATCGAAGCGGTGACCGACCGGGTTCGCCGCGGTGTCACGTTCATGCTTCCCACCGAAGATGCGGTGTGGGTCGGTGCCGAGCTGGCGCGACGCTTTGGACTTCGATCCTGGCAATTTGTTCTCTCGGCGACTGATGCGAACCGTTTCGCCCTCCGGCTCGCCCGCCAGGTAACGGGCCGCAGGCTGATCGCGGTGTTCAACGGGTGTTACCACGGGACGGTGGACGAAACGTTTGCCGTCCTGGATGGGGGGATCACCGTGTCGCGACCGGGAAACATCGGGCCCGCGGTGGATCCGGCAACGACGACGCGCGTTATTGAGTTCAACGATATTGCCGCGCTTGAATCCGCGCTCGCGCCGGGCGATGTCGCGTGCGTGCTGGCCGAACCCGTGATGACCAATATCGGGATCATTCATCCCGAACCTGGATTTCACGAGGCACTGCGCGACATCACCCGCCGCACGGGCACTCTCCTCGTCCTGGACGAAACCCATACGATCTGCACGGGGCCCGGTGGATACACCGCGGCGAACGGGCTCACGCCCGACATGCTGACCCTCGGAAAACCGATTGCTGGAGGAATTCCCGGGGCGGCCTACGGCCTGTCGGACGAGGTGGCTGAGCGGGTGAATCGAATGGCGCACCGCGACCTGGCGGATACCGGAGGCATTGGTGGCACCCTCGCCGGCAACGCTCTGAGCCTGGCGGCCATGCGGGCGACTCTCGGTGACGTCCTGACGCCGGCGGCGTATGCCAAATCCATCGCGCTTGCCGAGCGGTTCACTCGAGGAGTCGAGGGAGTGATTACTGAAAAAGGATTGCCCTGGATCGTGAATCAGCTGGGATGCAGAGCGGAGTACTGGTTCCGGGCCTCAGCGCCCAGGAATGGAAGCGAAGCAATGGCGGCCATTGATGGAGAACTGGATCGGTACATGCACCTGGCGGCGCTCAATCGAGGAATTTTGCTGACGCCGTTTCACAACATGGCGCTGATTGCTCCGGCCGTGCAGCCCTGGGACATCGATTATCACACGCAGGTCTTCCGACAGTGCGTGGACCCGATCCTCAGGTGAACTTCTCCTCCCGCGTCAGACCACAGCGGGATTGGCCATTCGCTCCGTCCGCGGCGCTGCACCACTCGTCAGCGCTTTCCGCAGAAACCAGCCCGTGTGGCTTCCTTCCACCTTCACCACATCCTCCGGCGTGCCCTGGGCGACTACTGAACCGCCTTCTTCGCCGCCTTCCGGCCCGAGATCGATAATCCAGTCGGCCGTCTTGATGACGTCGAGATTGTGCTCGATCACGACGACGGTGTTGCCTTTGTCCACCAGGCGATGAAGCACCTCGAGGAGCATCCGAACATCCTCGAAATGAAGACCGGTCGTGGGTTCATCGAGTATGTAGAGCGTACGTCCCGTATCACGCTTGGCCAGCTCGGTGGCCAGTTTGACCCGCTGGGCCTCACCGCCGGAGAGCGTCGTCGCCGCCTGGCCAAGGTGGATATACCCCAGTCCGACGTCGTTCAGTAGCTCGAGCTTTTCGGCGATTCGCCGCTGGTTGCTGAAGAAGTCGAGCGCATCCTCGACGGTCAGGTCGAGCACATCGGCAATGCTCTTTCCTTTATAGCGCACTTCCAGCGTTTCCCGATTGTACCGCCGCCCTTTGCAGACTTCGCAGGGGACATAGACGTCGGGCAGAAAATGCATTTCAATCTTGACCAGGCCGTCACCCTGGCAGGATTCGCAGCGTCCACCTTTGACATTGAACGAGAACCGCCCGGGCCCATATCCGCGGAGCTTTGCCTCGGGCAGCTGGGTAAACAGCTCCCTGATCGGGGTAAAGAGCCCGGTGTAAGTGGCGGGGTTCGAGCGAGGGGTCCGGCCAATGGGACTCTGGTCGATATCGATGACCTTGTCGATCTGGTCAAGGCCTTCGATCCGCTTATGAACCCCGGGGACCACCTTCGCGCGATAGAAGTGGCGGGCCAGCGATCGATACAGGATATCGGTCACCAGGCTCGACTTGCCGGAACCCGAGACACCCGTGACCGTCACAAAGACACCAAGCGGGAAGTCGACGGTGAGGTCCCGGAGATTGTTCTCCCGGGCACCGATTACCCGAAGTCGTTTTCCCGGCATCGCGATGCGCCGGCCTGACGGCACCGGAATCCGCAGCTCGTTGCGAAGGTATCGCGCGGTCAGCGAAGTCGGGTGCACCAGGATATCGTCGATCGTTCCCTCGGCCACGACTTCGCCACCAAACCGACCTGCGCCTGGCCCCAGGTCGATGACGTGATCCGCTGCCCGAATGGTGTCCTCGTCGTGCTCCACCACGATCACCGTATTACCGAGATCGCGGAGGTCGCGGAGCGTGCCGAGGAGTCGTTCGTTGTCTCGCTGATGGAGACCGATGCTCGGCTCATCGAGAATGTAGAGCACGCCAACCAGGCGGGACCCGATCTGCGTCGCCAGCCGGATCCGCTGCCCTTCCCCACCCGACAAGGACGAAGCTCCCCGGCCAAGGGTCAGGTACTCGAGTCCGACGTCGCGAAGAAACCGCAGCCGGTCGCAAACTTCCTTGAGAATCGGCCCCGCAACGTCGGCTTCGAGCCCTCGGGTCCCGTTCTTTCCAATCGGCAGCGACTGGAAAAACTCGAGTGCCCGGGCCACGGGCAGCTCCACCACGTCACCAATGCTGCGCCCGCCGACCAGCACCGCCAGGCTCTCCGGCTTGAGTCGCCGCCCGCCGCAGGAAGCGCAGGGCTGCTCCACCATGAACTCTTCCAGGCTCGACCGGATGGAGTCGCTCGACGATTCGCGGTAACGGCGCTCCACGTTCCGGACAACGCCTTCCCACTCGCTCTCGTATTCGCTCTTTGACCGGGAACCCTCGGTGTGAAATCGCAGCGTGCGGCCTTTGACGCCGTTCAGAATGGCATCGCGCGCCGCATCGCTCAGGTCACCCCAGGGCGTATTGAGGTCGAACTTGAAGGCCTTGGCGAGGGTGGGAAGCACCACCTTCCGCAGGTACCCGCTCGGCTCACCCCAGGGCAGGATCACCCCTTCGAGGATCGAGATGCTGGCATCTCCCAGGATCAGCTCCGGCGCGACCTCCCGCCGGGTTCCTAGTCCATGGCAATCGGGGCAGGTGCCGAAAGGCGAGTTGAATGAGAACTGCCGAGGCTCGAGCTCCGGTAGCGACAATCCGCAGACCGGGCAGGCGAACCGCTCGGAGAAGAAATGACGCTCCGGATCAGGGGTGCTGGCCGACGAGCGTCCGGACGAGCGGACCGCAGGGTGGTTGGCGGATCGCTCACCGCCGTACCGCACGACTTCGACCACGCCATCGGCGGCCTTGAGCGCGGTTTCGATCGAGTCGTGCAGCCGCGAGCGATCGGCTGGGGAAACCACCAGTCGGTCCACCACCAGCGAGATGTCGTGATTCTGCCGTCGATTGAGTGTGGGTACCTGGGTCAGGTCGTAGGTCTCGCCGTCGATCCGGACCCGGATGAAGCCATGACGCCGCGCGTCCTCGAAGAGATCCTTGAACTCGCCTTTGCGCCCGCGAACGAGGGGGGCGAGGACTTCGATCCGCGTGCTCTCGGGCCAGGCGGCGACCAGGTCACTGATCTGTGAGGCGCTCTGCCGCTCGACCGGCGTTCCGTCATTGGGACAATGGGGAATGCCGACCCGGGCCCAGAGAAGGCGGAGGTAATCGTAGATCTCGGTAATGGTTCCGACGGTGGAGCGGGGATTCTGCGCTCCGGCCTTCTGTTCAATCGAGATCGCGGGCGAAAGACCCTCGATCGCGTCAACATCCGGCTTTTCCATCAGGCCGAGGAACTGCCTGGCATAGGCGGACAGCGACTCGACATACCGACGTTGTCCCTCGGCATAGATGGTGTCGAAGGCAAGCGATGATTTCCCCGACCCCGAGAGGCCGGTGATCACAGTCAGACGGTTTCGAGGGAGCGAAACAGAAACGTTCTTGAGGTTGTGCTCGCGGGCACCGCGGACAACGAGAAATTCTTCCGGCATAAGCACCGTAAAGTAGCCGGGTTATGCCACTTGATTCAACCCACCGGTTTCGCGAGAAATGCCGGGCACCCGGCCACCTCGCCCCGGCAGTGCCGGTGCCTCCGGATGGAGCGGTGCGGCGCCGTTGGCGTCCATTGCGGGGGACCCGCCGCGGCTCAGCCCGCCGGTTCCGTCTTTACGGTTTCCTTATGCCGGCCTCCACGAGCCTTACGGCTTCCTGATTCCAGATTCGATACACTCCATGCCTCACGCACAATGTCACCCGGGCGAGGGAGTTTCACATGATGGACCTGATTTACATACTCGGGACGATGGCCTTTTTCGCGGTGATGCTCGCGTACGTCCGAGGGTGCCAGACCCTCGGGCGAGACGAAACCTCCGACTCCAGGCGCCAATGAGCATCGAATCGATCGGCGTCTGCCTCATGGCGGTCGGGCTCCTGGTTTACCTGGTATACACCCTGCTCCGACCGGAGAGGTTCTGATATGACAGCCCATGGCTGGCTTCAGATCGCCTTGTTCTCGCTGGTGCTGCTGGCCCTCACCCGGCCGGTAGGGATGTACCTGGTCAGGGTGTATGATGGCTCCCTCAGTTGGCTCCGCCCGATTGAACGGGTGGTGTACAAGCTCGGAGGGATTGATCCGGAGGAGGATCAGCATTGGACTCGCTATGCCACCGGCCTGCTGCTCTTCAGCCTGGCGTCCATGCTGCTCACCTACGCCGTGCTCCGGCTGCAGCGGGTCCTGCCGCTCAACCCCCAGCATCTGCCGGCCGTGCCGGCCCGCCAGGCATTCGAGACGGCGGCGTCGTTCACGACCAACACCAACTGGCAGTCGTACGCGGGCGAGTCGACCATGTCGTACTTCTCCCAGATGACCCAGCTCGCCTTTCACAACTTCACCTCGGCCGCGGTGGGCATGTGCGCGGCGATGGCCCTGGTCCGCGGCATCGTACGTCGTTCGGCGGGCAGGCTGGGAAACTTCTGGGTCGACCTGGTGAGGGGTACGCTCTACCTGTTCATCCCGGCGTGCATCGTCCTGGCGCTTCTGTTCGTACAACAGGGTGTCATCCAGAATTTCCAGCCTTATCTCGACGCTCAGACACTCGAAGGGGCGAAACAGACGATCGCCATGGGGCCGGTCGCGAGCCAGGAGGCGATCAAGCAGCTGGGCACGAACGGCGGAGGATTCTTCAACGCCAATTCGGCTCACCCGTTCGAGAATCCCACCCCGTGGACCAACTTCCTCCAGATGCTGGCGATTTTCATCATCCCGGCCGGGCTCACCTGGACCTTCGGGTTCATGGCGAAGAAGCCGGCTCACGGCTGGGCGATCTGGACCGCGATGTTTGCCCTGTTCGCGGCCGGCGTGACGACGGCCTACTGGGCGGAGGCACGAGGCAACCCGATTCATGGCGCCCGCGGGATCGACCTCGTGACCACCGAGGTCAGCCCGGGCGGGAACATGGAAGGGAAGGAAGTGCGTTTCGGGATCGCCAGCTCCGCTTTGTACGCCACGATCACCACCGATGCATCATGCGGCTGCGTCAACAGCATGCACGACTCCTTCACGCCGCTGGGTGGCATGGTTCCCCTGGTCAACATGCAGCTGGGTGAGCTGATCTTCGGTGGTGTTGGCGCCGGCCTCTATGGCATGCTGATGATGGTTCTCCTCACCGTTTTCATTGCCGGACTCATGGTCGGGCGAACGCCGGAATACCTCGGCAAGAAGATCCAGAGCCGGGAGATCCGAATGGTCATGCTGTACGTTCTCGCCTTTCCCTTCCTCATCCTGATCCTGTCGGGCATCTCGGTCGTGCTGCCGTCCGGGCTCAAGGGCCTCAACAATTCAGGTCCTCACGGACTGACCGAGATTCTTTACGCATTCACTTCGACCTCCGCGAACAACGGCAGTGCCTTCGCCGGCCTGGCCGGGACGACCTATTACTTCAACACGCTGTTCGGACTGGCGACGCTGTTCGGCCGTTTCGCCATGATCGTTCCGATGCTGGCGGTGGCCGGATTTCTGTCCGACAAAAAAGTCGCGGAGGAATCGGTGGGGACCTTCCCGGTCACGTCTCCGCTTTTTGTCATGCTGCTGATCGGGGTCGTGCTCATCGTGGGGGCACTCACTTTCTTTCCGGCTCTCTCCCTGGGACCCATCGTCGAACATCTTCTGATGCAAGCCGGGAGGCTTTACTGACATGGCCGCGAAATCGCATGAACTCTTCGATCGCGCGATCATGGTCCGGGCATCGGGAGAGGCGTTCCGGAAACTCCATCCGCGAACGATGCTCAGGAACCCAGTCATGTTCGTGGTCCTGGTGGGCAGCGTGGTCACGTCGCTGGTCGTGGCCGGTGACATGCTCCGACACTCGCCGGGCATTGGATTCACGCTGCAGGTCAGCCTCTGG
The DNA here is from genome assembly GCA_039931815.1 of Gemmatimonadota bacterium. Classification (GTDB taxonomy): domain Bacteria; phylum Gemmatimonadota; class Gemmatimonadetes; order Gemmatimonadales; family GWC2-71-9; genus DASYPP01. Next base: position 11,027 of record JBDTRF010000050.1, read on the forward strand.
CTCTGGTTCACCGTCCTGTTCGCCAACTTCGCCGAAGCCATGGCAGAGGGTCGCGGGAGGGCGCAAGCGGACGCGTTGCGCCAGTCACGGCAGGAAACCCGGGCCAAACGGCTCAAGGACCCACTCGATCATCTGTCCTTCGACCCGGTTTTCGCAACGGAACTCCGGGTGGGAGACCACGTCATCGTCACGCCTGGCAATATCATTCCCAGCGATGGGACGGTGGTCGAAGGAGTCGCCTCGGTAGATGAATCGGCGATAACCGGAGAATCGGCACCGGTCATTCGCGAGTCTGGCGGCGATCGTTCGGCGGTCACCGGAGGTACCCGGATCCTCTCCGACTTCCTGGTCGTCCGGATCACCGCCAACGCGGGCGAAACGTTCATCGACCGGATGATCGCGCTGGTCGAAGGCGCCGTTCGGCAGAAAACGCCGAATGAAATCGCCCTGACCATATTGCTCTCCGGCCTGACGATTGTCTTTCTCCTCGCGGTGATGACGCTCCAGCCATTTGCGATCTATAGCGGCGGCCCGGTGGCAATTCCCATTCTTATCGCCCTGCTGGTCTGCCTGATCCCCACGACGATCGGCGGACTTCTCTCCGCGATTGGCATCGCCGGCATGGATCGCCTGGTCCAGCACAACGTCATCGCGGTGAGCGGGCGAGCGGTCGAGGCCGCCGGCGATGTGGATACGCTGCTCCTCGACAAGACGGGCACGATCACCCTGGGAAATCGGCAGGCGGTGGAGTTTCTGCCTGTCCCTGGCGTGTCCATCGAGGACCTGGCTGACCGGGCCCAGCTGGCCTCCCTTCCGGACGAGACACCGGAAGGACGAAGCATCGTGGTCCTGGCGAAACAGAAATTCAATCTGCGGGGCCGCGAGGTCATGGAATCTGGCGCCCAATCCGGAATGACTTTCGTGGCGTTCTCGGCGTCCACCCGGATGAGCGGCGTCGACATGGGCACGACTCAACTGCGCAAAGGCGCGGGCGATGCGATCATGCGCTGGGTCCGCGAGATGGACGGCGAAATCCCCCGGGGCATTCAGGGCATCATCGAAGCGGTCGCCCGCAACGGAGGCACGCCGCTTGTCGTCGCGGAACGGGACAACGGCTCCAGCCGGATCCTCGGGGCCGTGCATCTCAAGGACGTCGTCAAAGGCGGCATCAAGGAGCGCTTCGATCGTCTCCGCGCGATGGGCATTCGCACCATCATGATCACGGGAGACAACCCGCTCACGGCGGCGGCCATCGCCGCGGAATCGGGGGTGGACGATTTCCTCGCCGAGGCTACGCCGGAACAGAAGCTCGCGCTCATCCGGAAAGAACAGGCCGGGGGCCGGCTCGTCGCCATGACAGGGGACGGGACCAATGATGCGCCCGCGCTGGCCCAGGCTGATGTTGGTGTCGCCATGAACACGGGCACCCAGGCGGCCCGGGAAGCAGGGAACATGGTCGATCTCGACTCCAACCCGACCAAGCTCATCGAGATCGTGGAGATTGGCAAGCAGCTGCTCATGACCCGCGGCTCGCTCACCACGTTCTCCATCGCGAACGACGTGGCCAAGTATTTCGCCATCATCCCGGCGATGTTCATGGCGACCTATCCGGTCCTGGGGGCCCTCAACATCATGCACCTGCATTCGCCCCAGTCCGCGATCCTGGCAAGCGTGATCTTCAACGCGCTCATTATCATCGCGCTTATCCCGCTCGCCCTGCGCGGAGTCACGTATCGTCCCGCCTCCGCCAGTGTCGTGCTGCGCCGCAACCTTCTGATCTACGGTGTTGGCGGCGTCATCGTCCCCTTTATCGGGATCAAGATGATCGACGTCTTCCTTGTACTGCTGAGGCTGGTATGAAATTGCTCTCTCGACAGTGGCGCCCGGCGATCACCCTGACGCTGGTCCTTTGCATTATGGCCGGCGTGATCTATCCAGCGGTTGTCACGATCCTGGCGCAGATCCTGTTTCCCCGGCAGGCCAACGGGTCAATCACGGTGATCAATGGGAAGCCACGGGGGAGCGATCTGCTGGCCCAGGGATTTACCAGTGATCGCTACTTCCATCCGCGACCTTCCGCGGCAGGCGCCGGCTATGATCCGACCACCACCGCGGGAACCAACAAGGGGCCAACCGATCGCAAGCTGGCTGATACCCTGGTCGCCAACTCCGTCCGGGAAGCGGTAGAGCTGGACCGGGCGATCAGGGGACAGATTCCGGCCGACATGGTGACCCGTTCGGGATCCGGCCTCGATCCGCATATCTCACCCGCCAATGCGGCACTCCAGGTGTCGCGAATCGCCCGGGCACGAGATCTGAGTGAAGCCCAGGTTCGGTCCCTGGTCTCCAGTCAGACCGAGGGGCGCCAGTTCGGGATCCTGGGCGAGCCAAGAGTCAACGTCCTCAAACTCAACCTGGCGCTCGATAGACTAGCCCAGTAGGCGTTGGCGGAGGACCGACGCATATTGAAGGCACCGATCGAAACTCAATGGATTCCTACCGCCGCCCCGACCCCGATGCTCTCCTCGCCCAGGTGCGCGAGGAGGAACCGCTCGTCCACAAGGGCCGGCTCAAGATTTTTCTCGGTGCTTCACCCGGAGTGGGCAAGACCTATTCGATGCTGGAGAAGGCTCGCGCCAAGCGGGCCGACGGAATCGATGTCGTCGTCGGCATTGTCGAGACACACGGGCGGGAGGAGACTCACCGCCTGGTCGATGGCCTGGAACTCCTGCCGCGGCACACCACGGAATATCACAACGCACGGATCGACGAATTCGATCTCGACGCCGCCCTGGCGAGAAGGCCCGCGCTCCTGCTGGTAGATGAGCTGGCCCACACCAATGCGCCCGGTTCCCGCCACGCCAAGCGCTGGCAGGATGTCGAGGAGCTGCTGGCCTCGGGAATCGACGTCTACACGACTCTCAACGTGCAACACATCGAGAGCCTGAATGATGTCGTCGCGCAGATTACCGGTGTCACCGTGCGGGAAACGCTCCCCGATTCGGTGCTGGACTCGGCTGAGGAAGTCGAGCTGGTCGACGTTACGGCCGACGTGCTGCTGCAGCGGCTGCGGGAGGGCAAGGTGTACGTTCCCGAGGTGGCGGCGAGGGCCCTCGATCAATTTTTCCGCAAGGGAAACCTGATCGCACTTCGCGAGCTGGCGCTTCGCCGGACGGCCGAGCGGGTGGATGCCCAGATGCGCGGGTATAGGAGAACCCGCGGAATTCAGGACACCTGGCCAGCGGGAGAACGACTCCTCGTGTGCGTGGCTCCAGGTCCCGCCGGCGCCCGAGTTGTCCGCGCCGCGAGGCGACTCGCTTCCCGACTCGGAGCCGACTGGATCGCCGCCCACGTCGAAACGCCAGGGTTCGCTGCTGTCTCCGAAAAGGATCGCGAATCGCTGAACGAGTCCCTCCGGCTGGCGGAGCAGCTGGGTGCCCGCACCGTTGTCCTGAGTGGTCAGAATCTCGCGGAGGAAATTCTGGCGCATGCCCGTGCCAGCAACGTGACCAAGATCGTGGTCGGAAAACCGGCGCGGGCACGGTGGCAGGACCGGATTCGCGGCTCCCTGCTCGATGCGTTGGCGCGAGGCAGCGAAGACATTGACGTCTACGCGATTTCGGGGGAGGCCGCAGAAAGTGCTGGAGGCCGGCCGATTCGACGGCCGATCGCGACCGGGCAATATGTGGGCGCCGTGCTGGTCATTCTCGCCGTCACGATCATCAACATGGTGCTCCGCGACCTTATCCAGACGGTCGACATCGCCATGATTTACCTGCTGGCGGTGGTCATCGCATCGTCCCGCTACGCCCAGGCACCGTCGCTGATTGCTTCGGTCCTGAGTATCGCGCTCTTCGATTTCTGTTTCGTCCCTCCCTATTTCACCTTTTCGGTTTCGGATGCAAACTATACGCTCACCTTTGGGGTCATGCTGGTGGTATCCATCCTGGTGAGCCGGCTGACGGCGCGGATCCGGCTGCAGGCGGAAGCGGCACGGGAGCGGGAACAGCGAACGGCGGCATTATACGGAATGAGCCGCGAGCTCGCGGGCGCCCGATCGGAGGAGGCGGCCGCCGGCATCGCCGACCGCCATGTGGGCCGAACCTTTGACGGGCAGGCGGTCATTCTGCTTCCTGACGCGGAAGGGCAATTGACCCCGGTTGGTGCGAGTCCAGCCACGCATCTGGATGACAAGGAACGTGGAGTCGCCCGCTGGGTGCTTGACCATGGGCAGATCGCCGGACAGGGCACCAGTACCCTCCCGGCCGCAACGGGGCTGTATATCCCGCTGATCTCGTCGGGGACAACCGTCGGAGTCATCGGGGCCTGGCCAACCGACCCGAAGCGATTCCAGGACCCGATCCAGAGGCAACTGCTCGAGACGTTTGCCGACCAGGCCGCCGTGGCGCTCGAGCGGGCGATGCTCGCGGCGAAGAATCAGCAGACCCAGGTCGAGGTGGAGGCCGAGCGATTGCGCACATCGTTGCTGAGCTCGCTCTCTCACGATCTCCGCACCCCGCTTGCCGGCATCGAAGGCGCAGCCAGCCGTCTCCTGGACCCGGCTTCACTGACGGCGGACTCAAGCCAGGACCTGGCCCAGACTATTCTGGAAGAATCGAGACGAATGACCCGACTGGTGGCAAACCTTCTCGACATGATCCGGGTGGAGACCGGGGCGTTGCAAGTCCAGAAGGAGTGGCAACCACTGGAGGAAGTAATCGGCGTTGCCCTGATACGACTGGATGAGCGCCTTCGCGAGCACCCGGTGACCGTCCACCTCCCGGCCGATCTCCCCCTCGTTCCCATTGATGCTGTTCTCATGGAGCAGGTGTTCGTGAATTTGCTGGACAATGCCATCAAGTACACGCCCGCAGGAAAGGCGCTGGAAATCGGTGCGGTCGCGAAAGCCGGCGCCGTCGTGGTGGAGGTCTCTGATCGGGGCCCTGGGATTCCGATCGGAGAAGAGGAAAGAATCTTCGATAAGTTCCATCGCGTATCTCCCGGTCCAGTCAGCGGCATCGGGCTCGGCCTCACGATCTGCCGGGGGATCGTCAAGGCGCATGGCGGGCGCATCTGGGCGGGAAACCGGATCGATGGCGGGGCGGTGTTCCATATTTTGATTCCGCTGTCTGGCCCGCCTTCTCTAATGCCGGTGGAGACAGAGATGAGCCACGATGTCTGACCCGGGCGCGATCGACGCGGAATCCGCAGCCACCGTGCTCCTGATCGAAGATGAACCGCAGATGCGCCGGTTTCTTCGCGCCACCCTTACCCCACCCGAATATCGACTGGTCGAAGCCACCACCGCGCGGGAAGGCCTGGCGCATACGGCCGCTCACAACCCGGATGTCATCCTGCTGGACCTGGGACTGCCGGACCTCGATGGATTGGAGGTGA
>JBDTRF010000051.1:0-15897 GCA_039931815.1 Gemmatimonadota bacterium
GCGCTGCCAGGACTATCCCCTCATGATCGGCAGAGGCCTGCTCTTGCCGCCCAGGCGAGCAGGAAGTGAATCGGCGATCGCGATCAGCGCCTTGGCTGCCGGTGAATCGGGTTGGGAGACGACCACGGGCCTTCCAGCATCGGCCTCGTCCGCCAGTCGAGCCTGTAGAGGTATCCGCCCCAGCAACGGAGTGCCAACCTCCTCGGCGAGCCGGTCGCCACCGCCGGTACTGAAAAGCTCATGGCGAGTCCCGCAGTCGGGACAGATGAACCCGCTCATGTTCTCGATGATGCCGAGGACGGGCACATTGACTCGTTCGAACATCCTGGCCCCGCGAAGCGCGTCGCCCACGGCGACTTCCTGCGGCGTGGTGACGATGATGGCACCGGCGACGTGACAGGCCTGCACCAGGGAGAGTTGCGCATCGCCGGTCCCGGGCGGAAGGTCTACAATGAAATAGTCCAGTTGCCCCCACTCGACGTCCCGGAGGAACTGGTGGACGATTTTCATGATGATGGGACCGCGCCAGATGGCGGGGGCGTCCCGCTCGATCAGGAAACCCAAAGAAATCAGCTTGACTCCATGCGCTTCGAGCGGCTGAATCTTTCCGCCGATGACCGGCGGCTTTTCGAACACGCCGAACATGCGTGGAACGTTAGGCCCATAGACATCTGCGTCCATGACGCCAACCCGGTGCCCGGCGCGGGCCAGGGCCACGGCCAGGTTGACCGCGACGGTCGACTTGCCGACACCGCCCTTGCCCGATGAGATCGCCAGGATTTTCCCCAGGCCGGGCATTTCCATCGGAGCGGGCGGTGGCGGCGCGCCCGCCGCGGAACTCTGAGAAGGCTGCCCGGGAGGAGCATGGCTGGTGCGAGGTGCCCCCGCCGGATCCACGACACTGATCTTTACTTCGGTCACCCCTTCCACCGCACGCACCGCCGCCCGCGCCTCGCGCACCAGCGTGGCCGGATCTTCCCGACCCAACAGAAACGTGAACGCGACCTTCCCAGTCGCTTCCTCAACGACCAGGTCCCGCACCATGCCGGCAGAGAGGAGGTCGTTTTCCAGGCGGGGATTCTGTATACGGGCGAGAGCGGCACTCACCAGGCTGGCTAGGGGCACCTGCGGCTCCTTGGCAAATTTATTCGATGGGACACACTACACCGACTCCACCTGCTTGACCTCGGGAACGAGCTGCCTGAGGCGTGATTCTATGCCCTGTTTGAGCGTGATCGTCGAAGCGGAACAGCCATGGCAGGTTCCCCCCATCCGGAGGAGCAACGTCCCATTGCCTTCATCAAAATCGACCACTTCCACATTGCCTTTGTGCGAGGCGATGTAGGGGCGCAAGGTATCCAGCGTTTGCTCAATGCGCTCGAGGATGTCCATGTCGGTACCTCTCGTCCAATTCCCCCGGGTCAGCCTTTGGCGGATACCGCGGATGACCAATGTGATGATCGAAATCCGGCAATTGCCCAACCGGTATCAGTGTTCGACGGCTTATCGGGTAAGGCCATAGACCGGTAACGCTGCGAAACGCCATTGGGCGACCACAGCCCGACTAACGACTGGGAACGCCAGCCAGGAACTCCCGCGCGGCGCTCAGAATGATTTCCTGGGCCTCGCCCATCGATCCGTCCAGCGAAATCCCCGACGCCTTGGTGTGGCCACCTCCGCCGAACTGCCTGGCGAACTCGGCCACGTCGACGTCACCCACCGACCGCAGTGAAACCTTGATCCGGCCACTCGCCAACTCTCGAAAGAGGAGAGCCATGCGAATCCCCGCGATGCTTCGCGGATATTCCACCACGCCATCGAGATCGTCGGGCGTCACTTTATGGCGGGCCATCGCGCCGGGCGGCACCGTGACCCAGGCAAGGCCATGCTCGGGTTCGACCACCAGGGTCTGGAGAGCCTCTGCCAGGAGACGCGCGCGACCCTCGGGAGCGTTGGCATACACGTCGAGATAGATGCTTTCGGGGTCCAGCCCCGTTTCCAGCAGGGCGGCCGCAGTTCGCAGCGTGCGGGCGTTGGTATTACTGAAGCGAAAGGCGCCGGTATCCGTGAGAATCCCCACATACAGGCTTCGAGCGGCCTCCCGTGAAAGGGGCCAGTCATTACCCAGCGCCAGCTCGTACACCAGGGCAGCGGTGGCCGAAGCTTCGGGATCCACGAACCGGGGCCCGGCCGGGAGATCGCCGGGACTTACATGGTGATCGATACATCCGACGAGCACGCCCCGTTCACGAACCGATGATGACAGCATGCCAATACGGTCAAGGTCGCCGATATCGAGCACGACGATCAGGTCGGCGCGGCGGATTTCCTTGACCGCTTCATCGGATCGGTCCACGCCGGGCAATCCCTCGAACAGAAAGTCATACCGAGGGGGCGTCGGCGTCGGATTGGTGATGACGGGGTCGAGTCCCCGGGCCTTGAGCAGGTGGGCCAGGCCCGCCTCACTACCCAGCCCGTCTCCATCCGGATTGACGTGGGTCGTCAGGCAGACGCGCATTCCCGGCTGAAACACCGCGGCAAAGGCGTGAGCCGCAGTGAGCTTGGCTGGCGATAGATGCATAGTCATGTCCCCGAAAAGTAATCTACTCTGAGGTTGATAGCAGGATGGCTCGGCAGCACGATGGCAGAGGGGAGAACCGCGGGGCGCCAGCGGGAACGGATCCGGCAAGGGTAAGAAAAAGGGCGCCACAGCGGCGCCCTTGATCCAGGAATCAGAGGGTGGTCTATCGGCCGCGACCTGCGAGTTTGGAATGGCGGATCCCATAGGTAAAGTAGATCACCAGTCCAATGGCCATCCAGATGATCAGCCGGAGCCAGGTGTCCTTAGGCAGGCTGAACATGAGCCATCCGCACATGAGGATCCCGAGGATCGGGACCAGCGGTACCATCGGAGTGCGAAACGGCCGCGGAAGCTCAGGCTGCACCCGCCGAAGTACCCAGATTCCGCCACAGACGATGACGAACGCGAGCAGCGTTCCGATCGAAACCAGTTCACCCAGCAGACCAATGGGGAACAAGCCCGCGATCAGCGCCGCGACAATGCCGGTAATGATGGTCGCGACGTAGGGTGTCCGGTACTTGCTGTGGACTTTGCCGAACATGGGGGGGAGCAGTCCATCGCGAGACATCGAATAGAAGATTCGCGGCTGGCCCATGAGCATGACCAGCACGACGGAAGCGAGTCCACCGATGGCGGCGATGTTCACCAGGAAGCCGAGCCACTTGAGTCCGGGTCCCGCCTTTTCGATCGCGACGTACACCGGATGAGGAACGTTGAGCTCGGTGTAATGCGCCATCCCGGTCATCACCAGGGCCATCGCGATATAAAGGACGGTGCAGATGGCCAGGGATCCCAGGATCCCGATCGGCAGGTCGCGCTGGGGATTCTTGGCCTCCTGCGCGGCGGTCGACACGGCATCGAATCCGATGTAGGCGAAGAAGATCACACCGGCGCCGCGCAGGATGCCGCTCCAGCCGTAGTGTCCCGATTCTCCCGTATTGGGCGGAATGAACGGATGCCAGTTATCGGTATTGATGTACTTGATGCCGCAGATGATCACCAGGAGGACAATGGCGACTTTTACGATAACGATGATGTTATTGAAGCGGGCCGATTCCTTGATGCCGAATACCAGCAGCGCGGTGAGCACCAGGACCAGCACCATCGCGGGGACATTGAGGATACCATGAGCAAGCTGGTACCCCTTGGTCAGGCAGTCGGCTATCGGAATGGCGGTCCGGGTGACCGCATCGACCGCCAAGCCTCCGGTCGCGGGGTCGACACAGATCTGGGCGCGAACTAGCGTGTGGGTTCCCTCGACCGTCAGCGGCGCGCCAACGATGGCCGCCGGGAGATGAATTCCGATCGAAGTGAGGAATGCGGTGAAGTAACCGGCCCAGCCGACCGCGACCGTGGATGAGGTGAACAGGTATTCCAGGATGAGGTCCCATCCGATAATCCACGCCACGAATTCACCCATGGTGGCGTACCCATAGGTATAGGCGCTTCCGGCTATGGGAATCATCGAGGCAAATTCGGCGTAGCACAGTCCCGCGAAGAGACACCCTGCCCCCGCCAGGATGAAGGAAATCACGATCCCGGGTCCCGCGAAATTCGCCGCGGCGGTGCCGGTGAGGACGAAAATTCCAGCGCCGATGATCGCGCCGATCCCCAGGAACACGAGGTTGGAGGCGCTCAGGGCTCGCTTGAGACTGTGCTCACCCTCCTCCGGGACGAGTTCGGCGAAGGTCTTGGTGCGGAAGAGACTCATAGTATTCCTGGTTAGAGTGTACTAGCCCGCCACATCACTTCCTGGGCGACGCGTTGCGTTGTTGCTGCAGAACGCTGTGCTTCGCACTGTAGCCAAAGTAGATCACGAAGCCGATGATCAACCAGACGATGAGCCGAATCCAGGTATCTGCCGGGAGGGTAGCCATGAGTCCCAGGCAGCAGAGAATCCCCATGATCGGCACAAACGGCACCAGGGGAGTCTTGAACGGCCGATCGAGATCAGGCCGCGTCTTGCGAAGGATCAGGACCCCGGCGCAGACCAGCACAAAGGCGAGCAGTGTCCCGATATTCACCAGCTGGCCCAGCAGCTGGAGGGGCAGAATTCCGGTGGCGATGCAGACCGCGATCCCGGTGAAAATCGTGGAAAGGTACGGCGTCCGGAACTTGGGATGCACCGCACCGGCCCATTTGCCCAGGAGACCATCGCGGGACATCGAATAGAAGACGCGGGACTGACCCAGCAACATCACCAGGATGACCGACCCGAGTCCGAGCGTCGCGCCAACATCGACCGAGACGCGGACCCATCCGGGAGCGCCGATCTTCTCCATGGCGTACGCCATTGGGGCCGCGCCACCCAGCTCGCCATAGGGAACCATGCCGGTCAGCACCGCTGAGACGACCACGTAGAGGAGGGTACAGATTGCGAGCGACCCGAGAATGCCGATCGGCAGATCTTTCTGCGGATTACGCGCCTCCTGCGCCGCGGTGGAAACCGCGTCGAACCCGATGTACGCAAAGAAGACGAGCCCCGCGCCGCGCAACACGCCCGACCAGCCGTACGTCCCCCACTCGCCGGTGTTCGGCGGAATAAAGGGATGCCAGTTTGCCGTGTTGATATGCTGGGCGCCGACCAGGACGATAAGGAGAATGATGGCGACCTTGAGCAGCACGATCAGGTTGTTCACCGACGCCGATTCCTTGATCCCGATTACCAGCACCGTGGACATCAGCGCAACGATGAATACCGCCGGCAGGTTCACGACGGCGCCCGTCAGATTGAGTCCGCTGTGAGGACACCCAACCGCTGCAGCGGCCACCTCAGTTGCCGTGCACCAGCGCGTCGGGGCGTTCGTAAAATGTTCCGGCAACACGATTCCGAACTGGCTCAGCAAGCTCACGAAATGGCCCGACCAGCCGACCCCGACGGTGGCGGCCCCTGCCGCATATTCCAGCACCAGGTCCCAACCGATAATCCAGGCGACAAGCTCGCCCATCGTCGCATAGGAATAGGTATACGCACTCCCCGCGATCGGCACCGCCGCTGCCATCTCGGCATAGCAAAGTCCAGCGAAGGCGCAGGAGATACCAACGATGATCATGGAGAGGGGAACACCGGGCCCGGCGTGTAGCGCCGCGGCCTGGCCGGTCAGAACGAAAATGCCGGCACCGATAATGGCACCGACACCCAATGCCGTGAGGCCCCAGGGCCCAAGATGACGCTTGAGAGAACGCTCGGTCGTCTCATCTGCCTGCGCGCGAAGCTCAGTAATAGACTTGGTGGCCCAGAGATTCATCGGTCTTTACCCAGGAAAGTGAGAAACGATTTGGACATGGGAGCCCACAACGGGCGATGCCGGCAGGGTCACCGGACTGCTGCAAACCACGAATGTTGGACGGGTGGCTGAATCGAATTCTGAAGCCCGATTGGCCGACGGGGGACGAATGCCCCCGGGGTACTCCCCTAAGATGCGAAACGAAGGCGGTTTAGGCTAGCCCCGAAGGGCCAGCGGCAGGACGGAAGTCAAAAGAGCGTTGACCCTCCCTTGCTCCGGCCAGGGACCAACCCTGGCGGAAATGTCGGACGACGCAGCCACCTGGGTGCTGGTCGTACCGTCCCTGGCCGCCTACCGACTGTAGTTTGGGGCTTCCCTCGTAATCGTCACGTCGTGGGGATGCGATTCTCTCAGTCCGGCTGTGGTTATCTGTATCAGCTCGACCTCGGTTCGCAGCATGGCGATGTCCGCTACTCCGCAATATCCCATTCCGCTCCGAAGCCCGCCGACCATCTGAAAGAGAACGTCTCCCACCGGGCCCTTATACGGCACCCGGCCTTCAATACCTTCCGGCACCATTTTGGACGGGCCCATCTCCCCCTGCTGGAAATAGCGATCAGCCGAACCGTCCTGCATCGCCGAGAGACTTCCCATCCCTCGAATCATCTTGAAACGGCGGCCTTCGGCGAGGATCGACTCGCCCGGGCTTTCTTCGGTGCCGGCGAGCATAGCGCCCATCATTACAGAGGAAGCACCCGCCGCAAGAGCCTTCACCGCGTCGCCCGAGTATTTGACGCCTCCATCGGCTACCACTGGCACATCACCCGCCCCACGCACGGCGTCGATGATGGCCGTAATCTGGGGCATCCCGACCCCGGTCACGACCCGGGTGGTGCAGATGCTTCCGGGCCCAACCCCAACCTTGACCGCGTCGACGCCACGCCGAACAAGTTCCTTGCTTCCCGCTTCGGTCGCCACGTTGCCGGCGACGAGCTGGACATCCGGAAAGGCCTGGCGCAGCGCCTCGACGGTCTTGAGCACCCCTTCGCTGTGACCGTGCGCCGAATCGATGACCAGCACATCCACGCCGGCATCGATCAAGGCCTTCGCCCGATGGTTCACGTCTGGCGTCGCGCCAACCGCGGCCGCAACCCGGAGCCGCCCGTGGAGATCCTTATTCGCATCGGGATGTTCCCGGCGCTTGAAGATGTCTTTGACCGTAATCAGGCCCTTGAGCACGCCCTGCGCGTCCACTACGGGAAGCTTCTCGATCCGGTGTCGCGCCAGGATCCGCTCGGCCTCATCCAGGTCCGTCCCGACCGGTGCGGTGATCAGGTTGTCGTGAGTCATCGCCTCCCGGATCGGCTGATCCAGGTTGCGTTCGAACTGGAGATCGCGATTAGTGATGATCCCAACCAGCTTCCCCTGCCCGTCCACAATCGGAACGCCGGAAATCTTGAACCGGGACATGAGCGAGACCGCTTCACGCAGGGGTCGATCCGGTCCGAGCGTGATGGGGTTGAGAATCATCCCGCTTTCACTTCGCTTGACCTTGTCCACTTCGGCCGCCTGGCGTTCAACCGTCATGTTCTTGTGAAGCACGCCGATGCCCCCGGAACGAGCCATGGCGATCGCCATTTCCGACTCAGTGACCGTGTCCATGGCCGCCGCGATAAAGGGAATGTTGATCGGAATGGAGCGGGTAAACCAGCTGGCGGTCGAAACATTTCTCGGATGAACGGCGGAATAGCGGGGCGCAAGCAGAACATCATCGAACGTAAGTGCGAGGCCGGGGCGGATCTTGCTCATGCGCCGCCCGTCGTGCCAGGCGAGCGCCGGCACGCAAAAGCCCGTGGCTCGGTGAAACACGAGGCCGACGGGCTTGGAGTGAAGTAGGGTTCCATCTAGAAGAATAGAAGGGAGTTACGGGGGAAATCAAGGCGGTGGCGTCATCCGACATCACGCGGTCGCGATGTCGTCAGCCCGTTGGCTTGGCCTGGTCACCCGGTGGGAGGCTCGGCTTGGAAGAAACAACGGGCACGACGGGCGGCGTCTCCGGATCGCGAATGGGATCGGTGGCGCGAACTGCCTCATCCACCACCGCCTTGCCCGCAGCACTCAGGCCCTTCATCAACTTACCGGCGCTATCCATCAGGTTCATCGTACCACTGATCGCTTTGATGGGGATCTTCCCTGCACGCATGGTGTCTTCGACCGTTTCCGTGATCTTCGCGAAGATATTGTTCGGCTTTTGCCGCTCGGCGTACTTGCTCTCCATGAACTCGACATAGTCGAGCACCTGGAAACCGCGCTCGTCACTCAGTGTTTCGAGGCGACGCATAATCCGTTGCTTGAGAAGATCGTTCATTGGGCCGGACTCCGTAGGATCTGAAGACCTGTGCGTGGTGTACAGCTGTACGATGTATGGCATATGCCAATGCGGGCGAATGGATCCGGCCGCGCCATGGATTCCAGTCCAGCGTATCGCGGGTCGAGAACGAGCGATCAGTTCCCGATCGCCACCAGGTCCAGGACTGGATTCGGCAGATACCGGGTCGTCGCGGCCTTGATGGTTCCTCTCACCAGGAGTTCTTCCAGCGGTGTCGTGGCCCGGAATCGCTCGACCTGGTCCTGGGGAATGATCACGTAGACAAACCCGGACTCGGGCAGCGGACCCCGAGTAAGCAGGTAGTAGCGGCCGAGCGGAATCTCGGGGCGAAGCTCATCGGCCTTCTGTACGGCGAGGAACTGGAGCCGCCAATCGACCACTTTCCCGAGGTAGCGCGCGGGGGCAGCCCGGACTTCGGCCGCTGACACCCCGGTCATGGCGCCGCTGTCGCTGGTGGGGCGCGTTTCATCGTCCCGGACCCACGCCTCGACCTGGACGCGGACCCAGTTTCCGGATCGGCTCACCACGCGAGCTCGGGTCCCCGATGCCAGGTTGCCGAGCACGGCGCCGTCGGGCGTGGCCAGCAGGCGAGTGCTTGTCGCGGCCTCGATGTTGTCCCCCGGGGCAGACGGCGGCGCGATGCCGGCACCGACTCCACCGGGCGGATTCCGGATCGTGTCGCGCGTGGCGGTACTCCGTCGCGTGGTATCACGCGCGGGGGATCGCTGCGCCGTCGTCGTCGGGGTCAGGGACGCGAGCGCTGACCGGGGGATCCAGACGTCACGCCGCAAATGGGTCCACCCCCCGCGATCCTCGACTCGATTGAACAGGGCGCCGGTCGAAACGCGGGCGATAGTTGTTCCATTGGGTGCAATCCGGAGATTTTCCCGGCGGGGGACCACGTTCACATCGAATCCATCCCGATTGGTCCGGGCGAGCGAACTGTTGATCATCCACCCATCCAGCCGGATTTCGACCCAGGCGCCCTCGGTCCGTCGAACACTGATTTCCGTGCCCCGAACCATGGTTCCCAGGGTGACGCCATTTCCGGTCTTTCGGAACGGGACGTCGTTGGCGACACGAAAGCGCTCCTGCGCATCCACAGGAGCGTTCATGAGGAACGCGAGCACCAGCGCACAGGCTGGTAGTCGGCTCAGGGCCGGACTAGATTGCGGCGCGTAAGTCACCATATCGCATTGTAGAAACACCGGAGAGCCATGTCAAACGGATCGAGGCCGCGGGGGCCCGTGGTGCTGGTGGTGCTGGATGGCTGGGGGTATCGGGAATCGAAGGAAGGGAATGCGATCGAGATGGCCTCGACGCCGGTCTGGCACCGGCTCTGGGAGCGCCAGCCACGGGCTTTGCTCGAGGCCAGTGGGCTCGCCGTTGGCCTGCCGGCCGGTCAGATGGGAAACAGCGAGGTGGGACATCTCAACCTGGGCGCCGGACGGATCGTCCCCCAGGACCTGGTTCGGATCTCCCAGAGCATCGAGAATGGAGAATTCGCTCAACTGCCCCAGATGGTCGAGCTGGCGGCCCACGTGAAACGGACCGGTGGAACAATCCACCTGATGGGGTTGCTGGGTCCGGGTGGAGTGCACGCGATTGATCAGCACCTGCTGGCCTGTGTGGATTGGGCGGTTCGAAACGATCTCCCCGACATCGCGATTCACGGGTTCCTCGATGGCCGCGACACGCTGCCCACCTCAGCCGCGGGCGTGGTCCGCTCATTGGCTGCGGACCTGGAGCGGCTGGCCGGGAACCGGGCACGCATCGCGACGCTGATCGGTCGTTACTTCGTGATGGATCGCGACAAGCGGTGGGACCGGGTCAAACTTGCCTACGATGCGATGGTCCATGGAATCGGTACCGCCGCCGTTGATCCGGTCCAGGCGATTCTCGATGCCTATGCGCGGGGAGAAACCGACGAATTCATCCGGCCCATCGTGCTTCAGAAGGAAGGGCGACCGGTCGCGACGCTGCAGAATGGCGATGCCGTCTTCTGCTTCAATTATCGCAGTGACCGGATGCGGCAGATCGTTTCGGCTCTGATGCTCGATTCATTTGACGGCTTTCATGTGGCTGACCGGCCCCGGCTCGCCATGGTCACGATGACGCAGTATGACCAGCGGTTTCCGATTCCCCAGGCATTTCCGCCCTTCAGCATGGCGAAGATCGTGGCGGAGGTGCTGGCGGATCAGGGACGGACCCAGTTGCGGACGGCCGAGACCGAGAAATATCCTCACGTGACGTACTTTTTCAACGGCGGTTACGAACCACCGTACGCCGGTGAGGAGCGCCGGCTGGTCGCGTCCCAGAAGGTGGCGACATATGACCTTGCGCCGGAAATGAGCGCGGCCGGAATCACCGACGTGCTGTGCGGCGCCATCGAGGCCCGGGCTCACGACTTCATCCTCTGCAACTATGCCAATGCGGACATGGTGGGGCATACCGGCGTAGTACCGGCGGTGATCCAGGCCGTCGAAACAGTAGACCAGTGCCTCGCGCGGATGCTCGTGAGCGCGGAAAAAGCCGGGGCCTCGGTGCTGATCACCGCCGACCATGGCAACTGTGAGATGATGTTTGATCCCGGAACCGGCGGGCCTCATACGGCCCACACCACGAACCCAGTGCCCATCGTGGCGGTGAATACCGGCGCCACCGCACTCCGGGCCGGGGGGTCCCTTCGCGATGTTGGGCCGACCGTCCTGGGACTGCTCGGCGTGGAGCCTCCGTCCGAGATGACCGGACGCGACTTGAGAGAAATGGGAGATTGATGCGCAACACGACGATGACCGGGTTGGGACGTCTGTTTGGCGCCGCAACGCTGGTGCTGTTTCTCGGGGCCAGGCCACTCGCGGGTCAGGTTGGCCATCCTCCCGCCAAGTCACCCTACCATGACATCCTGCACGGCTCCTCCTGGTCCTTCATTTATGGGAACCTCAGCGGGGACGGTGGTAAACTCGGGATCGGCCCTCACAATGGACCGACCTATGGAATGCGTTACGACTTCCGGATGAGCAACCTGATCCAGGCCGGACTTTCCGCGTCTTACATGGATCTCGAGCGGTTGATTGTAGACGCTGACGATACTCCCGCTACCCGGGTCAAGGGGCCCGTTGCGCAGAGCGTGGTGACGATAGAAGTAGCCTTGCAGCTGAACCTCACCGGGGCCAAGACCTGGCATCGGCTGCAGCCATTCATCACCGGTGGCCTGGGTTACGCCCTCTCCAGCACGACCAAAGCCGATACCAGTGGATTCAAATTCGGGAATCGGTTCTCTATTTCACCCGGCCTCGGCATGCGCTTCTTTCCCAGCAGCCGCGTCAATTTGCGGGTCGAAGCCCGCCAGCATTTCTGGAAGCTCAAGTATCCCACCGCCTTCCAGGATGAACCGGCGGACGTGGTCGGCGGCATCGACAACAGCGACGCGGTGATCACGGACAAGAAACTGAACGAGTGGGCGAGTGGATGGTGGATCATGGGGGGGATTGGATTTTCGTTCTGAGAAGCTATTTCATTTCTGATTGATCGTTGAGTTTTGATTGTCGAGTCCGGGCGTCATGACGTATTACCCGCGCTCCGTATACCGAGACTCTGCAATCGTAGATCAAAATCACCAATCAGGATTTTACTGATTATAGATGCTTTCCCTCACCCGCACCGTCGCTTTCCCCGCCACCCATCGCATGTACCGGTCGGAATGGAGCGCGGAGGAGAACCGGGCTCACTTCGGTGCCGTGGCCAACTACCACGGCCATGGCTATGAGTGCGCGGTGACAGTGAGCGGGCCGATGGACCCGGATACTGGAATGTTGCTGGACCTCGCCGACCTCGATCGGATTCTCCAGGAAGAAGTTGTCGACCGGTTGTCTCACCGCCAGCTCAACACCGACCTTCCCGAGTTTGCTTCCGGGCGTCCCCTCCCCACCTGTGAGGCGCTAGTTTCCCTATTGTTTTCTCACATCGCGGGTCGACTTCCAGCCGGCCTCCAACTCCTCAAGGTTCGCGTCGCGGAGGATCCAACGCTTTATGCCGAACGAACCGGAGACTCCTGAGCCCGAGCGGCCACTCAAGCGGGGCGGCCGGATGTCGGCCGAGGCAGTGGTGGAGGAAGTGCCGGTCTGGCTCGAAATCAACGGACATCCCGCCATCACCTGGATGTGCACTCCTGATCTCCTGGAAGAATTGGCGGTGGGCTGGCTTCACGGTGAAGGATATGCCGACTCCATTGAGCAGATCCACCTTCGACCTTGCGCCACCGACCTCGGTTTCTGGGCAACCCTCGCCCCGGAACGTTTAGCCCAGGTCGAGTCGGAGGGACGCCGGCCTGTGTTGGCTTCGGGATGCGGGGCCGTCTCTACATTCTTAGCAGACCCCTCCACGGTGAGAGAAGCTCCCGCCAGGGGATCCGCCCCAGATTCTGAGACCCTGAAACGGCTCTTTAAGGCCCTCTTTTCGCGGGGCGAGCGGTACCGTGATACGGGAGGAATTCACGCCGCTGCCCTGACGGACGGGCAGGACCTCCTCTTCCATGCCGAGGATATCGGGCGGCACAATGCGGTCGACAAGGTGATCGGAGCAGCACTCCTGGCACGACATCCGGTCTCCGGGTCCGGGCTGCTGGTCACCGGCCGCATTTCGGCCGAATTAGCCTTCAAGGGAGCCCGGGCCGGGATCGTCTACATTGCTACGCCATCGGTGCCGTCGACACTGGCCGTCGAAATCGCCCGCCGCACCGGAATGATCCTGGTTGGTCGAGCGGTAAGCGCCACGCCACAGCTTCATGGAAGCGATTCCGGGCCATGACAGCCAGCACCGCAGCATTGTCCCGGGTCCTGCGTGAGGCTCGAACGATTGCGGTCGTCGGTTTGAGCCCGAAGCCAGAGCGGCCCAGCCATGGCGTGGCCCGCTACCTTCAACGGGAAGGGTACCAGATCATCCCGATTCGCCCGGCGACCATGGAACCGATCCTGGGCCAGGCCGTGTACCCTGATCTGATGCAGGCGGCCCGCGATTTCCCAATCGATGTGGTCAATATTTTTCGGCAATCGGACGCCTTGCCGTCGCTGGTCGATGATATCATTGCCGTCAAACCCAGGCTGGTCTGGACCCAGCTCGGGGTAGTGCACGAAGAATCTGCTCGAAGGCTGGAAGCGGCTGGAATCCTGGTCGTCATGGATCGATGTCTTGCCGTCGAACTTCACTCCTTGGTGGGGGATTGATGCGTAATCGCTGGATGGTTTTGGCCGCATTGGCGGCGGGCTCGGCTGCAGCACCCCTCCTGGCGCAACGCACGGCCGACCAGGCACGACTGAGTCTCGGACTCGCGGCCGGTGCGACGGCGGGCACCAGCCTCTGGTCCATCAGCGGCCAGCCGATCTTCGATGGAGCATCGCTCAACGACACCATGCTGATTTCCCGCCGCCTTCGCGGGTCACTTGCGGTGGTATTTCACGGAACCTATTTCCCCGGCGAGAACTGGGGCGTCACTGGCGAGGCGATGCTCCTGGGCCTGGGGACCGAAGACGACTGCCGATTGACCTTCGCCTCAGGGTCCAGCCGGAATTCGCAGGTCTGCAACAGCATCCGGGGACATTCGAGTCCGGCCAGTGCGGTCTCGCTAAGCGCAGGCGTGCTGTATCGGGTCTGGAGTCGTCACGTGTTTTCACCCTACGCACGGGTGAATGGTGGCCTGGTCGTGAGCCAGCACAGCAGCATTCAGACTGATGGATTCTTTCAAAGCCCCTCAGAGGTCGAACCGACCCGGGCCACCGTCTTTGACGATCCTACACGTGCACGAGTGGTTCCCGTCGTGGGTGTGGGTATGGGATTTACCGCCGCGGTAGGTCACGGGTACCAGCTCCGGTGGGAACTTCGGGACAATATCACCGGTGTTGAGAAGGTCACCGGACCCACGTCGGGTGCACCAAATCTCGAACCACCGCACAAGCTCTCGTATCGGCATATCGTGAGCGTGACGTTCGGATTTGATGTCGTGCTCGAGCGGCGTCGAGGCCGACGGTACTAAGTCCAGAGTTTGAGAATCAGGGCGCCCTGGTGCAACTGACTGCCTGTCGCGTTGCGTTGGCTCTACTCTCGGGCACGCTTGTCCCCCAGGCGCTTTCAGCCCAGGTGCAGAATCCCCAATGGACGGTCGAAAGACCCGGGTCGCCCAGGCTTGGACCCGGGTTACACGATCGCCGATCATCGAAGCTGGATTTTCGTTCCACCAACCCGGCGCAGTCTCTGAGAAACGATTCGCCCAGTGGCCCGCTCCGGTCCTTTGAGCTCACGCCCGGCGGTTCACTCACCTGCAAACTGGCCCTGCGGGTAGCGCGACCAGGGCCAATCGCTGACTCCATGCCTACCGGGTTTGCCGATACCACTCGAGATTCTGTCATGGTTGTCCGGAAATTTCCCTGCCACCCCTGATTTTTTTCACTGTCTCAACCGGTTGACGCGATTTTCCCAGCCCTCCGACTCTGTCACTGAATCCTATGCACGTACGCGGTGTCATTCTGGCTGGAGGCGGCGCTACCCGCTATGACGGAAAGCCAAAAGGATTAGAAATCGTCGGCGGCAGGCGAGTGATTGATCATCTCGTGGAGGCATTCACGAAGTCGCTGGGAGAATTACCGCTCCTCGTTGCCAATGCCGAGGATGCAAGGACCTGGCGCCCGGAGCTGAGCGTGGTCGCCGATATCAGGCCCGGGTGCGGCGCCCTGGGCGGGATCTACACGGCGGTTGTACAAGGGCCGGCGCCGGTTGTCGTGGTCGCCTGGGACATGCCGTTCGTCAACGCCCCTCTCATCAGCGCACTCGCGAACGGCCTGATCAGGCATGACGCGTATCTTCCCGAAAGCGATGGACGACGCGGGGTAGAGCCGCTCTGTGCCGCCTACGGTCCCGCCTGCATAGCGGCCATCGAGACGAGTCTCGATCGGGACGAACGCCGGGCCATCGCCTTCCATCAGGCGGTGAAGGTCGGTATCCTCCCTCTCGAAGAGGTGCGGGCATTCGGGGACCCGGCGCGGCTCTTCTTCAACGTCAACACCCCCGATGATCTGGTCGAGGCGGATGCACTGTGGCGACACGCATCATCTCCGTAGTCGGACTCAAGAACGCAGGGAAGACGACTTTGGTCGTGGCGCTCGCCAGCGAATTCAATCGCCGGCGGAAACGTGTCATGACCATCAAGCACGCCAGCCACCCCGCAGACATGGATCGACCCGGAACGGATACCTATCGCCATTTCCATGAAGGGCGGGCGGAGCGGGTGCTGATCGCATCGCCGGACCTCCGGGCGGTCATCGAACGAACGCCCGACGATACCGATCCAGTCACACTGGCGCGGACCTACCTGGCCGGCGCCGACATTGTTCTGGTCGAGGGATTCAAGGCAGAGCCAATCCCCAAGATGGAGGTGTTTCGCCTCGCGGCCGGGCCGGTCCCGTTGTATTCACCCGATCGTCCCGACAGGGATCAATGGATCGCAATCGTCACGGATGACGAAAAATACCATTCAGACAATTGCCCGGTGCTCCGATTTCGGGATACCGCCTGGCTGCAGCTCCTGGCGGGTCTGGCGTGGGACAAGGCGCTCGTGATATAGGGTGCGGCCGGTGATACTGGCACCAGCAAAGAGGTGCGGAACGATGGTACGGGCGCGCGTTCCCACCATGACAAGCTGATTGGCC
>JBDTRF010000052.1:0-15896 GCA_039931815.1 Gemmatimonadota bacterium
ACGTTCTTCAACCTTCCTCCGAACAGAGTGGTGGAGATGGGAGCGCAAATTCAACTTTAAGTAGAAGAAGTGACAGAACGTGCGGAAGCGAGAGACAGGAATTTCGAACCCCTGCAAGAGACTGCTGGCAACATGGGGCACTGCCTGGGAGCGTGATTCCAGGAAGCACCACCGCGAGTCACCGGGTGAGCGGGCGGTTTCCTTGGAGCGTCCCGCCTGCCTGAGACATCCTTAACTTCCCTCCCGTTCCTTTCTCCTGCTTCCCCTTGTTGCCTGTTGGTTTGCTGACATCTCCCTTCTTTTTTCCGCTTTTCCTCCTTCTAGGATTCCTCCGCTTCGTACATCTCCTTGAGCTTGTTGACGACGTTGGGGTCGGCCAGCGTCGTCGTGTCCCCCAGCGTTCGACCATCGGCGATGTCCTTGAGCAGGCGCCGCATGATCTTACCGCTCCGGGTCTTGGGGAGGTCGGCCGAGAAGATGATGTCGTCCGGGCGGGCAATCGCGCCGATCTTCTTGGCGACGTGATCCTTGAGATCGTCCTTGAGCGCGCTGGTCGGATGGTGGCCCTCTTTCAGGGTCACGAATGCCGCCAGGGCCTGTCCCTTGAGTTCGTGGGTCTTGCCGACGACCGCCGCTTCGGCCACGGCTGGATGGTCCACCAGCGCGCTTTCAACTTCCATGGTCCCAATCCGATGGCCGGCGACGTTGAGCACGTCGTCCACCCGTCCGAGAATCCACCAATAGCCGTCCTCATCCAGCTTGGCGCCGTCTCCCGCGAAGTACCGGCCGGGGAATCGGGTCCAATAGGTCTGCTGGTAGCGCTCGTCATCCCGAAAAATCGTCCGAAGCATTCCGGGCCAGGGTTCCGTGAGAGTGAGAAATCCGCCGCCCAGCGGCATGGCGTTCCCCTTGGCATCGACCAGTTCCGCCGAGACGCCGGGGAACGGCACGGTGGCGGACCCCGGCTTGGTCGTGGTGACGCCAGGGAGCGGGGTGATCATGATCCCGCCGGTCTCCGTCTGCCACCAGGTATCGACAATCGGGCAGCGGTTCCCTCCGATGTGTTTCTGATACCACATCCAGGCTTCCGGATTAATCGGCTCGCCCACGGACCCGAGCAGGCGAATGGTCGAAAGGTCGTGGCTGGCGGGATGAGACTCCCCCCATTTCATGAACGCCCGAATGGCGGTGGGTGCCGTATAAAAAACCGTGACACCATATCGCTCGATCAGAGACCAGAACCGGTCGCGCTCGGGCCAGTCGGGCGCTCCTTCGTACATGAACACGGTCGCGCCGTTGGCGAGCGGCCCGTAGACCACGTAGCTGTGCCCTGTCACCCACCCGATGTCGGCGGTGCACCAGAAGACATCCTCTTCCTTGAGATCAAAAACGTATTTCGTGGTGGAGGTTACCTGGGTGAGGTATCCACCCGTGGTGTGGACGATACCCTTGGGCTTTCCGGTCGTGCCCGAGGTGTAGAGGATAAACAGCATGTCCTCGGCATCCATCGGCTCGGGAGGGCAGGAGGCTTCGGCGCTCTCCAGCAGGCGATGCCACCAGTGATCCCGGCCTTCCTTCATTTGCGCAAAGGCTTCGTCCCCTTCTCCTCCTGAACGGCGCCGCACGACTATGACATCCTTGATGGATGGGCATTCCCGGACCGCCTCGTCGGCAAAGCGCTTGAGCGGTAGCACCTGTCCCCGCCGATATCCGCCATCGGCCGTTATCAGGGCAACGGCCTCGGCATCATTAATCCGGTCCCGGAGACTTTCCGCGGAGAATCCGCCAAACACCACGGAGTGGATCGCTCCGATCCTGGCACAGGCCAGCATGGCAATGGCCGCCTCGGGAATCATGGGGAGATAGATGGCGACCCGGTCGCCTTTCTTCACCCCGAGCTTTTTAAGGGCCGCGGCACAGCGATTCACCTCGCGCCACAAATCCCAGTAGGTCAGCACCCGTCGGTCGCCGGGTTCTCCTTCCCAGATCAACGCGGCCTTGTTCCGTCGCGCCGTTTTCAAATGGCGGTCGAGGCAGTTGACCGAGGCGTTGAGTTTGCCGCCCACAAACCATTTGGCATGCGGCAGCTTCCATTCGAGAACCTGCGACCAGGGCTGAATCCATTCCAGTGCCTTTGCCTGGTCGGACCAGAATCCTTCCCGGTCACGAGCGGCGGCCTCGTAGAGCTCACCCGTCGCGTTGGCCTGTCGGGCAAACGCCTCAGCTGGCGGGAATCGCCGTGCTTCCTTGAGCAGTGTTTCGATCTGTTCGTTCATGGATCTTTGAAATTTTAAGGGTGACAAATGTTAGTCGGCCACAGTACTCCACGGCCAGTGCCGGAGTGCAGAAGACCTCTCTCCCGGGAGGTTTTGGTGGATGTCCGGAGAGCAAGAAGGTGCACGGATTTCTCAAGGTAATGATCATCCTGATGCTTCGCGCAATCTCTTTCATTTGGTCGTCGGTCGCAGTTTCCCCATTCTGTCGCGAACGGCTAGGCATGGAGGACGAGAAACCGACATAGACCACCTATAACTAGGTCGGAATCATCGGGTTAAACGACTGGCACCGCTCTCGCATTACAGCAGGCAGGACGAACAGCCCGAACCACAAAACTGATCCGCCCGATAAGAGCACACCCGGAGTGATCCGGGGCCGCAAAACTAGAGGTCTTGCCTGAGTCGTGGGTGAGATAGCTCGGTGCCGAAGGTGGAATGCAGCGCGAGAGCGTGATGCGTTCAGCCTGGGTGTGCGGCGAAGCATCGCGCTTCGTGCGTTGGGCCCGGAGGAAGCATGTCCGCTCATGCAAGGAACCAAATGATCGCCGCACCCGAACACCTGGGGTTGGATTCCAGGAATGACTTCCGTAAGGCTGCCGTCGCGCTTCTGGAGCAATTGCCCGAAGGGGGCGGGAAGCTGGTGATCGACCTCGCTGCTACGCGTAAAGTGGACTCCGCCGGGCTGGGCGCCCTCATGCTGATCCAGCGCCAGGCGGCTGAACGTCGCCAGGCGGTCGCGCTGCGGAACGCCAGTGACGAACTGCGATATCTCCTGGTCCTGACCAAGCTGGATGACCTCTTTGAGCTGGAAACCCACGCGGGTTGACTCGCACCTCGGGCTGGACGCCTCTTCCGGCCCTCTCTCCAATACTGGAACCATCCCGTTGTATATTCTGGCGCAGGCAGCATTTGGTCCGGGAGAGGATCCGGCGGGTATTGACCCCGGTTCCCGATTCGGCGGCAATCCCCTGCATGCAAGGGACGGGGTCGTATGACTGCACCAGCTCCGCGGAGAAAGGTTCTATTCGTCGAGGACGAATCCTCTCTTCGTACCAGTTATCAGCGTTATTTTGGCGACCGGTACGATCTCGTATTCGCGACCACCGGATCGGAAGCCCTGACCAAGCTTTCGGCCGAGCACCCGGATGTGATGGTGCTCGACATGCGATTGCCCGACACCAACGGTATCGAGATTCTTCGGCAAATCCGGCAGGACAATGAAGCACTCCCCGTCATCATTACCACCTCCTATCTCAGTGTCGAGCCCCAGCTCAGGATGCTGGGCCTCAACTACAGCGGTTACCTGCTGAAACCCTTTCGCCTGCATGAGCTCGACGTCCGCATAGATGCCACTCGCTGAGCCCCCGCTTCTTGAGGCCCACGGTCTCGAGCGAAGGTTCGGTCCTTCGGCGGTCCTGCGCGGCCTCGATCTGAGTGTTCACCCGGGAGAGATCCTCCTGGTCCTGGGTGAAAACGGCTCTGGAAAAACCACACTTCTCCGACTGCTGGCGGGCCTGCTTCGTCCGTCGCGCGGGCACGTCACCCTCGAGGGTCATCGTCTCAATCCGGCCAACGTTGCGTTGCGCCGCCGCGTTGGCCTGCTGTCTCATCAATCGCACATGTATGACGAACTGTCCCTGCGGGAGAACCTGGAGTTCGCCGGCCGGCTCTATGGACTGTCCGATCCATCAACGTCCGCGACGCGGGCGATCGCCGGTGCAGGACTGGAGCAGCGAGCGGATGATCGGTTGGGCCGGCTGAGCCGGGGAATGCTTCAACGGGCGGCGATTGCCCGGGCCTTCATCCATGAACCGCGGGTCATGCTCCTCGATGAACCGTTCACCGCGCTTGATGCCCCATCAGCCGATCGAGTACGCGCCTGGCTGACCCGCCGAGCGACCGGGCAGAGCGCCATCATTATGGTGACGCATCAACCGGCCCAGGTCTGGGATCTCGCGACCCACGTCGGCGTGATCGCTGCTGGCCGCTGGGCGATGGTCGAGCCACGGCCCTCCGGGTTCGAGGCGTTTGAACGACGATACCGGGAGGCGATCCGTGTCTGATTCCGCCGGTAAGGGTGCAATGACCGAAGTGGATGAGCCCTACTTCGGCGCGATTCTCGCCATCGCGGCCAAGGACCTGCGGCTCGAGTTCCGAGGCAAGACCGGGCTGCTTTCCGCTGTGATGTTCGCCGCGCTGGTGCTCATCATCTTCAATTTCTCCCGCGACGCTACCCTGGTTTCCAACGTCGACCTGGCGCCAAGCGTGCTCTGGGTGACCTTTGCCTTCGGCTCCGTGGTCACGCTCAACCGCGCGTTTCACCTCGAGCGGGAAAATGCCGCCTTTGATGGCCTGCGACTGGCCCCGGTCTCCCGAAGCGGTATCTACCTGGGGAAATTTCTCGCCAACCTGGTCTTTGCCCTGCTGGTCGAAGCCGTAACGGTGCCGCTCTTCATTCTCTTCTTCGACGTGGACATGAGTCGTTCCTGGCCGGGCATCGCGGGGGTGGCGGCCTTGGCGACAATTGGATTTGTCGGCGTCGGCACCGTCTTCAGCGCCATGGTGGTGCGGACCCGGTTTGCCGAGCTGATGCTGCCGGTGCTTCTTCTCCCGTTCATGGTGCCACCGCTGATCGGTGCGACCCAGGCGACGACTCGCCTCCTGGCGGGGCGTCCATTGAGTGAACTGTGGGGCTGGCTTAGGTTACTTGCACTATACGACATCGTCTTTGTTACTCTCTGCGCCCTGACCTTCTGGGCGGTGGTGGACGAATGACCTCAGCGATTCCGGGGCAATCGACGATTCGACGGGGCTTGTGGCTGATCGTGCTGAGTCTCATTGCACTGGCGGGGATCTACGTGCTCGCCCTGCAACACACACCGATCGAAGCGCGCCAGGGCCTGGCCCAGAAAATTTTCTATCTGCATGTGCCGGCCGCCTGGTCGGCGCTGTTGTCATTCGGGCTGGTCGGCATCGTGAGCGTGCTCTACCTCTGGCTGCAGGATCCCCGGCTCGACCTCTTTGCCGCATCCTCCGTCGAAGTGGGACTCGTCTTCAGTATGGTCATGCTGACCACCGGGCCGATCTGGGCCAAGCCGATCTGGGGAACCTGGTGGACCTGGGATCCCCGCCTTACCCTCACGCTGTTGCTGTTCTTCATTTTCGTCGGATACCTCTCCCTTCGTGCCGCCCTGAGCGACCGGTCTGAGCGCGCGCGATTCAGCGCCGTCATCGGAATCATGGGCTTGCTGCTGGTACCGTTCATCCACTTGAGCGTGTACCTCTTTCGCACCATGCATCCCACGCCCATTGTGCTCAAGCCGAGCGCGCCGTCGCTCCCGCCGGTCATGCTCCGGACCGTTCTGCTCTCTTTCGGAGTTGCCACGCTGTTGTATATCGCGTTCGTGATGGTGCGGTATGGAATGGCGATCGGCCAGTACACGCGAGAGGAGGCTGACGATGCCACCTGATGCCACGCCCCAGAACGGGCAGTATATGGTCGCGGCCTATGTTGTGACCGGGGCCATCTACCTGCTCTATGCGCTTTCGTTGTGGATCAGGGCCAGGCGGGCGTTGCGAGGGAGTGACAAGTAACAACCAGTACAAGTGACAGGTGACAACGAAGGTCGGGTGAAATCACAAAGGGGCCGGGATTCCGCTGGGAATCCCGGCCCCTCGTGTTACGTACCGCGCTATGCTCGTTCGCTGTCTGATCTGTGATCGGTCACGTCGTTCGTCATGCACCGGTGGGTCGCTGGACCAGGACTCGATCCCAGAGCAGCGCCGCGACGATACCGCCGAGGATGGGGCCAATCCAATAGACGATCTGGCCGGTCCACATTCCGGATGCGATCGCAGGGCCGAAGGCGCGGGCCGGGTTCATCGCGGCGCCGGTCATCGGGCCGCCGATCATGATGTCGGCCAGCACCACCAGGCCAATGGCAAAACCGCCAACCTTGGGGGCTTCCGGGTTCACGCAGGTTCCCCAGACCACCGATGCCAGGAAGAACGTGAGCACGGCCTCAATCGCTATGGCCTGGGCAAAGGTCAGGGTGTTGGCGATCATCGGCGTTCCGGCCGCGACCCCCCGGACGACATGACCGGGGAGCAGGCCCTTGAGGGCAAAGCCGGCGATGGTCGCGCCGATCAGCTGCGCGAGGATGTAGGCCATGGCAGTCTGGCCCGATATACGGCGGCCCACGAGAAGCGAAACAGTGACCGCGGGATTCACGTGACCGCCGGAAATTGCCATGGTCGCGGTGATCATCACCGCGAGGGCGAGACCGTGGGTCAGCGCGATCCCCAGCAGGCCATACCCAGCGGCCGGGAACTGGGACGCCACGACAGAGCCGGCGCCAAGGAACACGAATCCGAAAGTCGCGACCGCTTCCGCAACTGAACGGCGAACGAGGGATGACATCGATTGTCCTGGGTTATGGTTGGTGAACCGCGCCAATTATAGCGGGGCAGCGGGTCGGCGGGGAAGCGGGGCAGCCGAAGTCGGATATCGGATTCGGACTTCTCGATGGCCGATTGCCCGGTGGGGTACTCGTGTCTCCGGTTCCCCCTAATCGTCCCTCCGAAATACCAGTGATGCATTGATTCCACCGAATCCGAACGAGTTGCTCATGATGAACTCGGGATTCGCGGACTGACCTTCGCCCGTCAGGTAACCCAGGTCGCAGGCAGGGTCCGGTACCGACAGGTTCACATTAGGCGGCAGCCACTGGCGGGCGCTGGCCAGTGCACAGATGGCCGCCTCGATCGCACCGCTCGCCCCCAGGGCGTGGCCGTAATATCCCTTGGTCCCGGAGAGCGGAATCTGGTAGGCTCGATCGCCAAAGACCTGCTTGATCGATGATGTTTCCGTCGGATCGTTGAGCGGCGTCGATGAGCCATGCGCGTTGATGTATCCGATCGATTCGGGCTTGATGCCCGCCTCTCCCAGCGCCAGGCGCATCGCCCGCGCCGCCTGGGTGCCGTCGGGGCGAGGCGCCGTCATATGATGGGCGTCATTGGTGAGGCCGTAGCCACATACTTCAGCGTAGATCCGGGCCCCCCGGGCCACGGCTCGCGATCGTTCTTCCAGGCACAGCACGGCCGCGCCTTCCGCCATGACGAACCCGTCTCGATCCGCATCGAAAGGCCGGCTGGCGCTGGCCGGGTCGGCATTTCGAGTGGACATTGCCCGAATGATGGCAAAGGCGCCAAAGCTGAGTGGGGCGAGTGGAGCCTCGACGCCGCCGGCGAGCATGATGTCGGCCTCACCACGCCGAATGCAGCGTAGCGCGTCGCCGATCGCAATCGTGCCGGACGCACAGCTCATTCCGTTGGTGGAGTTGGGGCCGGTGCAGCCGAATTCAATCGCCACGTTGCAGCTCGATGCGCCGGCGAAAACCTTGAGAGCCAGCGAGGGATCCACCTCCCTCACCCCTCCGCGCATGTAGGCATGGTGCTGAGATTCCGCCTCCGCCACACCGCCCAGAGCCGTGCCCATCATGGCGCCCATCCGGTCCGGGTCCTGCGCCCGAGCATCCAGTTCGGCGTCCTCCAGGGCAAGCCTCGATGCGGCAATACTGAACAAGGAGAATCGATCCAGCCGCCTGGCTCGGCGATCCTCCACGTGGTCGGAAGCGTGAAAATCATCGACCTGGGCGGCGATGCGAGACTTGAATGGCGAGGGATCAAACCGGGTGATCTCCTTGACCGCAGATTGCCCGCGCCGAAGACCGTTCCAGAAGGCCTCGCGCCCAATGCCAATGGGGGTGATCACTCCAATACCGGTAACGACAACTCGACGCTGCTCAACCATGATTACGCTCCACGAACCGGGCAATTCCCGCGAGGGTGCGCGAGGCAATACCGTGAATAAAGACAGGGCCAATGACGAGATTCGCGGCCACGCCACCAACAAATGGCCAGCGGGGACCTTGCCACTCGTGCACGATCGTCACCGCCGTTTCCCTCCCCTGGGAGACCACCTGCCATACCACATTCATTCCCCGGGTAATCCCCTCGATATGGCGATAGCGGACTTCCAGGCGTGCCGGGTCGATCTCCATGCGGGAAACCCACCAGGTCGGGTACCGCGCAATGCCGAACGGTCGCCAGGCAGCCATCTCGACGATTCCGCCCTCCGCGCTCCGTTCCCGCATGGTCACCCAGCGATAGTGCGCGAGCCACTCCGGCCAGCGCTCGACCTCGGACGCGGCGCGAAACACCTCCTCCGCCGGTGCTTTCATCTGGAGGAAGTCCACCGTTCTCATGACGCTGGTCGCCAGACCCCGACCAGCCGAAACGCCGGCCGCCGAAACGTTCTCGCCTCGAGACCGGCGTCGGCAAACAGAGCACGGAATTCACCAGGCAGGTACCCGCGGCGCACCGAGGTGATACCGTCCGCGCGAGTCGAGGCGTCAAAGCCGAGGACCCGTGATCCGACCCAGAATCCGGCCATGGCAAGGCGAGAGCGCTCGAGATCCGACACGATGACACCCATTCGGGCGACGCGGTGGCACTCCACCAGGAGGCGAAGCGCGGCATCCCGCCGGAGGTGATGAATGACCTGGCTTACCAGCACCACGTCGACCGCGCGATCGGCCAGCGGAAGCGTTCCTGCACACCCCACCGCAGTCGGCACGCCGTTGTCGCGGGCGAGACGGGCCGCCGCAACGCTGCGATCGTATCCCAGGGGCCGAATCGAGTACCCTCGCCGCCGAGCCCACCGGACGCCCGCCCGTGGGAGATCACCAGCGCCGGTACCGACATCGAACAGGGTGAGCGGCGTGGTGCTGGACACGCCGTTCAGCACCTGCCGCAGTCCGAAGATGAAGGCACCGACCCCGCCAAACCAGCGATTGGCCCGGGTAATATGATGCAGTGAGCCACGGACGATGTCAGGGTCGGCCGAAGGATCGTCGAGCAACTCGACACCGACGGACGTGGTTGCGAGTTCGCTCATTCAGCGGGCCAGGCTGGCATAGCCGCCGCGATAGTACAGCAGGGGCTCGCCCTCGCTGGTTTCTCCCCCGACCACGCGTCCGAGAAAGATCGAATGATCGCCGGATTCATACTGGGCATAGCGCTCGCATTCGATATGGGCCAGCGCTCCTTCGAGGACGATCGCCCCGCCCTCGGTGCGGCGAAATCCCACTCCTTCGAACCGACCAGAGTCTTCCTCCGCAAAACGGCGGGACAGCGCTTCCTGGTCTGTCCCCAGGACATTGATGGCGAAGGCTCGGGCGTGCTCCAGGGTGCTGTGCATATCCGCTGACCGGTCGATACACACCGAAATCAGCGGTGGCACCAGCGAGACGGAGGTCAGGGTATTCGCCGTCATGCCGGCCGGGTTTCCCTGGGAGTCGGTAGCGGTCACGATCGTGACGCCGGTGGCAAACCGACCCAGCAATTGACGAAATCGAGCGGACTCAACGTCACTCATCGGACACTTGGGTGTAAGAAACCAGAACCGTGAACCGGGGACCGACCGCGCCTGAACGGTATACCCGTGAGCCTATAAAACCATACGCGAGAGGAACAGTGGGTTCAGCACCTCACGGGCCGGAAGAAAGTCGGCGGTAACTCCGATCAGCGTGTGGGCCATCTTTCCTCGTCGCGCGAGCCGATTTACGGCACGATCAAACAGCGCCGGGGCGAGCATGCCGTAACCTATGAGCCGCTCAACGGCCCATTTACCCCCAAACGCGTGGCGCCGGGCACCACGATACGACTTGAGCCGATCGGCGGTCACCAGGGCGGGGGACCGCAGGGCTTCGATCAGAATCGCGGTCGCGAGTTCTGCCCCTTTGAGCGCGCTGTAAATGCCCTCTCCGGTAAACGGATCGAAAAAATCGGCCGCATCACCAACCAGCATGACTCCGTTGGCGACAACCTTGCGAGCGTGGATGCCGAACGGCCCGGTTGCCATGAGAGGCTTGAGGCGGCCCAGGCGGGGAATTCTTCCCTGGACACCGGGAAACGATTCGAGGGCTTCGAAAAAAAAGGCGTCAACTCGACCTTTTGATTCGAGGGCGCGTCGCGCGGGCACGACGAGGGCGACGTTCGTCACGTCGGCGCCGAGCGGATTCAATCCCACATATCCCGCAGGTCCCACGTGCATTTCCGCCAAGGATCCCAGTCCGGAAACGCCCCGGACATGGGTCACGAAGCCCAGCCGACGAGGAAACCCCGTTTTCATCCCTCCGATCCTTCGCGCGACAATGGAACGAATCCCATCCGCTCCAATCACCACCCGTGCCCGCATGGTGAGAAGCTGACCGGTCCCGTCCCGGACACGGGCCCCGGTGACCTGACCGTTTTCACTCAGGAGGTCGTCCACCGCCAGACCGGGGAAAAAACGGGCACCCGCGCTGATGGCCCGTTCCACGAGGCACGCGTCGAGAATAACCCGAGAGACGGAAAGGCCGGTTGCGCCAGGGCAGAGTGGATTGGCGAGCGCGAACTGTCCGGTGAGCCGGGATCCTCGGGCACCGATCACCGAAGTTCCGTTAAGCGTGCCCGCCCCCCGCGCGCGCAGGGTGGGAGTGACACCGAGCCGATCCAGCAAGGCTACGGCACCCGGGCCGACATACTCCGAGCAGGGCTTGTCGCGGGGGAAACCAGATCGGTCAACGATGGTCACCCGGTATCCCGCCCGGGCAAGGTGATAGGCTGACGCACTGCCAGCTGGACCAGCGCCCACGACGAGTACATCGGATGTGAGGGAAGACGGGCCCTGCTCGTGCTGGGGCTCGGAGCCCGGCACTGGAATACTAATGGATTCGGTCGTAGGTGATTCCATCCAGCACGAGTCTGTCGCGGGAGAAATTCGCCAACGACCATTGGAAGGTCGCCGAAGCCGTATTCCCGGCATAGGTAATGGTTACATCGTGGGCGCCGACCACAAATGCGCAGTCGGATTCAGTGGTAAAGGTCTGGTCCGCCAGGACGGAAAAGATTTCAACCGTGCGATGGCAACTGCCGCGAGTTCCAAAGCTCCACGTTGTTGTCTGTCGTTGAACATCGGTGTCCAGTTGAATGACAAAGACAGCCTGCCAGGTCCCGATGAGAGCACTGGATCCGGTCGGTCCTCCTCCTCCACCTCCACCGCCTGTCGTTCCAGTGCCCCCGCCGGGTGGGTTGGGAAAGCCCTCCAACCCTGTCGGGTCGCGCAAATCCCCTCCGCATCCCGCGATGAGCAGAAGCAGAAATAGAAGCATCAGCGAGGCCGAAGCTGTCGGCCGGGAAAGCGGAAGTTGAGCCATACTTAAAGGGTACACCTATTGGTTGAGAAGTGGATATCAATTCGCCTGAACGTCCGATCAGTCAAATTCCTTCATCCACCCCACGCTAAGCCGATACCCCAGCCAGCCAGGCCAGCCGCCAGGGTGGCGAGCGCGTTTACGGTATCGTTGTCGAGTCTGCGCCAGCCTCCAGAATGGACTGCCTTCGTACCGCATCGGTGAACGGGCCGTTCACAGGTCAGCTTGCAGCTGGGACAATGAAATCGCGCCTGCCACCGCGATCCCAGGATTGAGTCGACAAACATACCGGCGGTTCCCACCAATACCCCGGCGACCACGAGCCCTGGTTTTCCGGATACAACTGCCGCAGCGGACGCCACGGTTAACGCTCCGGCGATTGCTCCCAATGAGCCAATGCTGGTGACGCCGCCACTGGTTCCTGGTGGCACAGGCTGTCCCGTCAGCAGGTCGCGCGGCCATGACGCGCTTCGGGCTCCGATGCTCGTGGCCCAGGTATCCGCCGCGGCAGCGGCCAGGCTGGTCGTGACAGCCCAGATCCCCGGGCCGGGGAGTAACAGCCCCGCGATCGCGAGCAGTGCGGCGGCTCCGCCATTCGCAAGCACCTGCCAGGCGTCGCGTTGCGTCCCCTTAGCGTCCAGGTCTCGATGGGCCGGATCAGGCGCGGCGGAGATGACCGAACTTCCGGCAAAGAATGCGAGGAGCGCGGCCCCGCCGGCCCACCCCGCGCCCAGGAGAATCGCCACTCCGATGGAGACCGCGAACACCGCCCCGGGCGCCGTAAGTGCCCTGGCCCGCCAGCCCGCGAGGCTCACGAGAAGGCTGAGGAAAACGGCGATGGCAGGGGAGGGAGTCACAGATCTGGTAAACCGGGACAGGAGTCGGGCTGGCAACGGATGGGCGGATAGATCGGACGTCAGGCCTTCATCCGGACAAGTCCTCGTGATTGAGTGCATTGAGGATTTGGGCGCGTAGCCTGGCCGGGCAGCTCTCTTCCCTGAGTCGCTGGGAGATCACGAGCACAAATTTGGCCTCGAAGCGGGCGTGCTGCTCACAGGGTCGGCAGGCTTCCAGATGCTGTTCCACTGCGGTGGCCACATCGGCCGGCAACTCGTGCTTCAGAAAATCAACGAGAAGGGCGAGTGCCCGTTCACAATCAACCTGGGCTGTCATGCCTGGCTCCGCGGGTTGATATATCCCATCTCAACGGCGTGGTTGTACAGGTTCGCCTGCATCAGTTTGCGAGCCCGGAAGAGCCGGGACTTGACCGTCCCGATCGGGATGCCGAGCGCCTGGGCGATTTCGGCGTAAGGCAATCCTTCGACGTCACTCAACACCATGACCTCACGGAACTCCGGGGCCAGGGTGTCCAGGCCCTGGAGAATTCTTTCATCCACAATCTTGTCGAAAAATTCACCTTCAGGGTCGCTGGCATCGCTTGGTCGGTATTGAGGGTGGGTCTCGATCTGGTCCAGGTCGGTCGCGACCGGTTCCCGTTTTTCCCGGCGGTAAAGATTGATGAACGTGTTCCGTAAGATCGCCAACAACCAGGCCCGCGCGCTGGTTCCCGGCTGAAAGCGCTCCCAGGCCCGATACGCCTTGAGCATGGTGTCCTGCACCAGGTCCTCCGCCTTGGCCGGTTCCCCGGTATAGCGGAGGGCAACTCGATATAGCAGATCCAGCTGGGGCAGGATCTCCAGATCGAACGAAGTGCGGCGAGTCGTGGCGGCATCCATGGATGTAATGTAAGGCGGTAGGGTGGTAGGGCGGTAAGGCGGAATGGTTGGGGGGGAGGGCATCACCAATTGCGGTTCTCAATTATGTGTGACTGCCTCAGATGATCTGAATCCTGGGTGACGGTCGAGATTAGCCTCAAACAATGATGCCGTATCAGAAATTCGTGACCTGGGCCGCAACAATCCTGACGGGTTACCTCATGGGCCGTTCCGCCGCCTTCCGCCGACCCCCACGTGCCGCTAGAATTCCATCTCATTCCGCCCCGGAACATTGCGAATCTGTGCCCGACCAACTCGCCGTTCACGCCATTATTCCGCTTAGCCTTCTGGAAGCAATTCGTAACCTTGATACGCCGGTCGAAGACGGGCTGGAAGAGCTTGCCGGTGAGATGGTTTCCAAGCGACTCGGACTCAGTCCAACTGTCGCGGCCCAGATCGCGAGGTATGCCGAGGCGGCCCGGAAGGATGCTCGAGTTCCGATGGATGAAGCCTTGTCCGTCTTCCGGCTGGTCGATCGCCGGCCCGACGCAGGGCTCATTTTCGCCGATGGCGGCCGGCGGGCCGCGCGACACGGGCTCAAGGGGGGAAAGTTCCCCGTCGGAAACCTGGTGGCGAGCACCCCCGGTTTCGTTGGTCGCGCGGTAGGAATCCGTCGCGCGAGCAACGCCGCCAGGCGAATCCTGGGCGCCGAGCTCACGATGCACGGGGTGGTTGCCGCTGCAAAGGTCGAATCCCCGCTCTCCGCGGAGGTCGCTCGGTCGGGAAAGGGGTGTGCCTTTTACGGCGCGGCGCTGGGGGAGTTGCTTCGCTATCAGATCGGATTCGAAGGAGTGATGAACCACGAACGCTGTCGCTCCCGGGGAGACACGGTGTGCGAATGGCGGGGAACCCACACCGGGGGCTATGAGTGAGTACGCTGGCCACGCTGGATCGAACAACCCTTCGCTCGACCCTGAAGGAGCTCGGCGCCGACGGCTGGCTCCTCTTTGATTTTCACGGTGTGAATCCTGTCGCGGCCCGGGTGCTCGGCCTGGGCGGCATGGCCACCCGTCGCTTGTTTGCCTGGCTCCCGGCTGAGGGTGAAATGGTCGCCGTGGCTCACAAGATCGAGCTTCAGCCGCTGGCCGGCTTTCCCGGCACGGTGCTGCCCTATGCACGACACCAGGAGCTTCACGCGGCGTTGAGCAGCATTGTCGCCGGGAAGACGATCGCAATGGAGATCTCGCCCGATGACGCCGTACCGTACCTCGACCGGGTCCCGTTCGGCGTGGTCGACCTCCTCACGCGACTGGGCGCCAGGGTGGTTCCCTCAGCGCCGCTGGTCACTCGCTTCGCGTCGGGGTGGAGTGCCGTCGAGCTGGCCGATCATCAGTTTGCGGCTGAGGTGCTGGCCACGGTGGCCCGCGAGGCGCTCGCGCGCGCCGTCCACCAGGCCGGGACGGGACTTCGCGAAACCGACCTTCAGGCTTCCGTTATCAAGGCGATGGAAAGGGGTGGGCTGGTCTTGAGTTCACCTCCGATCGTGGGCTTCGGACCCCACTCGGCGAATCCGCACTATGAACCTGAGCGCGGCGCCGATGCCGAGCTGAGAGCGGACGACGTGATCCTGATCGACCTGTGGGGCGGGCGCAGTCGCGATACGGTTTTCGCTGACCAGACGTGGATGGGATTCGCCGGCGAACGGGTCCCCCAGGAAGTTGAGACGGTCTGGCGCACAGTGCGTGACGCGCGTGATGCGGCTGTTGATCGGCTGCGAGTGGGGTTAGGGCAGGGGAAAGCGGTCGCGGGCTACGAGCTGGACCGGGCGGCGCGAGGCGTCATTATCGATGCGGGGTATGGCGATTTCTTCGTGCATCGCACGGGGCACTCCATCGACCGGGACCTGCATGGCTCGGGTCCTCATCTCGACGACTTCGAGACCCACGACGACCGGGTGCTGTTGACGGGTGTCGGGTTCTCAGTCGAACCGGGCATTTACCTTCCAGGCCGATTTGGGATCCGTAGCGAAATCAATGTGCACCTTGCCGCCGACGGTCCGCTGGTCACTCCCAAACAGATTCAGCGAGATCTGATTGTCAGAGTTTAATGGGCCAATGTTCGGGTTTGACAGGTCGTAGTCCGACTCACTGATCGCGCGACCGACCCTGACATCAGCTTCCCGGCTCGCTCCCCGGCGATCAAATTTGAGGATTCATCGGCCTCTTTCTGCCGCTGTGTGCCCTATATAATAATGAAGGCGGCAGGTGATCCATTGGCATGATATGATTTCCTTCAGGCCTGGCGGAAGGCGGGTTGATTCCGCCCGACTACGGTCATCTCGTATCGTTCCAGAGAGTTACGAGGATGGGGTGGAACGGGGCTGAAACGTGACTGTTCCTTGACACACGATTTTTGTCGCTCCATATTGTCCTCGTCCGATCGGGCCGCGATCGGACTCCGAGTGGTCCCAAAAGACCCAACACCTCTCTTCTCCTCACCGCAGGTCGTGTTCAACGGTGTCGCATTCCGTTCCCAGGCTTGGACTGCTGGGGCGCGTGTGCTTGCAGGCCGAAGGATCGGCAGTAATTCTGTGTTCACGCCTTTGGAGGACGTCCACATGAAACAAAGCTGTGTCAGCGCCTTCGCAC
>JBDTRF010000053.1:0-15708 GCA_039931815.1 Gemmatimonadota bacterium
AGCAGGAGAACATCCGCGACCGAAATATCAAATGGCCCGTAGCAACACTGACTGCACCCCGGGTGGCAGGGAATGACGCCAGGATTTCGTCCGGATGCCTCAGAAAACCACGCATCGATCCGCTCGAGCAGCTCGCGATAACCCACGACGATCGGGGCGGCGGAGATCAGCGATTCTCCCGTATCATGAAGGCTTGACCGCAAAAGCGAGACAGACCCATCCCGCCAGCAGTGCCAGGCCGCCAAACGGCGTGATGATACCCAGGCGGGTGACGCCGGTGAGGGCGAGCAGGTACAGGCTTCCGGAGAAGAGGATGGTTCCGACGATGAAAAGTCGACCGGCCCAGGTCGCTGCCAACCCGGGAGACTGAGTCGCTACCCACGCAACGGCGAACAAGGCGAAGGCGTGGTACATCTGGTATCGCGCGCCGGTCTCAAATGCCTGGAGGTTCTCCGGGCTCAATGAGCGTTTCAACGCGTGGGCACCAAAGGCGCCAGCGGCAACCGCGATGAATGCGGAGACGGAACCGGCGAACGCAAAGGTTCGATCCATGGTTTTTTTCCTTCAGTGATAACTGAAAGCGAGGGTCACGCCTTGCGATGACTTCGTTTCGATGGGGCATGGCCCCTGGCTTCCGCCGCGACCGGCTGGGCCCGCTGGTCAACCCATACCGCCATGGCGACAAGGGCCAGGCTGCCAACGATGCACATGATGCCGACCATCGTCATGCGGGATGGTGGCGGGCTCAGAATGCTCGCGGCGTAGATCGCAATCAGAACCCCAACCAGCACGCCCAGTCGTCCAGGCCTGGTGTTGCCTCCGCGATGACGCCATTGCGCATATATCACCACACCACCGAAGAAGACCAGCGCTTCGACCACGAGAGTGAGCGGCAGGCTCCGCCAGAGTCCAAACCCCACTTTGCGTGATTCATCGTTGATGAGTGGAAGGTCTGGCAGGTGAACGACAAGATCCAGGAACCAATGGGAGAGGACCGCGCCCCCGACAATGGCCGCCTTGATCCAGTGATGCCGGCTGGTGTCGCGAGTGGGCCATGAATAGGTGATGGCGGCGGCCAGCACCGCCCAGAGCACTCCTGCCAGCAGGCCGTGGCTGTACGGGAAGCTCAGAAACTCGATGGACGTGAGCCGGGTCAGCTCGGGATTGATGCGTGCCTGTTCCCATCCAGTGATGAGAAAGATTCCCCACATGAGGTCGACCAGGAATACCGCGAGGAACAGGGTGCCGAGCGAAAGGCGCGGCTCAGTTCGCTTGAGGGCGAAAGCTACTCCGTAGTGACCGAGGAACATCGGAACTCCCGGAAGGGAAGGTGAAAGGTGAAGAGTATCATGCACGCCAATTGCGAATATGCAAGTCGTGAGTACCTTCGGCCCGCCGTTCCGCTTTAGCGCCCCTTAAGCCACGCCCCTCCGTCCACGACGATGATAGAGCCGGTTATCCAATCGCCAGCCGGGCTGACAAGGTAGGTAATCATCTCGCCAATGTCGTTGGGGGTTCCCAGTCGGCCCGCCGGGGGTGAAGCCGCGGGATCGTCTTCATTGAATAAATCGGAGGTGCCGGCAGGCTGGATAAATGCTTTCTTTACCCCTTCGGTCGGGATTGGCCCGGGAGCGACAGCATTAATCAGAATTCCGTCGGGCGCCCATTCGAGCGCGAGGGTCCTGGTGAGCGCATCGATCCCAGCTTTCGCCGCTGTCGCGTGGGCCATCTGGGGCCAGCCGCGGTAATGGAGCGTCATTGACACCGAGACAATGCGCCCCCGATGCTGTTGCTTCATGATCGGGTACACGGCCTGGCAACAGAAAAACGTTCCGTACAGGTCGGTTTCCACCACGGCTTTCCAGGCGTTGGCCGACAGCGTGGCCGAGGGGGCGTAGAAGTTTCCGGCGGCGTTGTTGACCAGGATGTCGAGGCGGCCCAATTGGGAAACAATTGAGTCAATGGTGTTCCGCAACGTTTCGGGTTCTCGCACATTGGTGGGAAGGGGGACGATCCGGGTTCCGAACTGTCGCAGCTCGGACGCGGTCTCCTCCAGCCGCTCTATTTTTCGACTGGCGATCACCACGTCGGCGCCGGCACGCGCCAGGCTTTCAGCGATCCCCTTGCCGATGCCGGTGCCGCCCCCGGTGACGAGGGCAACCTGCCCTCGCAGGAGGTCAGGCCGAAAAACAGAGTGGGCCATGGTCCGCAGGTGAAAAGTGGATAATGCGATGATACCCGGATGGTCGGGCCGCCAAAGTCACCAGTCAGCTAACTGTTCGTCGTCCTGATCGGTCCTCTAGGCCGGATCGCCCAGTACTCCCATTCCCATGGCATGGAAGCCGGAATCGACATAGACGACTGAGCCGGTGATGGCCCCGGCGAGCGGGCTGCAGAGAAACGCAGCCGTATTGCCAACGTCGTTGGCGTGAATCGGGCGGGGCAGGGGAGAATTCCTGGCGGCGTAGTCGATCATCGTCTCGATGAATCCCACAGCGGATGCCGCGCGTGAGGCCCAGGGGCCGGCCGAAATCGCGTTGACCCTGACGCCATAGCGCCGCCCCGCTTCAAAGGACAGCGTCCGGGTGTCCGCTTCGAGGGCGGCCTTGGCGCTGGACATTCCGCCGCCATATCCGGGAATGACCCGCACCCCGGCCATATAACTCAATGAGAGAAAATTGCCCCCCGGCCGCATCATCGGTGATAGCTCCCGAATGAGGGAGATGTTACTGTAGGCGCTCACACTCAAGGCGGAGAGATATCCCTGGCGGCTGGTGTCGATCAGCGCCTTCCGGACTTCCGGAGCGTTGGCCAGGCTGTGCACCACGATGTCGATTCCCTGCTCGCCGAAGTCGGCCCGGAGGCGCTCCTTCATTCCCTGGATACTGAAATCGCCGACTTCCTTGTACCGCTTGTTCTCGCGGACTTCGGCTGGCGCGTCTTCCAGCACATCATAGGCGGCATCGAGGGGATAGATCCGCTCAAACTCGAGCTTCCGCCCATCGCTCAACTGGAGCGATTCGTTCATCTTGCCCCGCTCCAGCAGCTTGTGAAATATCCCCAGCGCTGGAGGCCAGCTTCCCACGCAGATTGACGCGCCCGCCTCGGCCATGGCCTTGCCGATGGCAAACCCGAAACCGCCGTCGTCCGAGACGCCGGCGATGAGCACGCGCTTACCTCGCAGATCGATTGCAAGCATGACACCCCTCGCTGTGAGCTATTCCGTTATGACCGCATAAGATAATGGGCCGCGGGAATGGAAAGTAGAGCGACGCAATGCAAAGAAACAAAAGTAACAGAATGGAAGAAACTGCCCTGATTTGTCAGCTTTTCAGCGTGCCGTTTCTTTGTGCTGCTTTGTCTTCCTTTCTCCCACTTTCTTTTACTTTCTTCATTCCGTTCGCAGCACCTCCAGCGGCGGCCTCCGGAAAATCTCCGTGCTGTTGAGGAGCCCAATAACAATAGTGAGGCTCACGACACCGAGGCCCAGGAGTCCCAGTGGAACAATGGGAAGTCGAAACGGACTCTCGAAGAGATACTTCATGAGCAGCCAGCCGGCGCCGCAGGACAGCATCAACGCGGTCAATACCCCCGCCAACCCAAGGCAGAAATATTCGACCAGGAGAATCTGAAGAATCTGCCGTCGAGTCGCGCCGATCGTCTTGAGGAGGACGCCTTCCCTGACCCGCTGAAACCGGCTGGTCGCCACTGCCCCCACGAGCACGACTCCCCCGGTTGCCAGGCTGAAGAGCGACATGAATTGAACGACCAGCACCACTTTGTCGAGCAGGCCCTCGATGGAAGCCTGCAGCTGGCTCAGATCAATGGCGGTCACGTTGGGAAACTGTTCAACCACGAGGCGCTCGACCCGCCCCCGCTCCGCTGCATCGGGAATCCGCGTCAGTGAGACGAACATCTGCGGCGCCGCGTTGAGCGGCCCCTCGGCAAAGACAACGAAGAAATTGGGCTCGAACCTGGCCCAATTCACCTCGCGCAGGTTGGCCACCCTGGCGGTTACCGGCACCCCCTGGACATCCCACACCATGGTATCCCCCACCGTGATCCCCAACTCACCGGCGACGTCAACTTCGATAGAAATGGGAACAACCCCGGTGTCTCCCGCTCCCGGTTTCCACCAGTCTCCCAGGATTTTGTTCTCCGACGGAACCGCGCTGTCCCGATAGGTCGATCGAAACTCCCGCCTGAACGCCCAGCGGCCCAGCGGCTCCCCGTCCGGGCCGATCGGAGCTGAATCAGAGAGAATCCGACTCACGGGCTTTCCTTTGACCGAGAGAATCCGCATCGGCACAATCGGTACAGCGGGACCCGGAGGGTACCCCGCCCGGCGCAAGGTCTCTTCCACCCGTTTGCGCTGCTCCGGCTGGATGTCGAACAACACCAGGTTCGGCCGGGGGCCGCTCGAGCCGAAGCGAAACTCCCGGAGCAGGTTGGTCTGCACCAGGTATAGGGTGCTCAGGAGAAACGCGCCGAAGCCGAGTGCGAGGACCACGGTGAGGGTCTGGTTGGCGGGACGGTACAGATTGGCCAGGCCCTGGCGCCAGAGATACGGAAGCCGGTGGGGAAACCATTTTCTAAGCGAACGGATGAGTGTGAGCGCGGCCAGTGCGAGGACGGCGAGCACCAGCCCGATCGCGGCCGCAAAGAAGGCACCGGAGAGAAGACTGCCCACCTGCAATGCGGCGACGACGACAACGCACGCGGCGAGAATCAGGTAGACCGGCCAGCGCCAGCCGTCCCGCCGCGTCGCCAGGACCTGGTCGTAGTCCCGCCGAAGCACGACCAGCGGCGAGACTCGACGGACCGCCAGCAACGGCAGGAGCGCAAAGACGACGGAAACGAGGACGCCGGTGCCGATACCCGTGGCTACAGCCGACCACGAGACGGAAAACCCGACCTCGACCGGGAGGAAGCCGGCGAACACCCTCGGCAACAGCAGTTGAAGAAGTACCCCCAGGATCGCACCCGCCACACTCCCGACCAGTCCCATCGCTCCAGCCTGCAGCAGGTAGACTCCAAAGAGCTGCTTTGCTGTCGCGCCCAGACAACGGAGAATGGCAATCGTATCGATCTTCTTTCGAATGAAAACATTCACCGCGCTGGCCACGCCCAGTCCGCCGAGCAACAGCGCGATCAGGGCCACCAGCCCAAGGTACCGGCCGAGCTGATCGAGGGCCTGGTCGAGGTTCCGCCGATCATCCTCGACCGTGCGCACGGTGACACGTTCCGCCGTAAGCGCGGACCGGAGCCGGCGCGCCACGGCCTGCGGATCTCCCGTCGCCAGCTTCACATATCGCTCATACTCGGCGCGCGAACCCGGCTGGAGAAGTTGTGTCTCCTTGAGGAAGCGCGCGGGGATAAATACGCGAGGCCCAAAGGCGGCCTGAATCCCCACGTCTCCCGGCACTTCGACCAGCGTTCCACTGATCTCGAAGCGAGCCTCGCCCAGGGCCAGGCTATCTCTCACCTGGGCGTTCAGGGCCGTCAGCAGGGATGGATCTACGACGACTCTGCGCCCTTCCTGCAGTTCGCTCCAGGCGTTCTCGGGCTGTGTGCGAATCTTTCCATAGAAGGGATACGCGCCCTGGATCGCCGAAACCTGCACCAGCCGAGTCCCCTGGGTGCGGGGCACATAGGCCATGCCTGAGAAGTTGGTCAGGCTCGCAATCGCGGCGCACGGATCACTGGAGCACGCGGCGACCGTGTCAATGAGTGCGCTGGCCCTGGCCGAGAAGCCGCCGCGGGCGGTGATCGCCAGGTCGGCGCCCAGCAGAGACTGCGCCTGGTCCCGGACGGTCGCGCGAAGATTGGTCGTAAAGGAATTGATGGCGACGAGAGCGCCCACCCCAATGGTGATCGCGGAAGTGAGAAAAAGGAGCCGGCCGCGTGCGACCCGGCTCTCTCGCCACGCCATCGTAAGGACAAATCCGAAGCGGGTCATCCGCGGCTGTCCGCGGCCATGCGGCCGTCCGCCAGTCGGATCATCCGATGGGCCCGCGAAGCCAGGTCGTTGTCGTGGGTGACGAGGACCAGCGTCGTCCCCAGCTCCCGGTTGAGCTGAGCCATGAGGTCGATGACGGTCGCCCCCGTCGCGGCGTCGAGGTTGCCGGTGGGCTCATCGGCGAACAGGATCCGGGGTCGATTGCTGAAGGCACGGGCCAGTGCTACTCGCTGCTGCTCCCCACCGGAGAGCTGGGCCGGGTAGTGGTGACTTCGGTCGCTCAGTCCAACCCGTTCCAGCAATTCGTCCGCGCGGGCCCCGGCCTCCTGTCCCTGGAGTTCCAGTGGCACCTGGATGTTTTCCCGGGCGGTAAGGGTAGGAATCAGCAAAAACGACTGGAAGACAAATCCCACCTTCTGCCCACGGAGCCGGGCGCGATCATCCTCGCTCAGGACCGCCAGGTCCTGGCCCTCGAGCAGGACCCGCCCCCGCCGGGGTTGGTCCAATCCGGCCAGCAGCCCCAGCAGCGTACTCTTTCCACTTCCTGAGGGGCCGACAATCGCGAGGAAGCCACCATCGTCCAGCTCGAAGCTGATATCCTCGAGGACGGTCAGCTCCCGGCCGCCAGAGAGGTATGTTTGAGAAAGCGATTCACAGCGCAGCATCTGCAAGACCGGATAGAATGTGTGCCCCGGGGCGAATCCACCGGGTGGCGGGTGAATGATACCCGGCCGTGGGGAAAAGGCTCAACGTCAATCGGAATCGGGGCGTATAGGCATCGACCAGCAGGAACGGGTTTCACCCTCTCGAAAATGGCCATGCGCGCAGCCTTCCTGACGATCCTGTCGTTCTCCCTTCTCAGTACCTCCCCCGGGTTCGCGCAAATCGGCACCGCAACCGACATCATTACGGGCGTGATCAGCGATTCGGCGGGCCGCCCTCTGCAGGAGGCGACGGTCGAGGCCTTCTCGCTGGAGACCCAGGTGACCCGGTCGGCTACGACCAATCAGAACGGTCGGTACACGATCCTGTTCACTGATGGCGGCGGCCAGTATCGCATGACTGCCCGGGCCATGGGGATGAGCGCGGCGACCCAGATGCTCTACCGCCTGGGCGAAGAAGACCGCCTGGTGTGGAACGCCGGCCTCGCGCCCCATGCCGTCGTGCTGGAAGAGATTACCGTCCGGGGAGATCGCCGAAGAGTCACCGTCCCCGATCCACCGACTCCGGGATCGTCCGAGCGGTCCTTCTCCGCGGATAACCTCTCCCGTCTTCCGCTCGATGTGACCGACCTCAACAACCTTGCGGCGCTGGTTCCGGGCGTGGTTTCCCTCGCGGGCACCGACAGCTCGGCCGCGGCCTTCTCGGTCGCCGGGCTTGGTCCCGACGCCAACGCGCTCACCCTCGATGGGCTGCTGTACGGAACGGGCCTGGTTCCCCAGGATGGAATTCGGAATACCCGCGTCGTCACCAATACCTACGATGTCGCG
The DNA here is from genome assembly GCA_039931815.1 of Gemmatimonadota bacterium. Classification (GTDB taxonomy): domain Bacteria; phylum Gemmatimonadota; class Gemmatimonadetes; order Gemmatimonadales; family GWC2-71-9; genus DASYPP01. Next base: position 7,450 of record JBDTRF010000053.1, read on the forward strand.
CGCGGACAGTTCAGTGGCGGGCTGGTGGCGGTCACAACGAGAAGCGGCAGTAACGTGGTCCAGGGCTCGGCGAACTATTCCCTGCGAGACCAGGCGCTGTCGGTGGGCTCGACCGATTCGCCTTTTAACCAGGGCACGAGTCAGAATACGCTAAGCGGCGGAATAGGTGGGCCGCTGATCCACAATCGACTGTTTGCCTTTGCGTCTGGTCAGGGTCGGCTGCGGTCAGACCGGTTGCCGTCGCTCCTGTCGGCGACATCCACCGACCTGGAGCGACTCGGCGCCAACCCCGACTCCGTAGACCGGTTCATGACGCTGCTGTCGTCCGAGGGCCTTTCACCAACCGACGCGAACGCGGCCAATCGGGACAACAACAACTACTCCGGGCTCCTTCGGCTGGACTACCTGCTCTCCGATGCCCATACATTGAGTCTCCGGGGAGATTGGCAGGGCACCAGCCAGGACCCGACGCGAATCGGGCTCACTTCACTTCCTCAGACTGGCGGGACGATCTCCACGTCGGGAGGTGGCGGCATGGCGACGCTTACCTCACGTTTCGGCGTTGCGGTCATCAACGAGGTGCGGGCCTACCTCTCCTCAACCAGGCGCGATGGCGACCCCTTCCTTCGCCTGCCATCGGGAAGGATTCAGGTTGCCTCCGATCTATCTGACGGTACCCAGGGCATTACGACCCTGACATTCGGCGCGAACCAGTCTCTGCCCAGTCGCTCGAGCTCCACCACCTTCGAGGCTGCCGATGAACTCTCCTGGCTTCCGGGAGACGGAGCGCACCGGATCAAGATCGGGACTCTCCTCGATCAGCGGAAAGCATCCGACATCCTCTCCACCAACCAGTTCGGAACCTTCTCCTACAATTCGCTGGCCGATTTTGAAGCCGACCAGCCGGCGTCCTTCAGTCGAACCCTGGCCCCGACCCGTCGCGAGTCCTCTGCCCTGGACTATGCGTTATACGCCGGTGACACCTGGCGGTTGAGCCGGGCACTCCAGTTGACTTACGGACTCCGGTTTGAAGGCACCGACCTGGGGGATGCCCCCCGGTTCAACCCGGCTGTGGACTCGGTATTTGGCAGGAGGACCGACAAGTTTCCCACCGATCAGCACGTAAGCCCTCGTGTCGGATTCAACTACATACTCGGTTCGAATCAGCCGGGGACACCCGGCCTGATCGTTCGGGGTGGCGTTGGAGAATTCCGAAGCCAGATTCCGCCCAATCTTTCCGCGGCCGCCGTGAGCTCCACCGGTCTCCCCTCTTCGGAGACCCAGATTGTCTGCATCGGCAGTGATGTTCCTGCCCCGGATTGGACGTCGTTTCAGCAGGACCCGTCGACCATTCCGACCGCGTGCCTCAACGGCGGAGGTGGCTCGACCGTCCAGCCGCTCCGGAACGTCACCCTCTTCGGCAATGACTTTGCTGCTCCCCGTGCCTGGCGAGGGTCATTGGGGGTGCAGCGGCCACTCACGGGCCTGATCCGCTTCTCGATCGATGCGAGCTATGCCCGCGGAGTCAGCCAGACCGGATTCCAGGACCTGAACCTGCGAACCACTCCAGCATTTTCCCTGGCGAATGAAGGCAACCGACCTGTGTTTGTGCCGTCCAGTCAGATCTTTCCGCAGACGGGGGCGGTGGGACTTGCTGGCTCACGGGTGGACACGACCTTCGGCCACGTGCTCGAGGTGGGGTCCCAACAGGAAACAGACTCGAAGCAGCTGACCCTGGGACTCAGTGGAATCACCAGGTCAGGCATCATCCTCAATGCCTCGTATACACTGACCGATGCCAGCAACTCGTCGACTGGTGTCGGCTTTGGCAATGGAACAACGGCGGGGAACCCCAACCAGAGTGAATGGGCGTCCAGCGACTTCCAGCGGCGTCACGGGTTTCTTTTCACCACCATGATTCCGTTCGGGCGCGCTCTCGAGGTAACCACGATTGCCCGCCTCAACTCCGGAGCGCCATTTACTCCAGTCATCGGCTCGGATGTGAATGGCGACGGGTATCGCAACGATCGCGCTTTCATCTTTGGACCCGGCGCGCCAGCCCCGGTATCCAGCGGGATTCAGAATCTGATCAGCGCCGCCCCTGGTCGGGTACAATCGTGCCTCAAGGATCAGCTCGGCCAGATCGCGGGACGAAACAGCTGCATCGGTCCGTGGCAGGCCTCGTTGGACCTGCAGTTCAACTGGCGGCCTTCATTCTGGGGACTCGATCGAAAACTCTCGGTCCAGCTGGTAACGTCGAACCTGCTGGGCGGGCTGGACCAGCTGTTCCATGGATCCGACAATCTCCATGGCTGGGGTCAGAACCAGCGTCCCGATCCCACTCTGCTCTTCGTGGACGGATACGATCCCAACACCCAGACGTTCCTCTATAGTGTAAACGGCAGGTTCGGCGCGACAGGCGGGAACTCCACCGCGATCCGGTCGCCTTTCCAGATCGGAATCCAGGCCCGCCTCACCATCGGTCCCGACCGGGCCCGGCAGGCCCTCGATGAGTTTCGTGGTGGCCGCGGAGGTGGCGGTGGCGGCCCCGGTGGTGGACGAGGCTTCAGCCCGGCGGATATGCTCTCGCGACTGCGCCAGGCCTGGATCAATCCCGCGCGTGCCGTTCTCAACGGCAAGGACTCGCTCGGACTTGGGCTTTCACTGGAGCAGGCATCGAGGATCGCGCTGCTCGCGGATTCAGTAGACGCGAAGCAGGAAGCGCTCATCAGCGCTCTGCAGGCCGAGCTTGAAAAGGCGGGCTCCGCCCCTGACCCGCAGCGGCTCTTTGCATCGCTGCAGCCCAGGTTTCAGGAAGGCATGAAAGTTACGCGGGATGTCACCAGCGAGCTCAAGAACATTCTGACCGCCGAACAGTGGGCCAAGGTCCCGGAGACAATCAAGAACCCAATGTCCCGATTTGGTGGCGGTCGGCGCGGACCACCGCAGTGAGATGGCGTTGGAGAGCTGTTGCGCTGCTCGCGACGGCCTTTGTCGGCTGTCGCGCGGATGGTCGGCCCGGGAAGGCCGCGCCGGGCCCCGCTGACACCGCTTCGACCCAGGGCACGCCGAACCAGTCGCCGACGATCGTGTTTCTCGGGACGAGTATTACCGCCGGGCTTGGGGTCGATCCGGAGCAGGCGTATCCCCAGCTGATCCAGGCAAAACTCGATTCGGCGGGCCTCGAGTATCAGGTAGTGAACGCGGGTGTAAGTGGAGAAACCTCGGCCGGGGCCCTGAGTCGCATCGGATGGGTCTTGCGCCAGCGACCAGCCGTGTTGGTCATTGAGACGGGGGCTAATGATGGGCTCCGGGGTCAGTCCCCCGCGTCGGTCGAACGGAACATCCAGTCTCTCATTGACAGTACGCACCAGAAATCGCCCACGACTCGAATCATTCTTGCCGGGATGCGGGCCTTACCGAACCTGGGACGGGACTATGTGGAGCAGTTCGTGGCCATCTATCCGGATCTTGCAAGAACCAACGACATTCCCCTCATCCCATTCATCCTGGAGGGGGTTGCCGGCATCGATCGACTCAATCAGGCAGATGGAATTCACCCGACACCTGAGGGGCACCGCAGGGTCGCGGAAAATGTCTGGAGAGTGATGCTTCCCACGCTTATGGGAAAGCCAACATGAAGGCGGACGGCGGTACCCGTTGTCATCCGGTCGAAGGGAGGGATCTCGATCCCAGGGTACCCACCGAACCGCTTACTCCTGAATCGCTACCCTGGGTACGTCCGTATCACTGCCGCCGGCTCGAAGCTGCTCCCTCGCTTCCGCGGCGAGTTTCAGATACTCGGCGTGGAACTTATCAAGATCCGCCGTGGACAACTCCTCGAGGTTCAGCAGCGCCGTATGGGCACCTTCATGCGAGCGTATCAACTCGTCCAGCTTGAGTTGCACCGCCTGACTGTCTCGATTCTGCGTGTTCTGAATGAGGAAGACCATCAGAAAAGTGACAATGGTAGTGCCGGTATTGATGAAAAGTTGCCAGGTATCACTGAAATGAAATATCGGGCCTGAGATCGCCCAGGCCAACAGGACGCCTACGGCAAGCATGAAGGTTACCGGCTGCCCGGCGGTGCGAGATGCCCATTTTGCAAACCGGGTAAAGAGATCGCGTCTTCCAAGCACCAGGTTCATCGACATTCTCCGGTCATTGACTGGTCAACCTCTGTTACCTTCACAACCGCACTCCGCACCCGTAACCTATCCCAGCTTCGCTTCGAGCTGTATCTCCATATTGCCTTTGAACGCGTTGGAAACCGGGCACCCGTTCTTGGCAGCCTCGGCTGCTGCGCCGAAAGCGGCCTGGTCCATACCGGGAACCGTCCCCAGCACCTCGAGTTTCATCCTGGTAATCCTGAATCCGTCTCCGACTTTCTCGATCGTCGCGGAAGCCGTCGTCGTGATTCTCGTCGCCGGATGGCCGGATTGCTCCAACCCGGCTGCCAGTGCCATGCTGAGACAGGAGGCGTGTGCCGCGGCGAGCAACTCCTCGGGAGTGCTGCCCTGTCCCGTCCCTTCAAATCGGGTACGAAAAGAATAGTCGCCGGAAAAGGTTCCCGACTTTGCATTGAAGTGACCCTTGCCGGCTTTGAATCCGCCATCCCAGTAGGCGGTTGAAGTACTCGTTGGCATTTTCAAATCTCCATCTGGAGTGTGAGCTCAACTTCTGAACAATTGCGATAACCAAAATCCATCGTGGTACTTACAGGTGGAATGCGACGCCTATCGATGCTCGAATGATCGACTCGCTGTTGACCCGGGTCCAGCGACCTTCGAGATAGATCTGGGAACCCTGTCTCGGGAGTGGTTTGAAGCCGAGGAAAAGATTGAATCCGGTGCCACTCGTTTTGCCCGAGTCGAACTGGCGGTGGACGTAGGCGATGCCGCCTCCCAGGTAGGCAATGTTTCGAGCGCCTCGCAGGGCCAGGTCGCCATTCAGCTGGTACGCGTCTCCCAGTTGGTCCATTCCGAGGTCCAGGTCCGCACTCGGCCGGAGTTCAATGGTTCCCGCAAGAGGGACGAGGACATGGCCGCCGACGCCCCACTTATCCAGCGAGAAATCGCGGCCAAATCGCAACCCAACCTCCGGAGACCCCTTGGCCGTTGCATGCTGAGATTGGGCGCCAGCGGTCGTGGTACACGCCATGGTGACCAGAATGGCGAATATGATTTGCGGAGCAATGCGTCGTGACATGATTTCCCCGGGACAAAGCCTCTGTTCAGCAACCTTCTCAACTTAGCGAATTTTATCCGGGATGGTCGGGCCGATCAATGACGGAAGGGTCGAGAGAGCCTGAAAGGGAAAATCTCGGAAGGAGCTTTGCGGAGAGCGGCCGCTACTCGGGAGTCGGGCCCAGTGATTCACGAATGCGACGCGTCAGGTCCTGAGGGCTGAACGGCTTCTGAAGGAACGCCAAACCGTCTCGCAGGACGCCATGATGCCCTAACGCCTCGTCTGCGTATCCCGACATGTACAGCACCCTGAGCGAAGGCTGCTCTTTCCTGAGCTGTTCCGCGAGTTCGGGTCCACTCATGCCGGGCATGACCACGTCAGTGAGTAACAGGTCGAGCTGCGAGGGGTGCTCAGCGGCGAGCCGAAGCGCTTCGCGTCCACTGGACGCCTCGATGACCACATACCCCTGTTGGCGGAGCACTCGACGGGCGAGTCGCCGAACGGCGACCTCGTCTTCTACCAGAAGAATCGTCTCCGAGCCGCGGGCGAGAACACCCAGGGGCCCGGTCTTGCCCTGGAGCTCGATGCTGCCGTCAACCCGGGGCAGAAAGATTCGAAACGTGGCGCCTTTGCCCGGCGCCGACTCGACCGTAATATATCCGCCGCTCTGCTTGACGATTCCGTAGACGGTCGCCAGGCCCAGGCCGGTACCTTTGCCCAGCTCCTTCGTCGTGAAGAAGGGCTCGAAGATGTGAGGCTGAATATTTTCGTCGATCCCCGTGCCGGAGTCCCGCACCGTCAGCATGACGCATTGCTCGGGCGGATTCGCCCACTCTTCCGGCGGTTCGGCGTTGCCCGTTTCGATTGAAAGGGTGCCGCCTTCCGGCATCGCATCGCGGGCGTTGATGGCAAGGTTGAGTACGATCTGCTCCAGCTGGCTGGGGTCTGCCCGAATCCGACCAGTATGCGGATCGAGGCGTGCCATCAGCTCGATGTCTTCCCCGATGAGACGACCAAGCATCCGCCGGATCCCCTCGACTTCATTGTTGAGGTCGAGCACTTTGGGGTTCAGCACCTGTCGACGGCTGAAGGCCAGCAGCTGCTGAGTCAGGGCACCCGCTCGCGTGGCAGCCCGCTTGATCTCGTCGAGATCCTCCCAGGTATCCGGCAGGTCCTGAAGTTCCAGGCCGAGCAACTCGCAGCATCCAAGAATGGCGGTGAGAAGGTTGTTGAAGTCATGGGCGATCCCGCCGGCAAGACGACCCACGGCCTCCATTTTCGCCGCCTGCCGCAACCGATTCTCCATCTCGTTGCGCTCGGTGACGTCGCGGGCCACGAGCAGGTGTCGTCCGGGGAGCACATGGGCCCGCGCGCTTAACTCGACCTCGCGCCGGGTCCTGGAATCGAGAAGGAGAACAAAATCGCCCTTGAATTCCCCATCCTCGATAAATGATGTCCAGCGTTCAGTCACCGGGAAGTCAGGAGGACAGAACCTGTCGATGACCTGGGTCAGCAGCGTCTCCCGGGGGAGTCGGAAGAGTTCGCAGGCGGCCGGGTTGGCGTCGAGGAAGCGACGGTCATCCCCGACGAGCACCATGGAATCGAGCGCGCTGTCGAATAGAGCCCGGAACTGCTGCTCCCGTTCCAGGAGACCGCGCTCGCCCTGCTTGCGCTCGGAGACGTCCCGAATCGTGGCGACAACGGCCCGCACGGCGGGTTCCTCCAGGCGATTGACCATCACGGCTTCAATGTGCCGCCAGGTACCGTCCCGGCGGCGGTAACGGTACTCCGCCGTGATCGGTGCACCGGCTTTTCCCAGGGAATCGGAGAACCGGCGCATACTCGGCGCCATATCATCCGGATGCATGAACTCGAACACGTTTCTCCCGATCAGCTCCGCCACCTCGTAGCCAAGGATCGAGGTCGTCGAACGACTGGCAAAGAGTACGGTGCCGTCGCGTCCGAGGAGGGTAATGCCGTCGGTGAGATTTTCGACCAGGACCCGGAATCGCTCTTCGCTTCGGCGCAGCTCGAGGAAATGCTGCGACCGATCAATCGCGTGGCGAATGGAACGCTCCAGCAGTCCGCTGTCCAGCCGGTTCTTGTCGAGGTAGTCGGCCGAACCGGAGAGGAGGGCGTCGAGGTGGAGTCCATCATCGGCGGCAGAGGTCAGCAGGATCATCGGGACTGTGCTTCCACCCCGAACGGCCTCGCGGACCAGGTCCAGGCCCAGCCGACCGTTCAGATCCCGTTCGATGAGGTACGCATCATGGCTGCCGGTGCGAACCGCCTCCAGGCCTCGGGCGTAGTCGGATGTCCATTCCAGCTCAAATCGGTCAAACCGGGCGCCTTTCAGCAGGCGCCCGGCCAGTACAAAATCGTCCTCGTTGTCGCCAATCAGTAGCACACGAAGGAAACGGTCGCTCATGTATGGACAATGGCCCGGTTGGGAGACTTACGCCAGAGCGACCCGGGAAGGTCGATTTGTATGTGATACCCCCAGGTTCCCTTTAATGTTCAGGAAATCGAAGATTCCTTCCAGCCCTGGTTCCAGGAGAAAAAGGATTTATGAAGCGACTCGCCATCTTGCTGTGGCTGACGGCGGCCTGCGCCGAGCAACCCCAGACCGTGGTTCATGCCACGATTCGCGATAGCGCTGGGATCCAGGTCATCGAGAATACCGCTCCCCTCTGGACGGATTCGGCGGGCTGGACCGTCGATTCTCTTCCGCTCATGGATATCGGCAGCGAGGGCGATTCGGGGGAACAGTTCGGCCGGCTCCAGGATGTACTCCGCCTCCCCGATGGCCGTCTGATAGTTGCGGAAGGGGACGCAGCCCAGCTTCGTCTCTTCAGCGATTCGGGTAACTACATCCGGTCGGTTGGAAGGAAGGGAGAAGGTCCGGGGGAGTTCGTGGGGTTAGGGCTGATACGGCCGTATCGGGCGGATTCCCTGATGGTGTATGACTACCAGTTACGTCGGATCACCGTCATTGACCAGGAGGGGAAGCTTGGCCGGATGATCAACCTTCGGCCTCCGGGTGGAACCTACCCCAGTGTTGAAGGAGCAATG
>JBDTRF010000054.1:0-15676 GCA_039931815.1 Gemmatimonadota bacterium
CCCGCATGCCGTTCGAAGTGGCGTATCAGCCGCGGGATATCCCCGCCATCATGCACCGCCTGGCGGATTGCGATGTCATCCTGGTTGACACGGCCGGCCGGGGGCCGCGACAGATCGCTGATGCCTCGGAGACGCTCGACTGCCTGAGAACGTTCAACCCTGACGAGATACACCTGGTTCTCCCGGCCAGTCTCAACCCCCAGCTTTCGGCCCGCATCATCCGGGACGCCCGCGCGTCCGGCGTCACCCACCTGCTTGTGACCAAGCTCGATGAGTTTCCCGAATGGTCGGCGGTGGAACATCTCGCGGTGACGTCCGGGCTGGCGATGCGCTGGTGCACTGATGGACAGGATGTCCCGGGCGACCTGGCCCGGGTCGAGGATTGGCCGACGCGGGAATCCAGCCGGATTTCCGAACTTGCGGAGATTGTGTGAAAGATCAAGCGACGAGCCTTCGGGCCTACATGGAAACGCGGCACATGACACCGCCCCCGCTCCCCGCCGCCACTCCGGCCTTCGTGGTCGGCAGCGGGAAAGGTGGCGTGGGCAAATCGGTCTTGTCGATCGGACTGGCGACCTATCTCGCCGAGACCGGCAGAAAGACTCTCCTGGTCGATGGAGCCCAGAACCAGGGGAATCTCCACGTGCTGCTCGGACTTCGGCGAAAGGCCGGACTCACCAACCTGCTCGAGGGCAACGCCGAACCATCGGACCTGCTGCACCAGATCGCGGACGGTATCTGGCTGCTGCCGGCTGAATCCGGCGCTGAGCGGCTTCACGCGCTCACGGCCAGCGATCGAGCCCGGTTGCACCACCGGCTTACCGATCTGTACTCGCAGTTTGACGCGGTAGTCATCGACGCTGGAGGAAACCTGGAAGACATCGTGAGGGTGTGTGCCATGCGGGCCACGCGGCTGGTCGTGGTCGCGGTGCCGGAACCAGCCGCGTTGAGCGATGCCTACGCCGTCATCAAGATTCTTACGCTGCAGATTCCGTCGCTTCCGATCGATATCCTGGTCAACCGCACGGAGAATGACCAGGAAGGTCCGGCGGTGTATGAACGACTCGACCTGGCCTGCCAGCGCTTTCTTCATCGAGAGATCAATTACATCGGGGCGGTCAAGGAAACCGGCGCGATGCGCAGTATCGTCTCCACGCCAGGCATGCTCTTGCGGACATTACCGGGTGGGCTCCGAGAGGCCGCGGCGAATCTACTTCAGAGTGAAGGGAGGTCCCATGCCAGCGCGTCTGCCGAACCCCGCGTTTAATCCGGCGCCGCAACGGTCGCGGTCCCTCGTCGATGGCCTGTGGGAGCGCTATCGCGGACATGGCGATATCGCGGCTCGCGCCGGCCTGCTGGATAGCTATCTCGGGCTGGTTCATCATGCCCTGAAACAGCTGCTGCCGCGGCTTCCGGCCCATATCGAATACAACGAGCTCGTCAGCGCCGGCACGGTCGGGCTGGTGCAGGCGCTGGAGAGTTTTGATCCGGCCCGGGGCAACGCGTTCAGCAGCTTCGCCATTCCGCGAATTCGCGGGGCGATGCTGGATGACCTGCGAAAGCGCGAATGGTTGCCCAAGAATGCTCGCGGCCGTAAACGACAGATTCTCGATATTCGTGAACGCCTGAGCCAGCGCCTGGGACGGCTCCCTGAAGCGGCCGAGACGGCGGAAGAGCTGGGACTCGATCTCGAGACATTCCGACGGTGGGAACTCGACCTCGATCGCGGCACCCCGGTGATGCTGGACGCGCCGGCCAACCAGGTCACCGGGCGGGGGTCCCAGGTCCAGGAAATCCTGGCGGACGAACAAGTGACCGACCCGATTGAAAAGCTTACCCGGGAGGAACAGACCCAGCGGCTGCGCCAGGTCCTCGAGCAGCTCCCGGAGAAGGAGCGACTCGTGGTCACCCTCTCATTCCTGGAAGAGGTCAACCTTCGCCAGATCGGCGAACTGCTCCACATCTCGGAATCGAGAGTCTCGCAGATTCGCACGGCGGCGCTTCGGCGGCTCCGTGAAGCCCTCTCCGGCACCAGCCTGGTCCCAGCATGAAAACCTCTATAGCGAAACAGGTCATCGCGGCATCGGTCATTCTCGTGGTCCTGAGCACGCTGCCCCGGCTTCCGTGGCAATCGCTGGGTCCATCGATCGGGAACCACTGGCCACTCCTTGCAACGCTCCTTGCACTGGTGCTGTCGGTCCTGGCCTTGGTGCTGGGGGCGCGTCGGCGCCCTCGGAACCACGCGAATGCGGCGCACCGGCTCGCCAATCGTGGCGCCGAATTGAGCGCGATCGCACGGAAAACCGGAATGGCGCAGGATGCCGTGCGGACCCTCCTGGCTGGCGACCCGGCGAGCGGAAGGTCTTGCCGCCCCGGAAGAAACGGCCGGCCGCAGCTGCTGTCAGCGCGAGTGAGGAATTTTCTGGAAGGCGTGAAGCGACAGGTGGTTAAGGCATCAAGTCATCACGCGGGAAGCCCGGCATGTCCCTTGCCCCTTCACCCAGTAACGACGTACACAGGGGAGAAGAAATCATGACCATCCGGGGCCTCGTCAACAGCGCTCGTTCGCTCTCGTACCTGCTCAAACTGCAGCAGGTCACGGCGAACAATCTCGCCAACGCGAATACCGAAGGATTCAAGGCGGAGCGGTTGACCGCCCACCTCGCGGCGGGCGGACGATTCCCGGTCCCGATTGAACGGACTGATCTTCAGCAGGGCACGTTGACTCAGACTGGACGGCCGCTCGATCTCGCCCTTGATGGCCCCGGATTCATGATCGCGCACACGCCCGATGGAGACCGGCTTACCCGCGCAGGCTCGTTGCGGCTCGACGCGGCGGGAACCATCGTGGATTCCCATGGCAACCCGATCCTGGGTGAGCAGGGACCTATCGTGGTTTCCGGGGCGGCGCTCGAGATCGGTCCCGATGGCACGGTGATGGTAGACGGCGCGGTCGCCGGCCGGATCAGGATGGTGACGGTGGACGATCCCACCGCGCTGCTCAAGGAAGGATCGAACCTGTTCGTGACGGACCAGCCGTTCAGTCGTTTGCCCGAGGGCAAGACCCAGCTTCGCCAGGCATCGCTGGAGCAGGCGAACGTGGACCCGCTGCTCTCGACGGTCGACCTGGTCACGATTCAGCGCGCATACTCCGCCAATATCGACGCACTCAAGGCCATGGATGGCGTCCTGGCTACGATCACCAGCGAAGTCGGCAAGACCTGAACCTGACAACCCAGCGCAACAGGCGCCGGCTCACACCAGCACAAGGAACATTTCATGAATCCGAGCCTTCGAACTTCCGCGAGCGGCATGATGGCGCAGCAGAAGATGATCGACGTGATCGCGAATAACCTGGCGAACGTCAACACCACCGGCTTCAAGCGGAGCCGGGTGAACTTCGAAGACGTGCTCTATCAGACGGTCGTGGGCCCGAGGGCAGTGGACTACCAGGGCAGCACCAGCCTCAGCGCCATCCAGATTGGCAAAGGCGTGCGGGTCGCCGCGGTACAGCGGCTGCATTCCCAGGGGATCACTGAGCAGACCGACCGACCGCTCGACCTCGCGATCGAAGGTGAAGGCTTCTTTCAGGTCCAGCGGCCAGACGGCACCACCGCGTACACCCGCGATGGCAGCTTTGGAATTTCTGACAGCGGAAACCTGGTCACCAGCAGCGGCTACATGGTGCTGCCGGGGGTCGCCGTACCAGCCGATGCGACGAATCTTGCCATCTCGCCCGACGGCATCGTCACGATTACCCAGGGAACCGGGGGTCAACCGACCGAGATCGGCCGCATCGAGCTCGCCCGCTTTCTGAACCCGACCGGTCTGCTGTCGTTGGGTGAAAACGAATATGCCGAAACGTCCGCCTCGGGTCAGCCGATCATGGGGATGCCACAGGAAGAAGGATTTGGCCGCGTCCTCCAGGGCTCGCTCGAATCAAGCAACGTCGAGATCGTGCAGGAAATGACTGACATGATCGCCGCTCAGCGGGCCTACGAAATCAATGCCAAGGCGATCACGGCGAGCGATGAAATGTTGCGGGCCGCTGATGATCTCATTCGGTAGTTGGCTTCTGCTGATGCTCCCGGCGATGATCCAGTCGCCGGAGCTGACTCGCGCTCCGAGCTCACTTCGCGAACGGGTGGCGGTCCAGGTCGCGCAATCGTGGAGAGTCGATCCGGCTTCCATCCGGTTTGAATGGAGCACGGTCGCGCCCGATACCGCCTCCCTCGACAGCACGGATTTCCGGGTGAGCGGCAGCGGGACGGATGGCTGGCTGGTGCTGATCCTCAATTCAGACTCCGCGGCGACCCGGGCATTCCGGTTCCGTGCCGGGTCGGTCACTCCCACGATGGTCGCCTCCCGCCCCCTCTCCAGCGGGACCACGCTCGGCCCCGATGACCTGCGCACCGAACTTCGGGTTCACTGGGGACCGCCTGCCACGGTCACCTCGACTCCCTCCGAAGGGTGGGAACTGCGCCGCGCCTTTGCCGAGGGCGAGGTTATTCGTGAACCCTCCGCGGTGCCACCGTCGTTGATCGCGGCCGGCTCGCCCGTCCAGGTGGTCTGGTCCCGGGGCAATGTCCATCTCACGGTCAATGGCACCGCCATGAACGCGGCGAGATTGGGTCAATCGGTTCGAGTACGTGTGGACGGTCGAACCGGTCGCCTGGTGGCAATAGCCACGGCTGCCGGCGTCGTCACTCTTTCGGAGTAGCAATTCATGAAAACCTTTCTGATGGTCACCATTCTCAGTGTGCTCGGCGCGACTTCCGGGTTCGGCCAGACGGCCACGCCCGCCGATACGACCGCGCGTCCGCCGGCCCCGCCGGTTCGGTACGCCCGGGCATCGTGGACCTCGGATCGCGTTCCACTCCAGGTCGGTGATCTGATCACCGTCGTCGTTGATGAACAGACGGCGGCGCGCGAACAGGTCTCCACCGTCGCGACCGGATCCCGGTCACAGCGTGCCGGCCTCAACGGCCAGGTGGCCGTGGCGGCTCGACTCGGACCGCTCAAGGGGTTCGGGACTTCCCTCGACGCCAATTCACGCGATGTGGGCGAAGCGCATCGGGTGGGAGATCTGACGGCAGTTATCACCGTCCGGGTGACGGAAATTGAGCCGAGCGGGGTGGCCCACATTTCAGGAACGCGCAGCGTGATGATCGACGGGCGGAAGACCGAACTCCTGCTCGAAGGTATCGCCCGGCCCGAAGACCTGACGGCCGACAATCTCCTTTCCTCTGATCGAGTCGCCAACGCGGTGATCACCTATCGCGGTCGCAAGATTGGACCGCGCACCGGCATACTCGGCAAGATTCTCTCAATCCTCTGGCCATGAGAAACATCACCCTGGTACTTACCGCGCTGGCGCTGCTCCTGCCCGGGCCGCTAGCAGCCCAGCAATCGGTCTCCGTCGGCGATCTCACCTTCCGGCCGGGCGACACGCCCCGTCGGCTGGTGGGATATGGTCTCGTGATTGGACTGGACGGCAGTGGCGATCGAAGCTTTGGCACCAATGCCGGCGGCACAATCACGGTTCGCTCGGTAGTCAACCTGCTGCGCAGGTTCAACGTCGAGGTTCCTCCCGAGCGGTTACGCCTGCGGAATGTTGCGGTCGTGCTGGTTACCGCCGAGGTGTCGCCATACCTCCGGACCGGCGGCCGATTCGAAGTCCAGGTGGCCTCGCTGGGGGACGCCACCTCGTTGCGCGGTGGCGTGCTCTGGATGACCCCGATGGTTACCGACCCGAATCAGCCTCCAGTCGCCACGGCTCAAGGTCCGATCTTTCTGGACGACACTAGGGAGGACCGCCGGAGCCAGGGATTCGGGAGCCAGGTCAACGCGGGCCGAATCGCCCAGGGCGGCCTCCTCGAGGTCGATCCACCGGTGGACGTCGCAGGGAGTGACCTTCGACTGATCATGAGAACACCGGACCTGGCTACCGCGAGCCATATAGCCGACGCGGTGAAGGCAGCATACGGGGACTCGGCGGCGATTGTTGTGGACCCCGGCGCAATCGCACTCCGGCTCCCGGCCACCGAAACCAACGCCCCGCGCTTTCTCACTTCGGTGGATACGCTCAAAGTGAACGTGATGGCGCCGGCCCGCATCGTGATTGACAGCCGACAAGGTACCGTCGTCGCAGGTGGAGACGTTCGCGTCGGGGCAGCCGTCGTGAGTCACCGCGGCATCACGCTCCAGGTGGGCGGAACGGGAACCCCCTCCGCGACGCCGGCCAGTGGCCTGCTTCACGTAGGAGCGGAATCCTCAGTGCAGGACATTGCCGCCGGGCTTCACGCGGTCGGTGCCAGCGCCGAGGAGATCGCGGCGATCTTCGAATCCCTGCTGGCGGCTGGCGCCCTTCGCGCCGAGGTGGTGATCCGATGAGTGATCCCATTGGGCCTTCTGGTGGCCGCACCGCGAACCCGGCAGGTAACGCTGATGAACGACTGCACCAGCTGGCGAGCAATCTGGAGGGAGTGTTCGTCGGACAGCTCTTCAAGGCCATGCGCGCCGGAGTTCCCAATGGCGGCATGCTCGAGGCATCGACCGGTCAGGACACCTTCACGTCCATGCTGGATGATCGCCTGGCCGAGCTGGCAGCACAGCGTCTTCAGCACGGAATGGGAGACGCACTGTACCGGCAACTGAGTCGTCGTCTGGCGCCGGCTGACCCGACTTCCGCTATCGGATCGGTTCCACTACCGAAAGCACCTCATGAATGATACCAACGGCCGGATCGCGGAGATCATTGTCACTCTTCGGAGTGAAGCGGCCCTCATCAGCGACCTGGGGGGCGCGCTCGCTGCTCAGCGATCCGCCGTGGCCTCCGATGACCTTGAGTCCGTCGAAGCCAGTCTCGACCTGATTGGGCGCACCCTATCCACCCTGCAGGACATTCGGAGGACTCGCGAAGACCAGCTGAATGACCTGGGAATTGATCGGGGAACGGCGATCTCGCAATTGAGCCGGATGTGCCCCAGCAACCAGGCGCCGTCGCTCGAGCGTGCATGCCAGGCCGTTCGCGCTGCTGCCACCCAGTCCTCCCGGGAGGCGGCGATGAACCAGGCGGTTCTGCAACGCGCCATCGAGACTGGCGAGGCCTTTCTCCAGGAGTTGTTTGGTACGGTGACTTCCGATATCACCGAGTATGCCGCCCGGCCCACCCGCCATCGTGCGGTTGCCCGGATGGGCGTTCTCGTCAACCGTTCGGCGTGAGGCTCCATGTCAATCACCAGCTTTCTCAGTATCGCGCGGTCTGCCCTGCTCACTCAGCAGCGGGCCATGAACGTGACTGCCCAGAACATCGCGAACGCACAAACCCCGGGATACAGCCGGCAGCGCATGTTGCTGGTCGCGGCGACGCCGCTCTTGTCCGGCGGGCACTCGTTTGGGCGGGGCGTCGCCGATGGCGGCATTCAACGCAGTCGCGATTCGTTTTATGATGCGACATTCCGTCGGGAAACCGGTCTCTTTTCCCAGTCGGATACGCTGCTGGGGGTCCTGACCCAGGTGGAAGCGGCGGTGCATGAGCCATCTCAAGATGGTCTTGCGGCCTCACTCGACGGGCTGTTCAACAGCTTCTCCGAGCTCGCGGCCGACCCGACCAGCCCGGTGGCCCGCGGAGCAGTCGTGCAGGCGGCGTCGAGTCTCGTGGGACAGTTTCACCGGCTGGATAGCGAGCTGACGCAGGCGACGCAGGACGCGGGCGTCAAGATGACGCACGATGTGGGCGAAGCAAACCGGCTGGCACAAGTCATCGGAAAGTTGAACGGACAGATCCTGGCGGCCGGTGAGTCGGGCGCGCCGGATCTGCAGGACCAGCGGGACGTCGCCATTGATCAGCTCTCGAACCTCGTCGCCGTGCGGGTTCTGCCCCGGACCGATGGTTCCCTGAGCGTACAATCTGGAAACACGCTGCTGGTTGATGGAGCGCAGGTACAATCCATCGGGATGACCGCGAACCCGGGAGGCGGCTTCAACCTTACGGCCGGTGGCATCGCCTTCGATCCCCAGTCGGGCAGCCTCAAGGCACTGGCCGATACCACCACCACGATCCTCCCCGGGATCCGGGCGCAGCTCAACACGCTGGCCCAGTCGCTGGTCACCGAGGTGAACGCGGTGCATCGGACCGGCTTCACTGCCAGCGGGGCGACCAACGTGGACTTCTTCGACCCAGCGGGAGTTTCCGCGGGAAATATTCAACTATCAGCCGCGGTTGCCGAGTCGTCCGGTGAAATCGCCGCCGGGGCGTCGAGTGCGCCGGGTGATTCCGCGATTGCGCTGGCACTGGGAGGGTTAGGTCGTAGTCCGGTGGGCAGCCTGGTCGGCGCAACGATGCGGGACTTTTACGTTGACCTGGCCGGGACGGTCGGGAGCAGCGTCAGTGACGCCGAGAGCAACGCCCGGTCCCAGCAGGCGCTGACCGAACGGGCCGACCTGTATCGCTCGAGCATCAGTGGCGTGTCGGTGGATGAGGAGATGACATCGCTCATCGCCCAGCAGCAGGCGTACTCCGCCGCCGCGCGAATGGTTTCCATTGCCGATCAGATGATCCAGGAAGTGCTACAAATGGTGGGGTAGCCGCATCGATGGGCGTTTCCACACCGGAATCGTGACGCGCACCAGGGCGCCGTTTCCACTCGATTCGATGTGAAGGGTACCACCCCGCCGTTCGACGAGGACGCGCGCGGCAGCAAGTCCGAGCCCGAGGCGATTCTCCCGGGTGGTGACAAATGGCTCGCAGGCGGAAGACAGGATGGCCGGATCGAAACCAGGTCCATTGTCGCTGACCTCGAGGAAGATCACCCCATCACCCTCCCCGGCCTCCACCCGCACGTTCCCATCCGGTTTCCCCTGCACCGCCTCCTTCGCATTGGTAATGATGGACATGATCGCATGAAGAATCTCCACGGCGGGCATTCCGGCTGCCGACAGCTTTTCGGGACAGTGGACGTGACACGGGGCGCGTTCAACCCCTCCCTGCAACTCAGCCCACTCCTCAATTTCATGCAGTATCTCCTGCACGACGACCGGGGCCTCGTTGGGTTCCGCAAGGTGGCCGGCCCGGGTCAGTACCCGAAGAGCGGCGTGACACTTCTCCGAAATCCACCGATGATCCATCTCGGTGGGTGCCATGCCCGGATCGGTCCCATAGACCGCGGGATCCAGCAGGGTGAACAGATGCAGGACGTTGGCAATGAGATGGCCCACGCCCCGGGTCATGGTCTCATGCAGCCGGGCTCGATCGGCAAGAATGATCAGGTCATAGGCATGCCCGGGAAGGTGCTGCCAGGCGAGAGAAGGGAGGATTTCCCGGCGAGGTGCGGTCAGCGGTCGGCTCCCTGGGCAAAGGTCGGCAAGCGGTAAAACCCAAGGTAGCCAAATCGAGGGATTATGCCACTCAGGGTTCGGAGTGGACGGTCACGCCACTAACGATCGGCTCGAACCGGTTCCGGCGCAGGATCGTATCGAGGACCGATGCCGAGATCACGGTCTCCCGGGCGAGAAGCTTGATGCCGGCATTAGTGTAGAGATCTTCGGCCAGGACCATACCAACCCGCAGCTGAGGCAGCGGGAGCCGGATCCAGCGGTCCCGCGATTCCGCGGAAGGCTGATTCATGGTCAATGCGTCGAGATGGGCCACGACCAGCGGATCATACAGGGTGCCAGCATGGGACCGAAGTTCTTCGATCGCCTGTGCCGAGGTGCGACCGGCTTCCAGCAGATCGGAAAAGTCGAGCGCGACACGAACCAGGCGCGAACGCAGCGGAATCTGTCCCTGCCGCAGGTGCCCGGGAAATCCGCTGCCATCCCAGTTCTCATCGAGCGCGCCGACCAGGGAAGCCGCCACCCTGAGATCGCTGATTTTCTCAAGGAGACTGCGCGAACAGCTGGTGTAGCGACGGACGCCACGATCCGACGACGGCTCGCGTTCACCCGGCGCCGCGTCCAGCGTCAGGCGCCCAATCTCCTGGAATCGCGCGGCGAGTTCCAGGTCGCGAAGGAATTCCCGGGGGATCTCGAATCGACCAGCGAGTCGCGAGCAGAGTTCTTCGATTCGACTCCGCCGGTCCGCCGCACCAGGAAGGGATTCATCGATCAGCTGCGCCAGCAGGCTCAACACCTCGGTCTGTTCCTTGCCAAGCGACTGCCGCAGGATGGCGATTTCGGCTAACCGGTCCCTCGCCAGCGTCCCGATGTCGCGGAGCCGCCAGACCCGGTGCAGCTCGTAGGCAATATCCGCCCGGCTGGCTGGCCAGCGGAGGATGCCATCGAAGCCATTCGCAATCATGACGCTCGGCAGCACCGGTTCCTCACCTGGTGTCTGGACCCGGATCATCGCCCATTGCTGGCCTCGCGCGGCCGCGCGCAGCCGATGCGCCAGGCCCAGCGGTTCCATTGAGATGTCGGTGCCCACGATGACAAGATCGGCCGGAGACGCCAGGATCGCCGCGAGCGCGTCCTCGATGCTCGACGCAACGCGAACCTCGAGAGCGAGATCGTGTTCCCCTTTGAATGCAGCAATAAGATCAGCTGGAACACCAAGAAGCAGGACCGCCAGAGGAGTATCACTCATGGGGCACGCTCGATGTGCTCGTGTCCGAGCGGGTCGCCGCGTAGGTTCCAACCTGCTGGAACTGCACGGTGATGGTCACCCGCCGGTTTCTCGGCGAAAGCGGATCGTCGGGGAGTTTGAGCTGGCGATCGGCCCAGCCACGAACCTGGGTCACGCGGCTGTCCAGGAGCCCGTTGGCCGTGAGGATGCGCCTGGCGGCGTTCGCCCGGTCGGCGCTGAGATCCCAGTTCCCATACAACCCGGATCTGCCGTAGGGACGCGAGTCGGTGTAGCCATCGATTACGACCGGGTTTGGCAGTTCTTTCAACTCCCGGCCAAGGAGCGCCAGGACCCCGCCGCCATGATCCGTCGGCGATGCATTGCCGCTGGAGAAGAACGTTTCGGCCGAGTCTTCCACCAGTTCGATCCGCAGCCCTTCACTGGTCATGGTCACTTCCACATTATCGGACAGTCCCGCCAGGGCCGAATCGGCTTTCAGATCCTTGAGCAGCTTTTCGCTCAGGCGGACCAGCCGCTGGCGGGGCATATCGACCAGGGTCCCGCGACCGATGAGCTTGGGGCTGGAATTCTGGACCCCGCTTCCCGGCAGTATCGAGCTTCCGTTCTGTGGACCATTGCCCAGCGGATCCTGGAAATATCCGGCGATCGCCTGTTTCACATCGACGCTCTGGTTCACGAGCCAGAGGACCAGGAAGAGGGCGAACATGGAGGTCATGAAATCAGCCAGGGCGACCTTCCATGCGCCGCCGTGGTGCCCGCCGTGAACTTTCTTTTTCCGAATGATGATCCGGACGGGAATTTCACGATCCTTGTTCACTTGGCACCTTCGGGCTTGGCCTTGACGCTCTTGCAGGCGGTTTCCATCTCCGCGAACGTCGGCCGTTCACTCTCGTACACGGCACAACGGGCAAACTCGACCGCGACGATGGGCGAGAATCCCTTGGCAAAGGCGACCACGCTCGCCTTGATGAACTGGTGGAATCGGCCGGCCGACTGGTTCTCGCTCTCGATCTTGCCGGCGAGCGGTGCGGCGAAGCCATACGCGAGGAGGATGCCCATGAAGGTGCCCGTCAGCGCGGCGCCGACCTTTTCGCCGATCTCCTCGACCGGTCCGGAGAGTGCCGCCATGGTGATCACGATTCCAAGGACGGCGGCAACGATGCCGATCGCGGGCAACGAGTCCGAGACCTTGGTCAGGGCGCTGACCGCTTCCGCCTCCTGGGCGTGATGCACGTCGATCTCGTTGTCCATCAGCGCTTCGAGATCGTACGGCGGCACGCTGCCGACCATGACGAGCCGAAGCGAGTCGCAGAGAAATGTGACCGCGTGATGCTGGTGTAAAACGGTGGGGTATTTGGTGAACACCGCGCTTTTTTCCGGGGATTCGATGTGCGCTTCGATGGCGACCAATCCATCTCGACGGGCCACCTGGAACAGCTCGAACATCATTTTGAGCGCATCCAGATACAGGACCCGGGTATAGACTGTGCCCTTGACCACGCCAGCCATTTTCGCCGAGAGTGACTTAAGAACCACGGATGGGGTGGAGATCAGCATCGTGCCGAACGCCGTACCGCAAATGACGATCAGCTCTGAGGTATGGAACAGCGCCATCACATGCCCGCCGGCGAGCATGAAGCCGCCGATCACGGACAGGACCACGACGAACAGACCAATCAGAACGAGCATCCGGGCCTCGGAAAAAGAGCAAGCTGGTGGCAACACAATGAGTTATTGCTGACCCTCTATGTATCGTCCCGGATGGGTGTTCACTTGAGGTGGCTGTTGGGGGGTAAGGCGACCAGTTTGTTGACAGGGTGGGCAGAACCGATACAGCGGTATCCCCGGGGAGGTCGGGAACCGCACGGGCGGAGCGGGTTTACGGGTGGGAACTCTCCTTTTCGTGCTGAACGAGGTCGGCCAGGGTGGTCTTGTCCAGAATCAGGGCGGTGGCGTCGCGTACCTCCTTCATAACCCAGCGAACCCCACAGCCGGCCTCATCCTGACAGTCCCGGCAGCGGGCGTAGGCAGTCTGGCTGGCACACGGCACCGCCGCCAAGGGTCCATCAAACTGCCGGATCAGCTGCCCCACGTAGATTGACTGGGGGGCCTGGCCTAGAAAATAGCCTCCCCCTTTTCCTTTCTTGCTCTGGAGGACGCCTCGATTTCGGAGGTCCAGCAGGATAAGCTCAAGGAATTTCTGGGGAATGTCCTCCCGCTCGGCCAGGTCGGCGATGCGAACCGGCTCACCCGGTGGTTCGGATGCAAGCGCAATAAGAGCCTTGAGGGCATATTTGGCTCTCTTTGAGAGCATCGAGACCGTCTCCTTGAGTAGAATAGCAACCTACCTAGAACAGCCGTCTATGGGAATTGCTTCAATGGAGTGGCGGTCTGGTTGAGGCATCGGATTCCCGGGCATCCCCTGATTACATTTGCAGTTCACCAATTTCCCCGAGGAAGGCATGGCGACACCGCTGGTCGGAATTCTTATGGGTAGCGATAGCGATTGGCCGATCATGGAGCAGGCCGCAAAACAGCTCAAGGCATTCGGGATCGGGTTCGAAGCCCGCGTATTGTCCGCTCACCGCACTCCGGATCATGCAGTGCGTTTCGCGGAAGAAGCGGAGGCGCGCGGAATGTTCTGCATCATCGCCGGCGCTGGCGGCGCGGCACACCTCGCGGGTGTCCTCGCCGCCAAGACAACTCTCCCCGTCCTCGGCGTCCCCATGCCATCGAAACACCTGCAGGGCATGGATTCCCTTCTCTCCACCGTGCAGATGCCGGCGGGAATTCCGGTTGCGACCTTTGCGATCGGGGAGGCGGGTGCAACCAACGCCGCCTTGTTTGCCGTCGCGATGCTCGCGCGCACAGATTCAGCGGTGGCGGAAAAACTCCGGAACTTTCGCCGGGCCCAGGAGGACAAAATCCTGGCCAAGCGTTTACCCGAAGTCTGAACTGGAGACCGTCAGTGGAGGGCTCTTCCGCTCCACCATCGAGTCCGTTTTCATCACTACTTTCAGTCGGAGCACACACGATGCTGTTTCATGCCATTATCACTGCAGCGTTTCTCACCGGCACTCCCGCCCCGACCCCTGGGACGGCCGCGTCGCCCTGCGTCCGCATGGAGGACGAAGTCCCTGTGGCCGGGAGACAGAGTCGCCTCGACTCAGTCTCTATCAGGATCAATAACAAGGAGATCAAGGTCTGCTACGGGAGGCCTTCGCTCAAAGGCCGGGTCATGCTGGGTGGTGAAGCGGTTCCCTTCGGGAAGCTCTGGCGCACGGGTGCGAATGAACCCACGATGATTCACACGGACCTTCCCCTCACGATCGCGGGGATCCGTGTTGAACCCGGAACGTATTCGCTCTACACCGTGCCCGGCGCGTCAGAATGGGAGATCATTGTGAATCGCGCGATCAAGCAGTGGGGTCATGAGAGCACGTACACGCCAGAGGTGAAGGCCCAGGAGGTGGGACGGGGCAAAGTGAAGCCGACCACCCTCACCATGCCGGTCGAAACGTTTGCCATTTCCCTGACGCCCCCGGCGGACGGCAAAACCAGCATCGTGCTGGATTGGCAGGCCACCCGGGTCAGCATACCGGTCACAATCGAAGCAAAATAACTGTAAGGAACTTCAAGTAAGTCAAAGACCCTCATGTTCGTGAGGTTACTTTGAGTTACTTGAAGTTCCGCTCAGTTACTCTTCATAGTTGTTATCCCCTCAATCAACCGATCTACTTCAATTTCGCTTGTGTAGCAGGCACAACCCGCCCGCACGAGTCCTTCGCTTCCCACCCCGAGCCGTTCTACGACCGTGGCAGCGTAAAAATCTCCGTGCGAAGCAAATATTCCGCGCTCGGCGAGGCGGGTCACGACGCTGCCGGACGGAATTCCCTTGACGGTAAATGCAATGGTCGGCGTCCGGGGAGTATCCGGCGCGACGCCGTAAAGACATACACGAGGATCCTGCCCAAGCCCCTCCCAGAGGCGACGGAGTAATCGTTTCCCTTCGGCGTGCAATCCACTGAATCCGTCCAGCAGTCGAGCGCGTCGATCATCGCCTCGACCCAGCGCCGCAAGAAAATCGACGGCGGCGGCGGCACCCACAATCCCTTCATGGTTCTGGGTTCCCGTTTCCATTCGGTCGGGCGCTTCCTCGGGGGCGGGTGCCAGTTTGGGAACGTCCAGCGCCGCCAGCAGCTCGCCTCTCCCAAAGAGCACGCCGACATGCGGCCCGTAAAATTTATAGGCCGAGCAGGCGAGAAAATCGCATTCAATGTGGCGCACATCGACCAGCATGTGGGGGGCATAGTGAACGGCATCGACAAAACAAAGGGCTCCGGCGGCATGAGCGACTGCAGCCGCCGCTTTCACGTCCGTTATCGTGCCCAGGGCATTGGACGCCGCGCCGATCGCCAGCAACCGGGTACGTGATGAAAAGGCGTTCTTGAGAGCATCCCAGTCGAGTTGCCCGCTCGTCGGATCCATCCGGACCATGCGGAGGCGAATCCCGAAATCCCTGGCGATCGCCTGCCATGGGGCGACGTTCGCGTGATGATCCAGCTCGGTCACAATGACTTCGTCGCCTGCCTTCCACCCCCGGCCCAGGGCCCGCGCCAGGTGGAAGGTGATGGTGGTCATGTTGGCGCCGAAAACAATTTCACGAGGAGACGCGTTGAGGAAGTCCGCCAGTGCCTGGCGAGCCCGGGCAATGGCCTCGTCGGTTTCGCGACTGGTCGGATAATTCCAGTGGGTATTGGCATTGTGAGAGTAGAGATAGTCGCTCATCGACTCGACGACCGCGCGGGGAACCTGGGTTCCCCCCGGGCCATCGAAGTAGGCGACAGGATTGCCGTGGTGCAGCCGGGTCAGCGCAGGGAAATGGGCACGAATCGCAGCAACGTCGATGGCCATGGCGTCCGAATGGTCTGGAGGGTTGATCAGGTCCTCCAATTTACACCCGACCGGCGCCAGTGCTAACGGCGGGGCGGGGCCTTCATCCGGATGGTCGCATCGGTGGTGTGGATCAGAAGCTCGCCCGTCGCGTTGTCGAAAGAGACCTCCACCGACCCCAGTCCGCGAACCTCGACG
>JBDTRF010000055.1:0-15629 GCA_039931815.1 Gemmatimonadota bacterium
GAAAACCCCAGCCCCATTCCCATCAGTCCCACCCAGCCGAACAGGGTCGCCCACAGGCCGCCGAGCCTGGCTTCGCGGGGAAGCATCGAGAATCGCAGGGTCTTGCCCGAACGGAGCGCGACCTCGACCCGGGCCGACGGCACTCCCGCTTCACGGAGCCGGACGATTGCATCGGCCGGCGGCTCGGGGACGATGGTCGCGCTCACGCGGGGGAATATCCGTCCCAACTGGCTCTCGGACACTTTCGGAATCGTTCGCGCCCGCCCGGCCAGCACCCGGCCCCGGACGAGAA
Organism: Gemmatimonadota bacterium; assembly: GCA_039931815.1. Lineage (GTDB taxonomy): Bacteria > Gemmatimonadota > Gemmatimonadetes > Gemmatimonadales > GWC2-71-9 > DASYPP01. Next base: position 293 of record JBDTRF010000055.1, read on the forward strand.
TCGCGTTGGTTGCACGTACGGCCGCGATTTCGGTCCGTCGACCGAGCTGCAGCGCCAGGACCAGCATGGCGAGAACGGCAATCGCCGCGGAGGTCCAGCGCCGACGCGCCGATTCACCGGGTCGGGCGAGATGTATCGCCATGACGGTCGCAACACAGGTGACCAGCCCCAGGGAGAGGGTTATCGCGGAGATGGGCTGGGAGGGAACCGAATGCCAGACCGCGACCCAGCCAACCGAGTTCCACCGGTCCCGATCGAGGAGAGGGGCCAATGCGATGTCACCTTCGCCCCGCCGCACGTAGGTGGCGCTCATTCCCGCCGACAGGAGCGTCGCGGCCGACGGCTCGAGCGGCGTCAATCCAATCCTGTCGTCGAGAAGGGGAGCGCCTTTCCATGCCACCTGCAACCCGGCTTTCCATCCGGGAGCATTGGCCAGCGTGTTCGCGGCCGACAGGAGAGCCGGAAGTTGATAGTCCGTTCCGCCCGGTTCGACCGGCGTCACCAGTGACAGGTAGCCCGCGACCGCGGCGGCGATGCCCCCATCCGCTGCGCGCAGCTCCGCGTTCGTCGCTCGATAGGCAGTGACCACCAGGCCAGCCAGGGCACTGGCGGCCACCATCGCGCCTGCCGCTGCCATCCACCGCACCCAGCGCGGCGAGTTCGTCACGGATCGGTCCTGGCCAGGATGGCATCGATGTCCCGCGCCGCATCGTCGAGCGCATCGTCCAGGTCGCGACCGTTGATCAGCACCTGGTCAATCACATCGGGCAAACGATTTTCGACTTCCCGCCAGCCACGGACCCGGGCGCCCCAGGGAATTCGCCCCGAGGCCAACGCGGCCTGGAACACCAGTTCCCAACCCGTGGTATCGGCGGCCGTCATCGCGCTGGCCACGGTGGTCAGTCCGGAAATCTCGAGGCCCAGCTCCGCCCGGGTGCGCTGCGCGAGTGTGTCGGACATGAACCCGGCCAGCTCCAGCGCCAGCCGCGGGCGGGGCACGTTGTTGGGAACGGCCCAGCCGGAGGCATAGATAGCGGTCGAGGGCCGGGAACCAGCGCGATGTGGAATCGGCGCGAATCCAATGTCGATTCTCCCCTGCTCCACGTAGGGCCGGAAGTTAGGTATCCAGAAATGCCCCGTGGTCATCATCGCGATCTTCCCGCTATTGAACAGCCGGAACTGGTCACCCATGGAACGACGGAGCGTGAACAGCCGTGGCGCGATCCGGTCGTGCTCGACCCAGTCGAGGTACCAGCGCAACGCTCGAGTCGTCGCCGGACTGTTGAGACAACCGCTGGCGTGCTTGCCATCGGCGCACAGTACATCGCCTCCGCCCGACCAGATCCAGGAGATCCAGAGAAACACCCGGCGGTCGAAGAATGCACCGAACTGATCAGGCGTTCCGTCACCATCGAGGTCCCGGGTGAGCGCCCTGGCGGCGCGCATGAAATCATCCCATGTCCAGGCCGCACTGGGTTCCGCGATCCCCGCCTCGCGAAAGAGGCGCTTGTTGTACACCAGCACCATGGGAGTGAAGCCCTTGGGAATCGCCAGGAGCTTTCCGCCCACGGTAAAGATGTCCAGCACCCGTCGATCGAAGTCCGCCGTGTCGAGCCCCAGCCTTGGCATGAGCGGCCCGAGGTCGAGCAAAAGATTTTTCTGCGCAAAGACGGGGATATCGATATTGTCGAGGAGGAAGACATCGGGAGGAGCGCTGGCCGCGATCGAGGTCAGAATCCGTTCGCGGTATTCATCCTGGTTGGTCACCGATTCCAGCGAGACTCTCACGAGCGGACGCTGATCGGCGAAGTGATCGACGTACCGGCGCTCGATCGCCTGTTCCATGGGATCGGACCAGCTGGCGACCTTGAGCGTGACCCGGCTGTCACTCCGACAGGTGAGACCGGCCAGACCGAAAAACACGGCGGCAAGGGCCCTTCCCTTCACAGTCTCCGGCCTTCCCCATCGAACCAGTGAAGATGTTCGTACTCAACCTGAACGCCCACGCGATTGCCGCGATCGACCGCTACCAGGCCAGGCAGACGAGCCACGAGCATCGTGGTCGAGGAAAGTTTTACATGGACCAGGGTCTCGCTGCCGAGGCGTTCGACGGCGTGCACCTCTCCGTTGCCGAGCCCCCCACCGGGAGGTGTCAGGCGAAGGTATTCCGGCCGGACGCCCACCTGGGCCGCAGGCACTTCCGCCTTGCGATACGGAAACGCCATCCCCTGGGCGACGAACGTGGGACCGGTGTCCGATTCCGCCATATTCCCGGGCAACAGGTTCATCCCGGGCGATCCGACAAACCGGGCGACGAATACATTGACAGGCTGATTGTACACCTCGGCCGGGGTCCCAACCTGCTGCACGCGCCCGTTGTTCATCACCACCACGCGCTGTCCCATCGTAAGCGCTTCGACCTGGTCGTGGGTGACATACAGCATCGTCGTGCCGAGCGATTGGTGCAGTCCCATCAGTTCGGCCCGGAGCTGTACCCGGAGGGAGGCGTCGAGGTTGGAGAGTGGCTCATCGAACAGAAACACTTTGGGCTGCCTCACCAGTGCCCGGCCCAGGGCGACTCGCTGGCGCTGCCCGCCGGAGAGTTCCCCCGGCATGCGGTCGAGCAGGGTTTCCAGTTCCAGTCGGCGAGCGGCATCGTCGAGAAGGGTTCGCTGCCGGTCGCGGGGAACTTTCCGCATCTGGAGCGGGAACTCGAGGTTCTGGAGAACCGTCAGGTGAGGATACAGGGCGTAATTCTGGAACACCATGGCGACATCGCGCTCGGCGGGTGCCAGGTCATTCACGACGCGATCTTCGATCAGCAACTCACCCGACGTCGGCGGTTCCAGCCCGGCGAGACAGCGGAGGATGGTGGATTTGCCGCAGCCGGAGGGCCCCAGGATCGCGACAAACTCACCCGCGGTTACCTCCAGGTTGATGTCGTCCAGCACCCGGACCGGTGGGCGAAAGACCTTCGTGAGTTTACGGAGGGAGACGGACGCCATCGCCTAGCGTGGCGTCCAGGGAAGCGTCAGGAACACCACGCGCCACCCGTCGCTGGTCCGCTGCAGCACCCAGTGTTCCTGGTCCTCAAGATGGAGCGGGGGCTCTCGCCCTTCCGGCAGAACCGGCACGGTCTGCCGAACCGTCACCCAGACCGAGGCAACGCCATTGACCTGGTGGAGGTCAGCCCGGAGGATCTGGGCCTGGGGCGGAGGAAAGAGACTGTCCTGGGCAAACCTGGTCCATGCGAGGAGAATCGAATCAACAGGGGCGACTATCACGCGCGAACTGTCGGTGTTGATCGGTTCGAGGTAGCTCACCATGGCTTCCGGCGCAAAGAACTTGCGGCAGGCCGCCCAGTCCCGGGCGGAAAACCCGCGATAGTACTCAACAATCACTTCGCGGATCTGGGCTTCATCCCGCCGGCTGCCTTCCGGTGTGTGATCTTCGAAGTGGCAGGCGGCAAGTATTCCCAATCCGGCGACGGCCAGCGTACGCAGCGAGGGCATGAGCACCATTCGGGAGACACCGGGAAGGATTCGTGAATGCGCCAGTGAACGGTAAGCGGTAGGCAGCGAACTGGACAATATGGCAGCGGGGTGATTCGCGATGGGTCGGCGTGATGAGGGTTCGAATCGTGTGGGGCGTCGCCATTTTCACTCGCCATTGAACCGGCGGAACAGGGCGACTATTGCGGCACCAGGTCGAGCGTCTCCCGGATGGCGCCGAGCAGTTCATCCATGGTGTACGGCTTGGGAACCAGCCGGTCGAACCGCTCGATATCCCCTTCGGTCAGGCGTCCATCGTCATATCCGGTCGAAAGCAGGACGGGCATTTCCGGCCAGCGGGTCCTGATCACCGCGACCAGGCCACGAGCATCCATCCTGGGCATGACCATATCGGTGACCACGAGATCGATATCCTCGATTTGCTCTTCCAGCCGGCGGAGCGCGTCCTCCCCGTCCTCCGCGAGGATGACGCGATAACCATAACGCTGCAACATCTTCTGTCCCGCCCGTCGAACACCCGCTTCATCATCGACCAGCAGGACCGTCTCCGAGCCTCGCAGGCCACTCGGCACGGTACGGTCGCGCGGGACATCTCCAGTTTCCAGCAGAGGAAAATAGAGGACCGCCCGCGTCCCCACGCCAACTTCGGACTCGAGCTCCACGACGCCATCATGGGCCGTCACCACGCCATGCACGATGGAGAGTCCAAGGCCAGTGCCCCGGTCCGATCGTTTCGTCGTATAAAAGGGCTCCAGCGCCCGTGACAGCACACTCGACGGCATTCCTTCTCCGGTATCGGTCACGGTGAGCACCGCGACGTTCCGCGACGAAATGCCCAGTCGCTGGGCCGTGGACTCTTCGAGTTGCTGCTGCTCCGTGCTGACGGTCAGGACACCGCCCCTCGGCATGGCATCCCGACTGTTCAGGCACAGGTTCACCAGGGCGAAATGAAGCTGGGCCGTGTCCGCCGCGATCATCGGGTTGTCCGGGGAAAGCGACAGCACCAGCTCAACCGTCTTCCCCAGTGAGCGCGTCAACAGCCGCTCGATGCCCCGCACCGAATCGTTGAGATACAACGGGTGCCGCTTGGTCTCTTCTCCCCGGCTGAAAAGGAGGATTTGCCGAGTGAGATCCGCCGCCCGTTCGACCGCCCCGCTCACATGAACGAGTTCTCCCTGGAGGAGAGGATTTTCCCGATTGTCCGCCACCAGGAGATCGATATCGATCCGGAGCGCGGTGAGAATATTGTTGAAGTCATGGGCAATCCCGCCCGCCAGGCGCCCCAGCGATTCCAGGCGTAGCGACGTCTGCTGCCGCTCCTGGTTGCGCTGCTCGAGGGTCAGGTCGGCGCAGGCAGCCAGTCCCCAGTGGGCCGTGCCGATCTCTACGACCGATGCGTTCATCAGGACATCAAACTCCTCCCCGGCCTTGTCCCGGTGGCGCTGAAGCACGGAGGGAACATTGAATGCCCCGGTGCGGCGCGCACCCGCCGCCGCGGCATCCCGGGTGCCGACGGAGCAGAGATCGGGAATAGTGAGAGCGAGAAACTCCTCCCGGTCGTAACCATAGCGGCGAATCGCCGCCTGGTTCACGGAATGAATCCGCAGCGTGTCCAGGTCGTACAACCAGACGGGCGCCGGCACATGATCGAAAAGCGTGGCGTAGCGCTGTTCCGCATCGGTCAGCTCGCGCACCAGTCGCGAGGTTCGCAGCGCCGCGGCCCCCATTGATACCAGCGCGTCGAGCAGGGCCAGTTCGCCCCAGGTGAACTGCCGACCGTCCTCCCGCAGGGAAACGACCAGGAGTCCCAGTTCGACGCCATCGGCCATGACCGGAATGGAATGCCGAGCGCCCGATTTTGGTAAGCGGCCGAAATGGGTGGCATCGTCCCGGGCAATTTCCTCATTGGCCAGGATGCCGATGGCCGCGCCGATGACCTCACGGCACACCAGGCGATCCGATCCCGGGATGCGTTCCAAGAAGACCGCAAACTCAGCGCCGACCAGGCGGCACGCCTGTTCGCTCACCAGGCCGATAATCTCTTCCGGCTTGAGCGAGGCGACCAGGGTCGAGGCCCCCGCCATGAGGGCATGCACCGCGAGGTTGCTTGCTTCAAGCTGTTCCCGGGTTTCCCGGTCGAGGGTCACATCACGATGAATCGCGATGGTCACCCGACCCGAGCCCATGTAGGCCGGCGTCGCCGTCGTTGCCAGGATTCGCACCTGGCCGTTGGGCTGCCGCAGGCGCCATTCGAACGCCCGATGACCAGCCGATCCCACCTTGCCGCCTTGCTCGCTCATGAGTCGTGGAAGGTCCTCGGCGACCACGATGCTGGCCATCGCGAGGCCGGTCATGTCTTCGCTCCTGGAATATCCCGCGATGCGAGCCATGGCCGCATTGGCAAAGATGATCCGGTCGTCCACCATCGCTGTCATCCCGTCACCCAGCGTTTCCGCCATGGCGCGCCAGACCGCAAAGGTCGGAACCGGACCGTCCGTGCCCGGTCCCCCGATCGCCATCGCTCCCATATCCTGCAACAGCATTTTCCGCCCGAACCGGACCTCTCGCTGGAGATACAGCGCGACCGGCAGCGTCAGGGTGATCGCCGCAATCACTTTTGAGAAGATGAAATCAGGGGCGCCAATCGGGATGCTGGAAAAAGAGCCGAACCCCAGCATGGGGAAGACCGCGCTATCCACCGCGATGCCGAGGAGAAGGGTCGAACCGAACCGGAGGGGAAGCGGAAGTTTGAACCGGTTCAGGAGATAATAGGTCCCCGTCATGATGGCGAGGACGGCCGCGAACGAAACATTCGAAGCAAGGACGAGGCGCCAGGAGGGCACGGGGAAGGTCAGTGTTCCCTGAATCCCAGCCAGTTCCTGAAACAGTTGATAGATGAAACTGGAGGCGACGACCCCGGCGAGCACCCGACGCGCATCCCCGGCGCCATGATGCACGTGAACCAGCAGCATGACCATGATCAGGGCCGGAGCGATCAGGCCGCTGCCGATCAGGTAATTGCTGCCGGCTGGCGTGTGGACACTGGGGCCCATGACATACCAGCCCGCGCCGGAGCTGACGTACATCAGAACGGTGAGCGCCCCAACCCAGAGCCAGATCGAACCTACGCCGAACCGGCGGCGCAAGGTGAGCACGCCCAGGGTGCATCCCGACATGGCCAGGTGACTGACGATAAACCAGACCAGAGAACCTGGATCAAACCAGGATGCCGGCATGTACGCGTCCTAGAGGGCGAACGCCCGAGAGAGGGGTCAGACTGAAGGGCGGAGCCCTTCGATAGTATGTCTCGACTCGGAAGGGAAAAACTTGAGGCGGATTGGGTCAGATCCTGGCGCGGCCGCTCCGATCGAATTGGCGCCGGGGACGCAGCGCTGGAGAGTCTGCCATGACGGTCAGAACGAGTAGATGATCTCGTGCTCCGTCGAGACCTGGAACTGCACGGCTGCGCTTCCCATTTCGATATCATCGACCAGGATACCGACTGGCGGCGCCATGCCTCGAGGCACAAACCGGAGATGGACCCCGGGCCCGAAGGTTCGGGTCACGCGGACCTGGATCTGGCCCGCTCTGCGGCGGATGGTCACATCCATCACCGTACGCCCGACCCGCAGGCGGCGAAGCGTCATTCGATTCCACTGGGGAGGGAACCAGGGGGCAACCGTGACCTGGTCATTGAGGGCGTCCGGCGTCACGCCCCAGAGACCCTCGATCGCGGGAGAAATCACCATGGCGGCCGACCAGGCCTGGTCCGGACAGATGCCGGCATCGCGGTATTCGATGCCGTGGAGCACCTCGTCGAACGCCCCACGAGCCCGCTGATAGATCAGACTCGCATTGATCATGAGGTGCTCCAGGGCCGCTTCAAATCGCCCGGCCCGCCACTCCGCCAGGCTCACCCACCCGGTGTAGAGCGGCCATACGGCACCACGATGATACCCGCCCGGCTCAAAAAGGGGATCGTCGCTCGCGATCATACGGACGCCCCACGGGGTGGTGAACGTCGGGCCGCTGATCGCATCGAACCAGCCACTCGCGTCCGCTCCGTGAACGACACCCAGCAGCAGGGGAACTGCCAGCATGGCGGTGCGATGCATCATCGCGGTGCCATCGGCTTTAAGTCCCAGGGCATACACGCCATTCAGGCGAAGACGTTGATCGACGGCCACTCGCGCCCGGGCACAGTGCGTCCGCATTTCATCGGCCAGGTCGGTCCGTCCCAGCGCTTCCGCTACCGGTTCCAGCTGCTCCAGCGCGGCAATCCAGCAGGAGGCCAGGTAGAGAGTGACATGGGCGCCGCCCAACGGGCCATGCTCGATCCATCCATGACCGACCCGGGTGTTCTCGATTAACCCATCGCCATCCGAATCAGTTTCGAGGCAGAACCGGTAGGCCCGTACGATGGCATCCCAATGCCGGATGACGAGATCGAGATCTCCAGTCCAGGCTGCGTAGCGGCCGATGAGCAGGAGAAAAAGCGGCGTGCTGTCCGCCGCGTCGTAATGCACCAATCCGCTGGTCGTGTATTCGTGCAGAATTTTTCCGGAGACGTCCTGCGTTCTTGCCAGGAAGCGAATAACATCAGCGGGAGCCTCGCGATCACCGGCGGCGAGCTGGGCAAAGGAGGTCCAGCAGGCATCGCGGCCGAAATACCAGGCGTACCCCGGTCGGCCGTCCGCCCACCCGGGACGCGACTCGGCATAGCCTGCGAGCAGGGAACGACCCACGCCCGGGGTCTCCGCCAGAAAACTATCGACCCGCGCCTTTGCCCATTCAAACGCGGTTGGGAGGGTGAGATCGGGTACTTCGATCCCGGTGCCCCGGGTGAGAAGGTGCTCGGTATGCTGGCTTCGCTGACGCTGAACCCCTTCCAGCCGTTTTTTCTCGAGGGCACGCCGGGTATTCGACAAATCACCGCTGTCGATGCCTGCGACCGCAATCAGGCGGAGGGCGCCGGTTCCCGACGCGACCACATCGAGGGCCGCCTCGGTTGCGGATGGTGACGTCTCGAAGCGACCCCCGACCAGTTGAAAAAGGATCTGCGTTGCGGAACCTGTTGCCCCGATCCAGAGCGAGTCCGCCCGCTCGCTCACGTTCCATCGCAGGTCACCGCAGCAAGCCGCCGGATAGGGCCACATCCGACGGAGGTCAACCCGCCAATGGAGGCGAATCGCAACCGATCTCTCCCCGACAATCTCGCCGATCATGACCGGCCGTTCGAGGGAGGTGGTCCAGCGTTCCTCGAGCCGCCCCGTTCCAATCCCGATGGTTCGCGTGATCTGGTCAGGCTGAACGATGATCGACTGGGCGAGGGCAGGTTGACCATCCACCTCGAGTCGAACGTTCAGCATCACTCTGAACGGATGCGACCACACTTCACTCAAGCCGGTATTCTCTTTCCCCACGAGGAGCATTCGCCGCCCCGCGAGTGTCCACGGGTCGGACGACGTTGAGGGACCGCCCAGGACCAGTGGTGATTGTGAAGGCGACCAGGCATCATCCACGCCCTCAATCCGGGGCACGGGAACGGTGATATCGTGTCGACAGCGATGACCCTGCTCGGGCCACGTGGCGACCGGGATTTCCCGGTCGCGATGGGGAATGGCATCTCCCACGATCGCGTTGTGCAGCATGGCGAGGAGCTGACGCTGGAGCAGCAAGTCTGCCGAAGCGGGATGCACAAAGGCACCCACGCAGAGGATCCCTCCATCACCAACCGGATACTCCCACGCAACAACTCGCGCGGCATTGAGGTGAATGAAGGAGCGTTCTACCGCAACGACGGCGCCGATCGCAGGTCGAATGCCTCGATAGGTCACCCATCGGAATGACTCACCATCGGTGGGTGCCCACGTGTACGTGCCCTGATCAAGGCCCGCGAACAAGGGATGAGGTCCGAATGCGCCGAACCCGCGAATGTGGGGGAAGGCCAGGAACGAGCGATACTCGGGAAGCCAGAATTCGTCGGCCGAGTGGAACCAGGTGTCGGCCCGGACATCGTTGGGAGCGGTGGTTTCAATCCCGAGGTCGAAGGGAATGCGAGCGGCATCGAGAGTGGCCAGGAGCCGTCCGCCCCGGTGCAGCCAACTCTTGAGATCGGCAGGTGGCGCCGCGTCACCATGAATCCAGAGCACGTCAGTATCGCTGGTGCCCAGTGGCGTCCCGGGATCACATCGATCCGCCTGGACATCGGGCAGCGATTCGAGCCACGACCACACCACCGGAGCATCGGCGCCTTCGATCAGCCCGAGCACCCGTCTCACCAGGCGATCTCCCTGGCCACGCCGACCTTGCCTCGCCCCGCACTTTTGCCATTGACCCGAACGGTAAATCCGGCCCCGCTCACCGCGACATCGACCGAGTGGCCGGCGACGACCGCTCCTGTCAGGGAGACATTGACGCCGAAGGGCATCGGATCGACCACGATGCCGTCGTCCCCCCGGGGAAGAAGGCCGGCAACGTGGCGGACGAGCAGATCATTGACCCAGCTGTGCTGGTAATCATCAATGCCGCGATAGATGCTGCCCTTGCCGGTCTCAGGATGGTAATGCTCAAAACTGTTCGGGCGGGCAGCGTCACCATCGAAACACATCATTTGAACAAACCGGTTGGTGAACGCGACGACTCGAGGTGCCCAATCCGGGCGGTGCCGCCGAGTCACCCGGGCCAGGGCGTCGATCAGGTGGCTGTTGGTCATCGGCCAGACCCGACCATTCCACGGGCAGACATGCCGTTTTCCTTTCCACTCGGCATCGGCACTGTACAGCGCGTCATCCACGCTTGAGCTCGGCGCGGGAAACGGGGTCCAGAACTCGCCCGGATTGAACAGGTGCCGACCCAACCCCTCAATGTGCTCTGCCCCTATCAGGTCGGTGAGGTAGGGATAGAAGCAGACTGCGGCCTTGGCCCCGGTCCGCTCACCCGATGCCGGATTCACGTCGAAAAACATCCCCTGCTCAGGATCCCACATGCGTCCGACGATGGCCAGCCGGGTACGTTCGACCTGCGCACCCCACGTGTGGCGGCCGGTGTCCGTGGGGGCCCAGGCCGCAAGCAGCTGAAAGAGTCGATAGGCATAGACGGAGACATCGATGCCCTTGAGCCGCAGCCGATTCTCCCAGCCGTACTGATCTGCCGATGGATCGACGGCCTGGTAACGGGACATATACTCCTGCCCCGTCTCATACTGATCGATCACATCGATCATCCCGGAAGATTCTCCATCCCGCCCGCGAAGCAGCCACCCGGCATACCGCTCCAGCGCAGGGTACAGTGACTGAAGCCGCGCCGGATCGGGATGGACGGCGGCCACATCCTGCAAGACGCCGCCCCAGTCGGCATGATAGAAATCCGTCTCTCGGAGATGATCGAGATAGACCCTCCCCGGCATGGCACCATCGTCCCCGATTCGGTCGAGAAACGTCTCCACGACTCCATAGGACCAGTTCGGATCTCGGGTCCAGCGGACCTCACGCGCATGGCACATCGCGGAATAGCTGATCGGCTGATGGAAGTACCCGATCCCCTCACAGACGGTGGGAGACCGGTAGTGCCCGAGGCCGGCGGGAATCGCATTGAGCCGAAGACCATACCAGCGATACCACCAGTATCGGTTGAGCCATGGATCAGAACAGACAAAAGTGGGGATACCGGCAGCAAAAACACTCCACGCTCGCTGCGACCGGACCAGTGGCTTTGCCGGGCGGGGACCGGAGGGTGAACTCACGGGAACGGAGATCGCCGCCGGCGATACCTTCACGGACGCGGTGAACTGCGTGGAGTGGCCTGCTCCGATCCGAACCCGTCGCGCCAGTGCCAGATACACCAGTCCGCGGCGATTGATGCCACCCAAACGCGCCGTATTAGCGAGTTTCCCGGACGTCTGCCAGCGATCATAGAACGGGGTCAGGCTGAAGTTGGGAACCGGCCCGGAGGATTCGGATCGATAGGCCGCCCAGCTGCCGGCGTCTTCGAGTTCATAGTCCAGATCCAGCACGAGTTCCTGGTCCTTGCGGTCTCGAACCGTGCGAGTCAGACGCACGCCGGGTTCTGCCGCGACGACTCCATCGTCGCCGACCGACTCGCCGTCTACCGCAGTCCACAGCACCAGGTCAACGGTAACTCCGATTCGCCCGCTGTTTCGAAGCTCCCACTGCGAGGCAAGCACACGATCCCCGGGGGCGGAGCGAATTTCAACGCCACGAAGGTTGCTTCCCAGCTCATAGCGAAGCGTCAGCTCGGTGGGCGACCATTCCATCGAACGGGCGCGGGGAAAGGGCTGAGACTCCCCAGCTCGAACAAAGGCGATGGAAAAAAGGGGGCCGACAGGATACTGGACCAGGTGGGCCTCGTCCCAATACCCCGGCGTGTCATGCCAGGCGGGAAACGGCGGCGCCCAGACCAGGCCGTCGCCGCTCCCGATGTACCACTTATCGGATCGTCGAAGAAGTTCGAGCGGGGATTGCGGCATAAAGCGCGAAACTCAGGATGGTATTATCCGACTTTCCTGATTTCTTCCAGGATCTCCTGGTTCTCCCGGCGGCTACTGGGCGTCGCCTCGGCATGAGCCCACCGGACGATACCGTTCTCATCAATGAGAACGTAGGCCCGGTTGGAGTAGAATCGATCGTCCATCAGGGTGCCGTACAGTCGAGACACCTCTCGCTTGAAGTCACTCAGCATCTCGAGCTTGAGGTGTTCCTTGGCCTTGTACTCCTTGAGCGTCGGGACTGAATCCACGCTGATCGGAAGGATGAGGGTATTGGTTCCCTCGAATGCGCTGTAGTCGTCGGTCATGGCACACAACTCAGCCGTGCAGACCGTCGTAAAAGCGAGCGGGAAAAAGGCCAGTAAGACTTTCCTTCCCCGTAATCCCGAAAGAGTAACCTGGGCGCCATCGGTCGAAGGGAGTGTAAAATCCGGAGCCGGCGAGCCTGGAGCAGGTAAAACCATCGGGATTCCTTGCGCGACTCAAAAAAGGGTTAGCAACACGGAGTGGGCAAAAAGTGACCGGGAACCGACCCGGGCGACTTGTCCTGACCGTTCACTTTTCGCCCTGCGTGGCCCACGTCGTGTTAACGGCGAGCGTCGAAACGTTTTCCAACCTCGGTCCAGTTGACCACGTTCCACCAGGCGGCGAGATAGTCGGGGCGGCGGTTCTGATACTTGAGGTAGTAGGCGTGTTCCCAGACGTCGCAGCCAAGGATCGGCAACTTGCCCGTCATGAGCGGACTATCCTGGTTCGCCGTGCTTTCGATCGCGAGCGCGCCGTTCTTGTCCATCGTGAGCCAGGCCCAGCCACTTCCAAATCGTCCGACCCCGGTCTTGGCGAACTGCTCCTTGAAGGCCGCAATGCCTTTGAAAGTATTGTCGATGGCGGTGGCGAGACTCCCAACCGGATCGGGTGAGCCGCCGGGCGCCATGATCTCCCAGAAGAACGTATGGTTGTGGTGACCGCCCCCGTTGTTGCGCACCGCGGTACGGATGCTTTCGGGAACGGAATCGAGGTTGGCCAGCAGATCCTCCAGCGATTTGGACTGAAGGCTCGCCTGTCCCTCGATGGCCGCATTCAGATTGTTGACGTACGCCTGATGATGCTTGTCGTGGTGGATCCGCATCGTCTGCTCGTCGATGTGAGGCTCCAGCGCGTTGTAGGCGTAAGGTAAAGGTGGAAGCGTGAACGCCATAACCCGGCTCCTGGAAAACGTGGGAGAAAGTCCGACCCCGCTTGGTGCGTCAATATAAACAAAATGGAACGGAGATGATTATCGAGTGAGGCGGAGCTGAAATGGGGTGGGCGATTCCGATGGCGTTCCCCGGGCAGACCAGAGGGCGGCGGCCAGTCCCAACGAAGCAATGACCGTATAGGTGACCTGGAATCGGAGTCCTGCGGCCACCACCTGGAGCGCCGCCCAAACCAGGGGGAGCCAGAGCACACGAGTAAGCGCTGACATGATGCGGCTATCGGTTAGCCGATCCGCCAGCCTGCTCCCCCATGGGTAGAGAACAGAGGCGCCAAGAAACCCGTACGCCCCGGCCATTCCATGCCCACCCGCGATAATTCCAAGCAGCGCGAACGCCACCAGCAGAGCCTCAATTCTTGACCGACGAACCGCGATCACCCCGATGGTAGCGGCGGCGTGAAGAATCCCGAGGAGTATGACTGGCGTGAAGAGTGGCGCCCAGTGCGCCAGGCCATCGGGTAGCGGACCCGCCGCCAGGCGAGTCAGAAGAAGTCCTGCCAGCGGTGCGGTGAGCCGCGGGACTACCCCATGTAAAGGCCAGAGACCGGCGAAGCCCCAGCACGCCAGAGCTACCCAGGGGACTAATCTCACTTCGGCCGCCGGGCTGAGAGGAGCGTCAAGCAGGCTGTGCAGGGAAGGATTGGAACTCCCACTGATCGCCGTGAGGGTAGTAAAGACCGGAATGATGAACGCCGCCAGGATCGGCAGGATCGGAACCGGACTCCCCCGCCCCGCTCGCCTCATCATCAGGTGACTCACCGTCGCCGCGACCATGGTCGCCAGCGCACAGGCGCGGAGCGAAGGAGCCAGCCCCATCGCGATGGAGGCCACTACCAGACTCACCAGCCACAGAATATCGAGGGAAGACGAAAGGACCGGCAGAAGCGGAGGCGGGTTTCGATCGATCAGATGGCGATCGAGCCAGGTCCACGCATGGGCCAGGCGGACCGTGCGGGAAACCAGGGCAATCGCGACCATAGACGCAGCCATGACCGCCGCGGTCACAACGATCGAGGCAGGGCCGAGGTACGTGCCGAGCGGCACCAATCCGACGACAAAGCCGACTCCACCGAGAACAACCAGGATACTGCCTGTCGCGGAGACGCCCGATCGATCGCGATCCCGTATCCGGGTGATCAGCGCCGCCGCCACGGCGAAGCCGATACCCACCAGGAGCAGTGCGGTGTTGAGAAGAAGGAACGTACGGGGTGCGTTCGACTCCGTCGCGCCCTGGGCCAAAGTGCGAGCCGATCCAGTTCCTACCCGCACCTCAAAAGCGGCGACAGCCAGGGCGCCCAGAACCACGCCGGCCAGGGCCAATGCTCGTCGGCGCGGTGAATCGAGCAGCAAACCGCCGGCCGCCACCAGGATCAGGAGTGAATCGAATGAGTTCAACATGTGACATGGGGCGCACAGCGTGCGCCCCACGATTACCGCCCTTCAGCTGAAATGTGCCGCCTGGAACGAGGAACAAACCCTCGAATGGAGCGTGCGGGGCTCGAACCCGCGACCCCTGCCTTGCAAAGGCAGTGCTCTCCCAACTGAGCTAACGCCCCGAAGCTGATGCGTCAGTCGTTCAGCCCGGCCCGGCAGTCCGACGGCTCAGGGTAAACGCGTGCCCTGGTACGACTCTCCAAGGTCCATTCTCTCAACCCCGATGGCATCCCGGTTATTGCCCTGGTTCACACCGGTCCGCCAGACCTCCCAGTTCTTCCCGCCCTCGGCGTTTAAAAGCAGGATGGCCGGAAGACGAGTTCCCGATCGCAATTCGTCCTCGGTCATTGCGCGCCAGCGACCCTGGATCGTGGTCCGGCTATCAATGGTCCAGACGTAGGTCCCATTGGGCCTGATCCGGATGGGCGGCACGTGAGCGCCGGAACCCACCACCAGGTAGCCCTTCGAGTCGATAACCTCGTGGTGCGCGGTCGGACCGAGGAAGAGTGACCAGTCCCCGAAAAAATACGATTGAGCGACCGGGGCAGCCTCCACCCCATTGCAGGAATACCGAAGGTTTCGAGCAGGCACCCAGTCGGTCAGTCCATCCGCATCCGACTTGACCTGGTA
>JBDTRF010000056.1:0-15541 GCA_039931815.1 Gemmatimonadota bacterium
GTTTCATCATGTCTCCTCGTGTGCGACCGGTCCCTTGGCCGATACCGTATGTTCCGACCGTCTCATT
Source organism: Gemmatimonadota bacterium (assembly GCA_039931815.1). GTDB lineage: Bacteria > Gemmatimonadota > Gemmatimonadetes > Gemmatimonadales > GWC2-71-9 > DASYPP01. The sequence continues at coordinate 68 of JBDTRF010000056.1, forward strand.
TTAACGTCGAATGAACCGCGGCGAAATCGACAGCCTTGAGGGGCACAGATACACCGATCTCGAAACCCGGTTACCGATACTCTTACAGTTCGCTGACAGGTTCCCCGCATCCCCCCACCCAGACTCCAAGCTACATTTCCAGACAACCTCAAGAGAGCAAACCGCATGTTATCCCACGCCCGCTGGTCTCTCGTCGGCCTCGTCTTCCTCATTGCCCCCTGTGCCGCGCAGGGCCAGGTGGCACCGGCTGATTCCACCACCCTGATCACGATAACGCAGGGGATGATGGACGCAATCGCCACCGGAGACACGATGGCCTGGGCTCCCTGGCTCTCGCCTCAATGGTTCCTGACCGACGAGGAAGGCCACCACATCGAGCGGTCGGCGTTCCTGGCCGACCTTCACCCGATCCCCACCGGACAGAGCGGAAAGATCCAGGTTACCAACCCGCACTTCGCGGCTGCGCCTGGTGTCATGGTCCTGAGCTACGACAGCGATGAATGGCATAACTTCTATGGCCAGGTGCTCCGGACCCGGTTCCACTCGACCGACACGTGGGCCGGCCAGGCCGGGGCCTGGAAGATGTTGACGTCGCAGGTGACGGCGCTGCCGACTGCGATCGCCGGACGTACGGTCGAGCCGAGCGTGTTGCAGCAGTACACCGGCAGCTACCGGCTGACACCGGAGATTGGGCTCACCATCGCTGTCGGGGATTCGGGACTCACCATGACCCGCGGCACCGGCGCACCCGTACGGCTCTACGCCATCGACGACCGGATCTTCATCCGGCACGGGGTGCGAGGCTTCTGGCTGTTCGAGCGGGACAACCACGGCGCGGTGGTGCGGCTGGTCAACTGGCGGGATAACAATGCGGTGGTGTGGGAGAGGCGGTAAGGGGGAACGCAACCGAGATATTAGTCAGGGGCCGATTCGAGCCGATCCGTGCACACTCGCACCAATTCATCGGTGGCGTCCCCACCTCCATTCATGGAGAGGGGGACCCGGGGTGAGGTGAACGGCCACCCCGGACCCGCCCCTGCACTACCCTCGCGGCCTCACCATCGGCCCGATTCGCATCTCCTTTCCCTCGTGCGATAGCAGGAGATCCGCCACCGGCCGTGCGTCCGGCGCCGCGGGCCGCTCTCTCGTCCACCATTGTTCCGCCCGCCCGACGGTCCACGGTGACTCGATGGGAATCGCGTTGAGCCGATTGCTCACCACCTCCGCGCTCGGCGGGCGGCGAGCTGGATCTTTTTCCAGGCATTCCATGATCAGGTCCTCGAGCGCGGCCGGGATGGGATTATCGGTGCGGAGCGACGGTCGCACCGGCACCGTCTGCGCATGTTGCACCATGATCTGCATGGCGTTTCCGCCCTCAAAGATCAGCTTTCCCGTGAGCAGCCAGTACCCCACGCAGCCCAGCGCATAGAGATCAACCCGGTGATCGGTTTCCGTCAGCCCAAGCACCACCTCGGGCGCCATGAATGCCGGAGTGCCACTGGTGCTGCCCTCGGCACTGAGCTTTATGGCGTCAACGCTGTCATGCCGAGGGGTGTCGAACTTCACCAGCCCGAAGTCGAGCACTTTCACAAAGTCGAAAGTCGTGCCCGCGCGGCTCACGACGACGTTCGCCGGCTTGATGTCCCGGTGCACCAAACCATTGGCATGCGCGTCCCGAAGCGAGGAACAGACCTGGTGCAGGATACGGACGACCCGCTCAGCCGGCTGCGGGCCGTACTGATTGACGAGCGTGTCGAGATCCAGGCCGTCGAGCAGCTCCATGACATAGTAGAGCCGGCCGTCTTCAGTGGCGCCGAAGTCGTAGAGCTGCACGGTGTGGGGCGACTTGAGTGCGGCGGTCGCGCGCGCCTCGCGCTCGAAGCGTCGAGTCAGCAGGTCCGGATCAGCCGACATTCCACCCAACGCTTCCGGGCGGATGAGCTTGATCGCCGCCGGCCGGATCAGCAGGCGATGTCGCGCGCGCCAGACCTCGCCCATCCCGCCCCCACCGATTTTCTCTTCCAGGATGTACTGCCCCAGCTCATTCGCCTCGGCCACCTGCTGTCGTAACCCATAGGTTGCGCGTGAGGTGATGCTGGCGAGCGTGGTCCCCAGGATACTCCAGAGGACAGTGTTGAGCGTCATGTGCAGCTTCTGATAGCTGGCGCTGAATCCGGGCAGAAACGTGGTGGGATGATGGAAGACGACACACACGATCACCGTTGGGAGAAAAACGATGGCTGAGAGCAGCATCGTTCGGCTTGGCCGCGACGGCAGCAGGATCGCGCGGAGCATGACGGTGACGGTGAGCGCCAGCAGCGTCTGGAGAATCTGTCCTTCATCACGCAATGTCATGAGGGAGAGAAAGATGCCGGAGACGCTGAAGCTGACGGCATCGAGCGTCCCCAGGCGCAGCAACGACGGCCTGGCTCGGCTGGTCAGCAGCCAGACAAAAGCCATTGTCAGGCTCGCCATGAGGTGACCGACAGACGCCGGCGCCCCTACCAACGTAAGGAACGGAGCACCGCCGATCAGCACCAGGCTCGTCAGCAGGAAGAGATAGAATCCGAACGAGACCAGGAAGAGCGTCTTGCCGAGGAGTGCCAGGCGCTCCTGGACGTAGTCCAACCCGCTGGACGTGTCGAATCCCTGCTCGAGCATGGCACGGTTCGAGGAATCGAGTAACCGTGAGGGTGTTTTCGAGCTGGGGAGCGGGCTCGTCGTCATCGGCGCGTGGCGTATGTCATGGTCATTCGGGGTCTCATTGGGGTCAGATAGGAGGGTAAGAGGAGACGTGGTGTTCCGCAAAGGGTGGCGGAGGAAGTGGAATCAGGCAGAGCAGAAAGTGCCGTATGTGTCAACCCCGTATGTGATTAGTCGTGTTTCCCGACCCAATCCTTCTCCCACCGGCCACCCATCACCGCGTGGGATGCCCGGTCTTCCTATTATATTTGAGTTCCCTTTCCAATGGCTGCCTGCGGATAGTGGCGTTAGTGCCATACTGTATCCCAAGGCTTGTACTCAACGGAGGAATCTATGAAGGTAGGAAAGATTGGTATCGGTTTGGTCGTCGTGCTGGCTGCAGGGTGCGGCCGTGGAGGCCCCTCCATGGCGCCGGATACGCAGACGTTCACGCGCAATGTCGACGCAACGCCTTCGCGCGTAGTTGAAGCCACGACCGCGGTGTTCGCGGAGAGGCACATCGGGGTAGCAACCACCGACGAAACCAATGGTAAGGTCGTGAGCGTTCCGCTAAGTCCGACCGGAGAATGGGGCGATGTTCCCGCCGAGGAAAGAGTTAATTGCGGTGCGGCTCCAGCTGCCGATCCCAACTCACGTCTGGTGCTGACAATGCACGTGAAGCGGGACAACAACCGCAGCTCGCTGTCGCTCGACGCCAAGCGGGACGGCGGTCAGAGCTGCGTCCTCAAAGGACCGTTCATGACCGAGCTGATGGATGCGATCGTCGCACGTGTAGGCTCGAACTAACAGTCGCAGTCAGATAGAGGCGCGGTGCCGGTAACGGCATCGCGCTTTTCTTTGTGAAGTACCGTCCGGTTATCGTAAGAGGACATAAGGATAGCATTGCAATCGTCAGCCTGCGATCGTCAATCGTGAGCATCAGGACGCTCGCGAGCCTTCCGTTGGAGCCGGATTCAATCTTCGATTTTTCTAGGAGCGCGAATTCTCTCGAGTGTGGGCAGGACCGCTGCCCGCTATCTCCGCGTCACCCGCGTCATCCAGGCATCGGCGTGGTAGTCCCGCACGGTGAGGAGCGCGTGCCCGAGATTGCTGGCGACTGACACGTCCCACACCTGGCGGGGAATAGTCCCCAGGCGCTCATTTCGCCCCGGTCCGTTCACGTGGTAGGCGGTCACCGTCTGCTGCCCTTCGAAAACCAGCATGAACACCGAACCGTCCGCCAGGAATACGGTGCCAGCGTTTTCCGCGAACATCGAAACCCATTGGCTATTGGATCCATCCGCCAGCGAGAGGACCCCGAGGCCCAGGCTGTCCTCCAGCTCAGACCTCCAGCCGAGGTAACTGATAGATCGGCCCTGGGGATCGGCGAGGAGCTGGCCCACCGTCCGCAACCACGGCGGCTTGAGGAAGGTGCGGGTTCTCCCTTTTTGTCGAACCTCAATGCGGTCGCCGCTCGCGGGAATCCAGCTCCACCCGTCCGCCACAGCGGTGAAATCCACGACGTCGGAATCAGCCGGAAGGTCGAACGCCCGGGACTCCAATCCGGTCCTCACGTCCACCAGCGCGAGGTGCATGCGTTTGTCGGCGCGCCGAGTGCCCACCTGGAGGGTAACAGAATCGAGCCAGTTGGCACTCAACAGTGCACCGGAGATCGCGACCTGATGCTGGATCGTGTCGTCATAGGGTGTTATTCCGACCAGCTTCTCACCGCTGCCCGGAAGATCACGGATCCAGCGGAGCCGGGCGCCATCCGGCGAAATCTCGACCTGGACCGGCGTGGATGACCGCGCGATCGGCTGAGCCTCCGGGAGCCGGCCGGCCAGAAGATCCGCAAAGGCGAGACGCCAGACCGCGTAGTCGTACGTGCCCTGGTCCATCACGATGTCGCGCCCGTCGGCGGTGACGGAGAAGGCCGTGAGTGGTCCCGGCAGGGTGTCCCACCGCGAGGCAAAGCGACCGGTGGCCGGATCGATCGGCACCTTCGCCACGCTTTCGCCGGGCAGCATCAGCCAGAGCGCGTTATCTGCCTCCTGGCCGGCGAGGATATTGAAGCCCGAGATCAGGTGGCCGGCGATCGCTCCATGCCGGCCCAGCACTACCCATTTGCCACCCCGGGCTTCCTTCAGCTCGACGAGGATCCACGAAGTTCCCGGCATCGCCAGGATCCGGCCGATGGCGGTGCCCGAGTCGGCGACTGGAATGCTGTCGCGCGGTTCGCCATTGAGCGATGCCACCCGAATCCAGAAGTCCGAATTGCGGGCAAGCGGCGGGGCCAGAAGCAGGGAGTCACCCCCGGCAAAGAATGCGGCGGCTCCCGATCCGAGATACCGCGGCGCACCTCCGAGGGTGGAGAGCAGCCAGGTGCCCCAACGCTGCCCGATAGTAGCGGTGAGCAGCAGGTTTCGCCGGTCCGGGCTCCAGTCCAAACCATACTCGGCAGTCGCATTCTCGAGGATGGTGTGCGTTCCCGAGGCGCCCACGTCGCGGATCACGACAGAATAGCCACAGCCCTTGCCATCGCAACGCTGGGTGAAATAGGCCAGCTGCTTCCCGTCGGGGGAGATGGAGGGATCCAGCACATCGGCCGAATTGGTGAGCTGAATCTTGCTGCCGAGCAGGTAGCCCTCAGGCCGATGCCGAAGCGCGGGCAGGAGCAGGAACCATGCGGCGGCGCCGCCGAGCGTGACAGCGGCGAGCGCGGCGATCAGCGCGGCGGTCCGATGTTTCCGGGGCCGGGCTGACTGTGTCTCCATCCCTGCCTCGAGCGCAGACACCATCTCCGTGGCAGACTTGAAGCGGTCGGCCGGCGTTCGGGCCAGCCCCCGGGCGATGGCGCGGCTCACGACGTCAGGCACGGTATCACGAACCGCGGACACCGGGGTAGGCCGCTCGGTGAGGAGCTTGGCGAAGATAGCCCGCGCATTAGGTCCGGTGATCGGCGGCTCGCCCGCCAGCATCTCGTAAAGCACCGCGGCGAGTGAATAGATATCGCTGCGGCCGTCGATTCGATGATCCGCAGTGGCCTGTTCCGGGCTCATGTACTGCGGAGTTCCCAGTGAAAGACCGGTTTCGGTGAGCCGGCCGGCACCGGCATCTTCCACCGCGAGAGCGATTCCAAAGTCCGCCAGCATCGCCTCGCCTTCATGGATCATGATGTTTTCCGGCTTCACGTCGCGATGAATGACCCCATGCCCGTGGGCATAGTCCAGCGCGCTGGCCACCTGCCGGGTGAGGGTCAATGCCTCAGTCAGGCCGAGCTGCCCTTCCCGGTCCAGCCATTCCCGCAGCGACTCCCCGGCGACATAGGGCAATACATAATAGAGGAACTCGTCGGCCGTGCCGGAATCGATCAGCGTGAGAATGTGGGGATGATCGAGTCGAGCCGTGATCCGGATTTCGGCGAGAAAACGCTCGGCGCCCAGCACCACCGCCAATTCAGGTCGGAGGACCTTGAGCGCGACCAGGCGGTCGTGTCTCAAGTCGGTGGCGAGGTAGACGGTGGCCATTCCGCCGGCACCAAGCTGGCGTTCGATTCGGTATCGGTCGGCGAGGGCGGCGCTGAGACGGTCAGTCACGTTGAGCGGGTATGGGAGAAGGACAAGAACCCGGTTCCCGCAGTCTAGGCAGTCCGGGGGCTCTGCGCAAATCAGGTGATACGACGGGAGCCTCTCAAGGTGCCCAAGGCGCCGCCCTTGCCGGACTCGACACGGGAGGCGACGTTTGCGAGTAAATCTTCCGCGTTCCCTGGATCCCGGTGCACACAGACACGCTGTTCCTGGTTCTCTTCATCGTCGCGACCACCGTGGCGCTCCTCGCCCGACGACTGCGGCTGCCCTATACCGTCGCCCTGGTGGTAGCCGGACTCGTGCTCGGTCAGCTCCATGCGTTTCAGGCGCCACACCTCACACGGGACCTGCTGTTCAAGGTATTTCTCCCCGGCCTGATCTTCGAGGCGGCATTCCATTTTGACTTCAGTCATTTTCGGCGAGACCAGTCACTGATTCTCGCGCTGGCCGTGCCCGGGGTTCTGGCCGCTATCCTGCTCACCGCGGCGATCCTGGTCCCCGCCGCGCAGTTACTGCCCCTGACCGAGTTCATCACCTGGCGACATGCCCTCGTCTTCGGCGCACTGATCGCAGCCACCGATCCCATTGCCGTTGTCGGTCTTTTCCGCTCGCTCGGGGCGCCACCGCGGCTGGGCGCGCTGCTGGAAGGCGAGAGCCTGCTGAATGACGGCACCGCGATCGTGTTCTTCGGAATCAGCCTGGGACTGGTAAGCGGCACCGCGCTCACGGCGTCCGGCGTGGTGATCGAATTCATTCGAGTGGTGGGCATAGGCGTGGCAGCCGGGCTCGTTATTGGCCTGACCATTTCAACGGCGATCCGGGCGATCGACGACGCGATGATCGAGATTACCCTCACTTCGATTGCCGCCTACGGCTCCTTCATTGCCGCGGAGCAGGTGCACGGCTCCGGCGTTATGGCGACGGTGGTGGCGGGCATGATCTGCGGCAACTACGGCGCCCGCACCGGCATGGCGCCGACCACCAGGGTGGCAGTGGAGGCCTTTTGGGAATACGTCGCCTTCGCCCTCAATTCGATTGTCTTCCTGCTGATCGGGTTCGAGGTGGCTCTGCCCCAGCTGCTCCATTACTGGCAACTCATTCTGCCGGCGTTTATCGCCGTGACCGTCGGCCGCGCCGCAGTGGTCTTCAGCGTCTCCACGCTAACTTCCCGGCGCGCCAATCCCATCCCGGCACGCTGGCGGGTGGTACTGAGCTGGGGTGGACTACGCGGCGGGCTCTCGATGGTGCTGGCACTGAGTCTCCCGCTGGATTTTCCTAATCGCGGCCTGCTGATCGTCACCACCTTCGGCGTGGTGCTGCTCTCGATCCTGGTGCAGGGTTTCACCATGGGCCCACTCCTGCGGCGCCTGGGTCTGATCCGATCGAAGGATGAGCGGATCGCCTACGACCTTCATCGCGGCGAATTGCAGAGCGCCCAGGCAGCCCTGCTGGAAGTGAACCGGATGTTAGGTCAGCGTCATGCGGATGAAGCCGGGCTCACCACGCTGCGCAACGAATACCAGGAGCGACTCAGTAGCGTGCAGGATCAGCTCCTTCAGATGCGCCAGGAACAGGGCGGTCTGTACCAGCACGATCTTCAAATCGCCCGGCGCCACCTGCTCATGGTGGAGAAAGCCCAGGCGATCGAGAGTTTTCGAGAGGGACTGCTGGAACGGGAAGCCTATGAGAAGCTCCTGGCCCGGCTGGATGAGCGGGTACTCCAGCTGGATCGGGAACCGAACTGATGAGTGGTCAGGTGACGAAGCGGCGAAGCGCCCACGTTGAATACGAAGGCATCAGGCAGGGTCGATCGCTGATCGAGGCTCAGGTCAGGCGGAACAGCAGACCGGCTCAGGGGCGGTTGTCTCGTCAAAGGGAATCGCAAAGCAGGTAACATCCCGCGGGTGTGTTTGCACTCTCCATTGTCGTGCCCTCTACCGTGCTGGTGTCAGGACTGGAAGACAAACGCGGGCGGCCCGGAGGGACCGCCCGCGTGTATTGCAACCGGGAAGGACTTACAGAGTCAGGGTTGTCGCGGCGAGCTCAGACCTCTCTACACGCGGAGTTCCCTCGATCACGGAAGCAAGCTTCTCGACGATTTCCGGATATGCCGTGCTCTGGAACTTTTCGGCACTCGGCTGATCCTGCCAGACCGAAAGATTCACCACGCTGTGCGGATTGTGCATCGCCAGATCGTGCCGGGAACCAGGCTGCTTTTTCATCGTGGGCAGCACATCGTTCTTTGAAGAGTCTGGTGAACTCTCTGGTCTTCCCCGGCTTCACCTGGAGAGGTTGCGGATGTTTTCACAGGTCAATCCCCTCTCCTTGCTTCGGGCCCCACCGCCACCGGAAGTCGCACGCAAGGCTGGCGCTCGATCCGGGGGGTTCTCCGTATCGGTATGCCCGAGAACCATACTCCAAGGGGGCTTTGTTGTGCTCAGCTCGTACAGGGGAGATAGCAGGTAAATCGTAACTTCAATGGGATAGTGAGCAGAGTAGTGATGCCAGGAGTTCAAAATCAGAGGATTACCCGAACGCCCCCCAGCTCCTCCACCCGGTGGGGGAAATCATTCCCCGGAGTGCCGATGAACATGTAATTCCGCGGCACCTCTAATCGCCTGGACAGTGCCTGGACCAGTGCCGGCCCGAAATGCCCATGTACCGCCAGGAAATCGATCCGCAGCTGGGGATACATTCGGTCGATCGTGGCCAGCTGCTGGGCGAGGTCCGGCGGAATCGTCTCTTCGCGCTCGAACACATGCACGACGATGAGCCTGGTGGTGAGTTCGTTTTTGAGCACGTAAAGAGCGGCGCGATTGAGAATGGCAAGGTCATCACCCTTGGTGAAGTAGACCACAGCCACACTGTTGATCTCTTCGATTTTGCGACGCAACCCGGCCCTGAGCCAGTCGTTGAAGCCCACCACCCGTTCCACCACCCCGCGTGACATGAAGAGCACCAGGCGGAGCAGCTGGACGCGGAGCAGCATGATACCCACGGCTGCCACGGCGATGGCGAAGTAGAGTGCAAATACCTCGACGTTAACCGGGTCGAGCAGCACGTTACCCGCCAGGCCAACCAGCACCGCAACCAGCGCGACGACGACCATGGGCCACCCGGCGCGCTCCGAGCGGGGTAGCCGGGACCGTACCCGCTTCAACAGCATGTTGCCCACAGCGTAGAGTGCCATCACGCTCAGAAACGAAATGGTATACACGCCGGCCAGCGTGCCGATCCGGCCACCGGTGATGAGCAGGATCGACGTCCCCAATGCAAAAAATCCCAGGATGATCCAGTGGTTGGTACGACGCCACCGGTTCTGCGCCAGGAGGAACTGGGGGAGACATCGGTCGAGAGTCATGCGTCGCACCAGCCCGGTCACGCCGACATAGCTGGTGAGAACTGCACCGCAGAGCACCAGGACCGCGTCAATACTGACCAGCATCCGGAGCGCGGGGCCTGCTGCTGCGTCACCCATCCGCGCCAGCAGGTCGGGCGGGACCATTCGGATCTCCGCCAGTGGAACCAGTCCCAGTGAGAGGAAGCTCACAAGCGGATTGAAGATGATCACCGCCAGCCACATGTTGCGCAGCGTCTGGGGAAAAACGCCGGGCTTTTGCTCCTCGATGAAGTTGGCGGAGCTTTCGAATCCGCTGATGCCCAGCATTGCCGCGGCAAAACCGAAGAAGAGGGCGTGTCCCAAACCGGGCAGGATGGGAAGCTCGAGGTTGGCGCGAAGTGTTGCGGGATGCCTGGCAACCGCGACGATCCCGGTCGTGGCCAGGGCGGTGAGCGTGAGCAGGTGGAGCAGGAAGATACCAATGGCGACCCGGGCCACCTCGGTGATTCCCAGGATATTGAGCAGGGCGAAGAGTCCCAGCACGCCGATGGTAACCGGGATCAGGGGAATTCGATCGAAGAGGTTGTGAGCGTAGTAGGTTGCCTCGTGGGCGCTGATGACCGCGGTAGCGATATATGACAGCAGAGTAAGACAGGCGGCCGCTGCCGCCAGCCGCTTGTTGGTGGTGTTGAGCAACAGGGTGTAGGTGCCACCGTTGAGGGGAAGGGCGCTGCCGACTTCACCGTAGATTCGGCGGTAGAGAAAAAGCACGCCACCCACCAGCAGCAGCACCACCGGGGCGAGAATTCCCGCCTGGGCGGCACAGAGCGCGGAGACGTATAGCACGCTGGACGTGATATCGTTGCCGCAGATGGCCGTCGCGGGCCAGGTGCCGAGCCGGGGATGTGGAGGGGCGGGAGGTGCTGAGTCCACCGCGAGATGAGAGAGCCGCTCCGCCTTGCCCCAACCGGCAAACTCCCACGTCTCCAGTCCCTCGGTTTCGATCTTTGAGGGGTTCATGCTGTCCGGGGGAAAGGGAAGGTCATCACCAGAGGAAAAGATATATGGCTACCTGCTGTACTCAGCATCGGCTACATTCAAAGAATAGTCAGTGATCCACAGCATTCTGTACCGGGCCGGCGCCGTCGCGTTCCGGCTTTTACCTCCAATGGGGGATATCTCATGGAGCGGCTTCGGGTAGCAACCCTGCAGTATCTTATTCGCCCCATCTCGTCCTTCGACCAGTTTCGTGACCAGGTCGAAGGCCTCGTCGATACCGCCGCCGGGTATGACTGCCAGCTCCTGGTCTTTCCCGAATATTTCACGGTCCAGTTACTGACCCTGGGTGATGTGAAGCGACCGATCCACGTTCAGATCAGGGATCTCTCGAAACAACAGGATCGATTCGTCTCCCTGATGAGCGACCTGGCCCGAAACCGGGGTCTTTATATTGTCGCGGGTACACTGCCGGTGGTAGATCCCAAGACGGATACCCTTCGGAACCACTCCTTCATCTGTTCGCCCAGGGGCGAGGTGGGCGTCCAGGGGAAGCTCAAAATGACCCGGTTCGAGCGTGAAGAGTGGCAGGTGACCGAAAGCCGGACGCTGCGAGTCTTCGAGACCGACTTCGGCCGGCTCGCGGTGGCGATCTGCTACGACGTGGAATTTCCCGAGATCGCCCGCGCCGCTGCCCGGCACGGCGCGAACATCCTGGTTGTCCCCAGCTGCACCGACGATCGCCAGGGATTCCTCCGAGTCCGCTATTGCGCGCATGCCCGCACTATCGAGAACCAGATGTACGCCATTCACTCCTGTACAGTAGGCTCCCTGCCGATGGTCCCGGCCGTGGCACTCAACTATGGCCAGGCATCCATCCTTACACCCAGTGACTTTCCTTTCGCCCGGGACGGCATTCTCGCCGAGGGTCATCCTAACCAGGAAGCCGTGGTGATCGGGGAACTGAACCTGCGTACCGTCGCCGAATCCCGGGAGTCGGGAACGGTGATCCCGCTGCTGGACAGCCGGTCGGTTAGCGAATCCATCGCGGAACCCGAGATCGTCAAGGTATGAAGGCACAAGGCAACCCGTGTATCGTCCGGGCAACTTCTGCCGATGATTTCCCGGGCATTATTGCCCTTACCGGACGGGTGTACCCGGACAGTCCCCCCTGGAGCGATCGGCAGCTGGCGAGCCACCTGGCAGTTTTTCCGGAGGGCCAGTTCGTCGCAGAAGATCCGGAATCCGGGACCATCATCGGGATGGCGGCGAGTCTCATCATCATCTGGGACGACTATACCTACACCGACAGCTGGCGCGACTTTACCGACACCGGAATGTTCACGAACCACGACCCGGTCCGGGGGCGAACCTTGTACGGCGCCGAAGTGATGGTAGACCCGGCCTGCCAGGGAAAAGGGATCGGATCGGCGCTGTACCGGCGCCGGCGACAGTTCGCCGAGGACCAGGGCGTCCTCCGCATTCGGGCCGGCGCCCGGCTGCGGGGTTACCACCGCTACGCCTCCACGATGACGGCGCGCGACTACGTCGACCAGGTGCTCGCCGGCACGCTGGACGATCCGACGCTCGGTTTTCAGATTCGCCGAGGGTTTCACGTACTGGATGTCATCCCCGGCTACCTGCGTCACGACGTGGAGAGCCTGGGATGGGCGGCGGTTATCGAGTGGATAAATCCCGCGGTCGCCGGCAATCTCCCGGCGAAGCAAAGCTCGCGCAGAACCGCACTACCGGATGACTGAATGAGGTAGAAACTGGATGATTGGATGACGTGGTTGGCGGATCAGGACAGCATTGCCGGTCTATCTCAAGGCTCATGGCGAGTCGGCCCGGGCCGAGCAGTTGTAGGGCTCTCCAGCACTGCATTCCCCTGGTGGATTTCAGGTTCACTCGGCCATCCGGAGCAACCGCGAGGGATCTCGATCCTAAGACGTGCTGCGCGCCTGTGTCGCCGACGTGCCGAGCTATCGCCTACCAACACTCAGCTTCTCGAACGCAGCACCACCACGTTCCCCGCCCCGCAGAGAACAATCCCTGATACCAGCAGCGGACTCCATCGAAGCCCTTCGAACAGCGCCGACAGCAGGAGTGCCACCACCGGGATGGCAACGTTCGCATAACCGGCCTTACCCGGGCCCACTCTTCCGATCAACGTGAGATAGGCACCAAAGGCGAGGACGGAACCAAACAGCGCGAGATAGGTGAGCGAGAAGAGATACCGTGACCCGGTGTCAAGGACAAAAGGCTGATGCGTGATGAGCGCATAGATCGATACGGCGAGCGCACCGTAGAACATGCCGAAGGTGTTCATCTGGACCACGGGGAGCCCGCTCCGGACGTTGCGTGTGACCAGGATGTTGCCCATCGAAGCCGTAGTCGCTCCAATCACCGCAAAGAGCAATCCGGTGGTAAGCCCCGCCGCGGCAGTCTTGCTCGAGAACTCGGGCAGAAAGACCAGGACGATGCCGGTAACTCCGAGGAGGGCGCCGGAAAGCGTCGCGCGCCGGATCGGGGTGCCGAGAAAGAGCCGGGCACCGAGGATGTTGAGAAACACGATGAGAGAGAAAACCGTCGCTACCAGTCCAGAGGTCACCATCGTCTCGGCCAGGTAGACCAGCACATAATTGACTCCGAAGAGCAGCAGGCCCTGGAGCGCCATCCAGCCATGTTGCCTTGGAGTAAAACGGAGCGGCAGGCGCCGGAAAAGGCACCAGCAGAGGAGGAAGAAGCTCGCCAGGAGAAATCGATACGCCACCGACACGGCAGGCGGCACCGTACCATACTGGAAGGTGATGACCAGCCAGGTAGACCCCCAGATCAGCACCGCCGTGAGATACAGTGCGAGGATATTCATGCGCGTGAGTGCTCTCCATGGTGGACCAACGTCGTGGCAATCGTGTGGTAAGACGGGAGGAAAGTAACCTTACTCCTCGGGGAGGCTCACGGCGGAGAATGTCTGGCAGTCGGCACACGGTGTACGGGGTCAGTGGGGAGAAGTTCAACCCCTGAGAAATGGCCAGCCTCCCGGCGCCTCCCATCCCGTCCCACTTCATGTACCTTTCCAGCCATGTTCCTCACTCGCCGTGAAACCATCACTCAGCTCGCCGCCCTTGCGGCGTCCGTCGCGCTTCCGCGCAGAACATGGAGATGGATGACGGACGATCCGCTAACCGGCACCATCGCCGACTACCAGGCCGGTCTTCGCCGCGGAGCATGGACCGCCGTCGAGGTGGTGACGAATGCCCTCGCACGGTGCCGCACGACTGGAGCGGAACTCCATGCGATCGACGCGCTTTCCGCCACCGCACTGGATGAGGCCCGAGCCTCCGACGAGCGGCGGCGCCAGGGCAGGCTGCGTGGCCCTCTCGACGGTGTTCCCGTCTTTGCCAAGTCCATCTACGACGTGAACGGGCTTCCGACGACCGGCTCGAACGCCGAGTGGGCGCGGCTGTTTCCGGAACCGGTGCGACGTGACGCGATGGAGGTAGCCCGGCTTCGTGCCGCCGGCGCCATTATTCTGGGTAAAACCGCGGCCGACGACTTCGCATATAATGGAAGGGGAACCAGCAGCCTCACCGGCCAGGTCGTCAACCCGCACGACACGACGGGCACGCGTACCCCCGGTGGGTCCAGCGCCGGAACCGCGGTCGCCGCGTTGATGGGCATGGCATTCGCCGGGCTCGGCACCGACGACGGTGGATCGAATCGGATACCCGCACAGTTCAGTGGCGTCGTCGGGATGAAGCCGAGCTTTGGACTGGTCCCGCGCACCGGAGTGATTCCAACCTGGCCGTACCTCGACACCCACGGTCCGCTCGCCCGCACGGTGGCGGATGCGGCGTTGATGCTGGCGGCTCTCGCAGGAGCTGACGCCTCGGATCCGTTGTCGAGCGGTTCAGGGATCCGCTCGATTGAGATGCGTGACGATGCACTTAAGGGTGTACGGATCGGCATTGTGGAGGCGAATGTTCCGCGGTCAAAGATGACGGCGGAAGCGATCGCGAACTGGGAACGGGCGGTGCGGGACCTCACGGCTGCCGGCGCCCGGGTGGAGCTCTTCGACAGTCCGGTTACGGCGATAAACTATCGCGACGCCTTTGCGTCAGCCGCGAAGGATCGCCGGGATGTTGAACCGAATGACAACTCTCCGGCGCCCACCGCCAACGCGCTGTATCGCTACTTCTCCGGCCGCATGGATGACCCGCGCGCGGCGATCCGCAAAGGGTATGCAGCATACCGCACCTTCTATGATGTGCTGCCGGAGCACTACGAAGAGTGCGAGCCGCTGCTGGAACAGCCGATGGAGAAGGATCCTGCGGGCCAGTCCTTCGCGCGATCTCGCGCGTCAGTCGTGACGTCGCTCACCGATGCGATGCGCAAAGCCGGCATCGCGGCGATGGCGTGGCCCACGATGCCATTCAACGCTTTCAAGCTCGGCGCGAAATGGCCGGACATCCCCACCTCACTTTCCTACAACAACTGGCTCGGCCTGCCCGAAGTCTCGATCCCCGCGGGCATCGGCGCGGATGGAATGCCATCGGGGAATCTGTCGGTAGTGGGATTTCCAGGGGACGATGCGAGAGTGCTGACGCTGGCGCACGCGTTTCAGCAACAGCGGAAGCGGTAAGCGGGAACCCGTGTGGTCGATCTCAGAATGGCCCTGACCCTGAAAGCAACTACCCCTCGCGAGCTGTTTACTCCGCTGTCTGCTATTTTTAAGCACCTGCAACAGCAACTGCCCCGCGCGGAGCTCGCCGAGTTCAACTGAGAGTACGCGGAGAGATCACGACAACAAACAATTGACCTGGGCGACCACTTTCATCTGGGCGTGGTGACGGCTGTTCTCCGCGT
>JBDTRF010000057.1:0-15516 GCA_039931815.1 Gemmatimonadota bacterium
CCAGGGCAGCACCCGCCTGGGTCAGCCGTTCGCGATGGCGTTCCCGCGTAAGCGAAGGCTCCAGGTCCGGCGTCGCCGGTTGCTCAAAGGTCCGTTGAACACACAACTGCCGCACGATATCCAAACCCTCGCCCGTGACAAGTGAAACTGGAATCCCTGCCCCCCCTGGTCGATGTAGATCGGCCCGGGTCCGGAGCAGTACGGTGCGCGCATCCAGCATTCCTTGTTCGATGTCATCCAGGTCTCGCTCGGCGTCGACACACAGCAGCACCAGGTCCGCCACTTCGATATATCGCCGACTCACATCCACGCCCAGCCGATCCACTTCGGATCCAAAATCCCAGAGGCCAGCCGTATCCATCAGTCGAATGGGCCAACCTGCAAAATCAGTGTAAGCCTCCACGGCATCGCGGGTGGTTCCTGGTACCTCACTCACCAGGACCCGGTTACTCCCCACCAGCGCGTTGAACAGGGATGATTTCCCCGCATTGGGCCGGCCTGCGATGACCACCAGGGCACCCTCCCGGAGACGCTGGCCGGCTGGAGCCGTGCGTACCAGGCGTTCGATCTGGCCCTGGGCACTTTCCAGAGCAGCGCGCACTCGCCCCACGGGTATCGGTCCGTCATCTTCTTCCGGAAAATCAATGGAATAGCTGAGCAGCGCCTCGAGCTCAATCAACCCGGAACGAAGCGTCTCCAGACGCCGGGACAGCGCGCCATCCAGCTGGTTGATCGCCAGTCGGGCCTGGGCCGGGACCGTGGCATCAATCAGGTCTCCTACCGCCTCTGCCTGGATCAGGTCCATCTTGCCGTTCAGGACGGCGCGGCGGGTAAACTCACCGGGTGCTGCCGCGCGCGCGCCGGCACCGAAGAGCGCACCGAGTACAGTGGTCGGGGCCACGAGTCCCCCGTGACAACTCAGCTCGACCAGGTCCTCCCCGGTATAGCTGGAGGGCCCGGGAAAAACCGAGTACAGCCCCCGGTCGAGGATCGTGCCGTCGGTGGAATGGAAAACTGCGAGGTGAAGCGTCCGCGGTGGAGTGGCCTGGAAACCGGCGATCACCCGTTCGGCGATATCGAAAGCGCCAGTACCGGAAAGCCGGATCAGCGCAAGGGCCGATCGCCCCCGGGCGGTGGCAAGAGCGGCGATTGGATCGGTGAGCATTCAAAAAGTAACGAGTGACAGGTGACAAGTGACAAGGGCGGAATGCTTGCGACCAGGGGCGTCTGACACAATCCCGAGCGCTCACAACCCCTGTCTACTGTCACCTGTCACTTTATTTCCGGGGCTTCCCCGGGTTGGGTTTCGGCGGCGCAGGAGGCGGCTGCGGGTTTCTCCGCATCCGTTCACGGGCCAGTAGCCATTGCTGCGGAATACTCGCGGTATTCTGAACCGCGTAGTACAGATTGAGCCCCGAGGCGAAGCTGATGAAAAGCACGGTCATCATGACCGGCATGACGTAGAGCATGATCTTGGTCTGCGGATTGGGCGGCATCCCTCTCGACCCGACCTTGCTCAGGACGAACATGGACAGCCCCATCAGGACGGGGACGATGTAGTAGGGATCGGCACGAGAAAGATCGGGCAACCAGAGGAACGGCACGCCCCGCAGTTCGATGGTGTTTCCCAGCACGAAGAAGAGCGAGAACAGCACCGGCATCGGTATCAGCAACGGCCAGCACCCGCCGAACGGATTCACTCCGTTTTCCTTGTAGATCTTGAACATCTCCTGCTGCAGCTTCTGCGGCTCGTTCTTGTACTTGTCCTGGATCTCCTTGAGCTGCGGTTGAATGGCCTGCATCGCCATACTGGACCGCATCGCCTTCTGATTGAGCGGCCACAGGATAAGCCGGATCATGACGCCGAAGCAGACCAGCACGACACCGTACGCCAGGTTCAGATGCTCATGCATCCACACCAGGAGCCATCGCACCGCCACGGCCACCGGCCGAATGACCGTGCGGAGACCGGGCCATCCGTACGGGTTGACGTCGTCGAAATCATGGCCAATCCGACTGAGGCGTTTGTATTCCATCGGGCCGGCATAAATGTCGTACTTGAATCGACCTTCCGCGCCCAGGGGTAGACTCAACTTTATGTCAGCCAGGGTTGGTGACTTGCTCGCCGTCACCGGAGCCGTTGCGGTAACGCCGGAGATGCGCGGCAGGGTAGAGTCCAAGGCGAACACTGCCGTGACGAAATACTTGGACTTGATCGCGACCCAGTTGAACGGTCCAGGCAGCGCGGTGGTCTGTCCGGGCTTGAGTTTATGAAACGGCGTTGCCGTGGCCCCGTTGCTCTCGGTGACCAGTCCCAGTGACCGATGATTGTCGAGGGAGTCCGCTTCGACATTCCGGATTCCTGGACCCATGCCCACCAGGAGCACACCACCATTCGGCCCCAGGCCGGTGATCTGTCCCTGGAGACCAAACTGGTAATCATCCGGGCGAAAGCTGTACGTCAGGGTGACGGTGACGCCGCCGCGGGCCGCGGTCAGCGTAAGGGTCGTCGGGCCCGACACGGTGACCCTGGTTGAAGAGGGCGTAAACACCCAGCGATCGAGATGCAGCGTGTCGCGCCCGGCGAGGACCGCCAGGCCCAGGAGATCCGACGACGGGTGCATGATCTGCACCGGCTGGCCACGGTCCACCAGCGCCATCGACTTGTACCTGGGGAGCGTGATCGCGGCCATTCGGCCACCGACAGTCGCGATATCGTACTCGTAGATGTCCGAGGTGACCCGCACGGTGTCTGCGGTAGACCCGGTATCTTCAACCGGCACACCCACGCCCGCGACATCCGGAATGGCCGGATTCGCCGGGAGGCTGCTGTCGGCAGGAGATTGAGGCTGAGTGACCGACGAAGTGACCGGAGGACGGGCGGGTCGCTTCAGGAAGAATGAGGGCACGATCGCGATGATCATCATCGCCACGATTGCCCAGATGACACGACGGTCCATTGAAGGTCAGGGATCAGGGAACTGGATCAAAACCACCCGGATGAAAAGGGTGACAACGCGCCAGGCGTCGCATACCCATCCATCCTCCGCGGACCACACCATACTTTGTGACTGCTTCGAGCGTATACTGTGAACAGGACGGATGAAATCGGCAACTGGAGGGCAGAAGCGGCGAAACGAGCAGCTGGTATCCGCGAATCAGGACTGCCACCGCCCGGCGGGGAACCCGGAGGATCCCTCTGACCGTCACTTCGCCGGCATTACCATGTCGCGCCACGCCAGTAACTCTCCCCGCAAGACGGCAAAGCTGGCCCGATAGGCGCTTGGCCGAGCCCGAACCAGGAGATCCACGGTCGGCTGCCGTGACTGCACTTCCCGTCGCCAGACTTCTTTCAACCTTCGCCGCAAACGATTGCGGGCCACCGCGGAAGACTGGAACCGGGGAACGATCAGTCCCATGCGCGGGTGGCCCGTATCATTCGAGACCCAGATGATATCCAGATGCTCCGTACGATGTCGCCGGCCGGTTGTCAGGCAACGGCGTATATCAGAGCCCCGCGCGAGCCGCCCGGCCCGCAACAGACGCTCTGAGTGCGTCAGGAGCTCCCGTGTTTCGATGGGATCGACACCGTAAGCCGTTTCCGACCCTTCTTGCGACGACGCGAAAGTACCTCGCGGCCCCAGCGGGTGGCCATCCGGGCCCGAAATCCATGCTTGTTGATCCGCCGGCGATTCCGCGGTCTATATGACGGTTTCATGA
This sequence comes from Gemmatimonadota bacterium, assembly GCA_039931815.1. Lineage (GTDB taxonomy): Bacteria > Gemmatimonadota > Gemmatimonadetes > Gemmatimonadales > GWC2-71-9 > DASYPP01. The sequence goes on from JBDTRF010000057.1 coordinate 3,721, forward strand.
GTCCTTTGTATCCTCCAATGAGCCCGACAAGCTACCCACGCCAGTCCCTTCCGGTCAAGGTTGACTTTTCCACATCCAGCCGGTAACATCGTCTGCCCTTGAAAGCACCCCACCGATAATCGAGTCACGATGCAGCTGTCCGCCAAAGAAGCTTGGAAGCGCATCCTAGAAGAGGCGCATCGGGAACTACCAGAACATACGGTCCGCACCTGGCTTGAACCGGCCGAAGCCATAGCCCTTGATGAGGGTCGGCTGGTTGTGGGGGCACCGGATCATTTCGCGGCGCAGTGGAACGAATCCAAGCACGCCAGCATCCTGTCCCGGCTGGCGGAGCCGGTGCTCGGCCGTCCCACGGCTGTCGTATTCCAGGTCCAGGAGGACCGGCAGCGTCGTCCCCAGATGGACTTCTTCGTTGCGCCTCCGACCACGTCGACCCCTGCCGCGCCGGTCACCAACTCGAGTACTCAGCCGCTCAATGAGCGGTATACCTTCGACACCTTCGTTATCGGCAAGTCCAATGAGCTGGCCGCCGCGGCCGCGCATGCCGTGGCCGAGGCTCCGGGCAAGACCTACAACCCCCTGTTCATCTACGGCGCGACCGGGTTGGGCAAGACCCACCTCATGCAGGCAATCGCCCACGCCGTCTGCGAACGGGATCCCAGCACCCAGGTCCTGTATGTCGGGGCCGAACAGTTCATCAACGAAGTCATCGAGAGTATTCACAGCCGTACCATGCCGGAATTCCGGCGTCGGTACCGCAGCGATGTGGACCTGTTCCTGGTCGACGATGTTCATTTCCTGGAAGGCAAGGAGATGACCCAGGAGGAGTTCTTCCACACTTTTAACGCGTTATATGAAGGCAAGAAGCAGATCGTCCTGACCTCCGACCGGCCGCCCAAGGAAATTCCGGGACTGGAAGCCCGCCTGGTCAGCCGGTTTGAGTGGGGGATGGTGGCGGACATTGGCCAGCCCGATCTCGAGCACCGGATCGCCATCCTGCGCAAAAAACAGGAACAGGATCACCTCGAGCTGACCATTCCGGACGATGTGCTGCGATTTATCGCCGAGCACGTACGCAGCAACGTCCGGGAACTCGAAGGTTGCATCATCAAGCTCCTGCTCTTCGCCAGCCTCAAGCATCGAGAGGTTTCGATCGAACTGGCCCGCGACGCATTGTCAGATAAGATTAGAGTCGGCGAGGACAACGGCGCCCCCGCCCACAAGGCGATGCCCACCATCGACAAGGTCCAGGAAGTCATTGCCCGCCGATGGGGAGTTACGCCCGAAGGGCTCCGCTCCAAGGCGCGGATCAAGACGCTCACCGTGCCCCGCCAGATCGCCATGTATCTCGCGCGTGACCTGCTGCAGATGCAACTGGTGGAAATCGGTCAGGCTTTCGGCGGTCGCGATCACTCGACCGTCATTCACAGCGTGGATAAAGTTCAGCGGCAAATCGCGCGGGATCGAAGCCTCCGGGAACGGATCGAGATGGCTCGGCAGGAACTGTACGCACAATAGTTGCCGGGGCGAATGAAGTTGTGTGGGAAATGCGGAGAATGTGAGGATTCTGTCCCGATCATCCGCAATGCCCACACGATGTCGACAGACCGTTTGCTCCGAGCCTGATCACCAGTAAGCAGTTAGCCAGTACATCAACATATCCAGACCCTCTACTACTGCTACTAGTATTATAAATCTGGGTTATTAGTAATTCTTTATAGCCTCACCGGGGAGCGGAATGAAGTTTACGATCGCGCGGGAGCAACTCCAGGAAGGATTGTTGGCCGTGGCGGCCAGTGTGCCGACCAAAACGACACTTCCTGTTCTCTCGAACATCCTGGTCGAAGCGGGAAAGGACGGCCTTCGCCTGTCCGGTACCGACCTCGACATCGGGGTGTCCACCACCATCGCGGCATCCGTGGACCAGGAAGGCGCGATCACCCTGCCGGCCAAGAAGCTGGTCGAAATTGTTCGCGAGCTGCCCAGTGCGGCCATCCGGTTCACCGGCTCCGGCGAGCAACGGATGACCATCGAGTGTGGCCGGACCAAGTTCCGGCTCCTCGGACTTCCCCGTGAAGAATTCCCAGCGTTTCCGGCTGTCAAATTTGACAACGCCTGGAAGAGCTCGGCCACTGACCTTCAGAAACTGATCGGTCACGTCGCCTTTGCGGCCAGTACCGAAGAAAGCCGGCCGATTCTCAACGGTGTGCTCTGGGAGCTTCGGCCGGAACGGATGCGCATGGTCGCAACCAATGGCCATCGCCTTGCCCGGATGGACATCCCGGCCAAAGCCGGTGGCGGTCGCAATCAGGCCGACCTCATCGTGCCACCCAAGGCGCTGGAGCAGATCCGCCGTCTCTTCGGCGCTGAAGAAGAACTTGAAATCGCCCGGAGTGAGAACCATCTCGGCTTCCGTTCTCCGACGACCCAGGTGTATACCCGGCTCATCGAAGGACCCTATCCCAACTACGAACAGGTCATTCCCAGGGAAAACGACAAGGCCGCGACCGCCGACAAGTCGGCGCTCATTTCGGCGCTCCGCCGGATGAGTATCGTCGCGAGCGATCAGACGCATCGTATCCGGATGCAGTTCGCCAGCGGTTCCTGCAAGCTGTCGGTCCAGACCCCCGATCTCGGAGAAGCGCAGGAAGAGGTAACCGTGAGCTACGAGGGGGATCCACTCGAGATCGGCTTCAACGCCTCGTACCTGCTCGAGATTCTCAAATACATTCCGACCGATGAAGTTCGAATGACCTTTAAGGGCCCGGAGCGGGCCGCAACCTGTGAGCCAGTCGGCTGGGATGACACCGCCAGCTACCTGACACTGGTCATGCCATTACGGCTGGTCGACTGACCGCTTACGTATTCCGGTCGACTGGACGATATTCCAAGAAGTACTGTGGCCCCGGACGACCCTCGGCGCGGTTCTGAGGGTCGTCTCTCATGTCGGCCCATTGGAGGAGTTTACATGAACCAACAGGATGCAGCGGTCAAGGCCCCCCCCACGAAGGGTGACTTTGATTGGCGAGCAGCGGTATCACCATACCAGTCTCCCGATGTGCGCCGAAGTATTTTTCAACTCTGCAACACGCTGATTCCATTTGCCGGTCTTCTCGTCGGCATGTATTTCACGCTCGACGTCAGCTACTGGCTGACGTTGCTTCTCGCTGTTCCTGCCGCGGGTTTCCTGGTTCGCACCTTTATCATCATGCACGACTGTGGTCACGGGTCATTTTTTCCCTCGCGGCGCTGGAATGACGTCGTCGGGTTTGTCACCGGGGTGCTGACGCTGACGCCCTACGTCCAGTGGCGACACGATCACGCGGTGCATCACGCCAGCTCCGGCAATCTCGACAAGCGCGGCCATGGCGATATCACCACGTTGACGGTCAAGGAGTACCTTGAGCTCAACTGGCTCGGTCGCGTCCGGTATCTCACCGGCCGGATGCCGATCGTCATGTTCGGGCTCGGACCGTTCTGGCTGGCGTTCAAGCAGCGATTCCAGGCGATGGGTCCCGATGCGGGTTGGAAAGAACGCATCAGTGTCCAGGGGACCAATCTGGCTCTGGTAATCCTGGTGACGGGGTTCTCGCTCCTGATCGGGCTTGAAGCCGTGGTGAAGGTCTATCTCCCGGTCTTTTTCCTCTCCGGCGCCGCGGGCATCTGGCTGTTCTACGTGCAGCACCAGTTTGACGACGCCTACTGGGCCCCCAGGAGCGAATGGTCCTATGCGACGGCGGCGGTAGAGGGAAGCTCCTATTTCAAGCTCTCAAAGCCATTGCAGTGGTTTACCGGCAATATCGGCTTCCACCACGTTCATCATCTGAATCCGCGAATTCCCAACTATCGGCTCGAGCGGTGTCATTCAGAAACAGATCTTTTCCAGAACGTGAAAACGCTCACCCTCTGGGACAGCGTGAAGACGTTCCGGCTCAGACTCTGGGACGAGGAACATGGTCGCATGGTCTCATTCCGGGAACTCCGCCGAATGATGCGTGAGCGATCTGCCGCCTGAAATTATCGCGGTGAAAATCAAAAGGCCCTCCTGGTGGAGGGTCTTTTTTATGGCAGGGTGTCGTTCGGAGACTCGGGTGGGGAAATCGAATCGGCCGAAGCCGGTGACGTGTCGAGTGGAGGGATGAACATCGTCGTATCCGGCAATACAGGCATCGGCTCCGCTTCGACCCTGGGTACCTCTACCTTTTCTCCCCGCATGCGGCGGAGAATCAACTGCTGCCGCCATCGCATCCGCCCAGGGCGATACGCTGGATTGGATGAAAGGGGAAAAGGGAGTGTCGCGGCCAGCGCCGCCGCCTGCTCCTGTGATAACCGGACCGCGGGTTTCTTGAAGTACCGTCGGCTTCCCGCATCAAACCCCCACACTTCGTCTCCCAGCTCCACCACGTTGAGGTAGAGCTCGAGAATTCGTTCCTTGCTGAGCGCCCACTCCAGCCGATACGCGGTCACCGCCTCTTTGACTTTGCGCATGGGGTTGCGGGACGGGGAGAGATACAGGTTCTTGGCCAGTTGCTGCGTGATGGTGCTGGCGCCTCGGAGAGCCTCACGTTTCGACCAGGCCCGGGCCAGCAGGGGAAGAAAAGCCTGGCGATCTTTCGAGGACGACCAGGTAAAAGAATCCCGTTTGTACCCCAGCGCATGGCGCAGAGCCTGGTAATCGATCCCGTTGTGCACCCAGAAGTTGTCGTCCTCGCCGGTGGTTACCGCCTTGAACGCACTCTTCGCGATCGAGTCGAGGGGGACGGGATGATACTGCCGTACTGGGGGTCGAGAAGGGGATAGCCCAGAGGGTCGTTCGCGCCCGGTTCGCAGCTCCATGAATGCGGTTTCGGCCGGCCAGTGGGTCCGGTACCAGGACGGGGGTGGCCACACCGCGAAGAGCCATGCGACCGGCAGCAGTATGAGGACAAGGATCGCTTTGCCCAGCCGGCGAATGAATCTTCCGGCCGGGCTGGCACTCACGGCAGGATGGTCAGTGAATAGGTCGCTATGACAACCGCGGGAACGGTCTGGCCTGCGGCAGGAACATTGAGCGTCATACTAACCGAGTCATTGACGCTGGCCTCGAGCAGCCGACCGGTCATCGAGAGCCGGTGTGTACCCATCGCCTGCCCGCTCCCTTCCATGTGAATCTCCGGCCCCATGGCGGATCCACTGCCCGACACCGCATACCTGATCGCACTCGTGATCGGTACGCTTCGAGTACCATGGTTATCCTCTGCCTTGCCCGCACTATACTCGGCATGACGCTGTTCTGATCCTGAGAATCCGGCCATGAGGTTGAAGGGAACGCTGGATGTGTCAGTCCAGCTCCTGCCCGCCTCCACGCCGCCGGTCGGCAGAACGGGGATGAGGCGATTGAGCATGGTCCGCACCTGCTCGCCAAACAGTGATGGATGATTGGCGGTGAGTGATTCGAGTCGACCATTGGGCGCAAGAACGCCTCCCCATTCGGTTCCTTTCGTGCTGTCGACCAGGGGCTGTATGATGCTGTTCGGTCGGTCCAGCATCATCGAATCGAGCACAATGGTCGCCCTGAGCCCTCGAGGATCCGCTACAAACGTCATGGTGAGGTAGGTGGCCTTGACGGTCACGCTTCGCTGAAACGAACCGTCAGGCATTTCCATGGAAAGGCTGTCCCTGCTGTCGAGCCGGTAGCGTGCACGGGTAACCGCTGAATAGAGGATTCCCGCACCCGCCCGGTTGTTTCCGGCTGGTGGTGTCGATGGCGACGCGCCAGGGGTCGCGGGTGTGTTGCCCGGGGCAGACGAAGCACAGGCGGCGAGGATCAGAGCTCCGACAACCGGGGCGAGACGTCGATGAATGGCTGGCATGCGTTAGACCGGCACGTTGAAGGCTATGACTCTGTAGGTAGCACCTGATCGGAAGCTAGCGCAGCCCCGTAAAGCACGAAAGCGCGGTCACCTGTTCGGTAACCGCGCCTTCGATCCTGTCAGTGGAACTACTTGATGATTGAAACCACAACGGAGTTATTCGCGTGGACCGGGATCGGCTCCGGCAGCTGGTCCGCGGTGACCTGGAGATCGGACATCGCCGTAGAGTTCGATCCCAGGTATGTGCCATCGGCCGTCACCCAGTAAGTCGCCGTACCTTTGCCCGTGCCATCGATGCTCATGGTGCCGCCACCCTGGTTGAGCACGCCGGTCTGCGCCATGCTGAAGGCGGCTTCGACCTTGAGGGCCTGCTGGCCTTCGTGAGCCTCCTGCCCGGTTACGCTGTAGTTGGTGACGGTCTTGGTCGTAATCGTCTGTCCTGACTGTTCGTTCGTAAACTCCGTCGTATCCACCCACTGATCGCCCACTTTCGCGCCGCGCTTGACCCGGGGGAAGAAGTTATTGAGCAACATGCTGGCCTGGCCACCAGCCTCGGCCGAATCGAGTTGCTTCACGTTGGAGATCTTGTTTTCCGGCGTGAGCAGCGCGTGCCAGGCCCGGCCCCGGGCGCTATCCAGCACAGCCTGGGTGGTGAGGGCGCTGGTGTCCGCCTTGATGACGGAATCGAGGACGGCATGGACCGTCCTACCGCCTACGGTGTCATCGAGGGTGATCGTGAAGTAATTCACGAGACCGAAAGAGGTCCGCTGCTCGCCCTGACCCACAGCGCTCAGGTTCACGACCTGTTCCGATGTGGTCTGCACTTTATACCGGGTGGTGCGGGGGGCGGGAGAACTTCCTCCGATCAGCGCCAACGAAATTGCCGCGAGAACAACGGGTCGTGCGTGCATGACTTCAAACCTTTGTTGAGGTCGAGGGGGATGTGGCCACAGGAGGCCCCGAAGCGTCCTGTTCGATTCTGTTTTTTCCAAATACTGCGACGACGTCGCTGTCATCGCCTGAAACCCGCAGCAGCTTCCAGTACCGCTTGAATGTGTTGGCTCGCCATTCGTCGACCTGGGATACCCGCCGCAGGGCGAAAGGCCTTCACTGGGTGATCGACTCAGCGTGTTGAATTCGGCAGTTGCGATTCATCGCGATTCTGAGCCGTTGACCGCCCTCCACCCCGTCTGAGCCGGGCCTAAAAATCACCTACAGTCTAAGCGGGAGCAAGGTTCTGCCCGAGATGGCCCCGGCCGCGACCCCGGTTGCAAGGAGTCGGCCACCCGTGGAGGGCGGGATCGGCCAGCCTGGTCGAGTTCCGGCCTGGTGCGTGACCTGATTTGACGACGACATCGGACGTGCCCGGATTCCGGCGGTGCAAAGGCCCCGACAACCAAGAGGTTGGCGGGGCCCAGGGGGCACGGCCATAAGCCGAGTTCTGTTCGTCCGCCGAAACGGACGGATGGTCATCTGTCTGGGATGGCTGTCGCCAGCCACCTCTAGCAGCCTACCCGCGGCTTCCCCAGGTTCGCTTGCGCTTGCCCGGGGTTGTCGGTGTGGGTCACACCTCGCCGCCTATTTGGCCTTGCTCCGACTGGGGGTTACCGTGCCGTCACTGTTGCCAGTGCCGCGGTGGGCTCTTACCCCACCTTTTCACCCTTGCCCTTCCCTTGCGGTCCGGGCGGTCTGTTTTCTGTGGCCCTGTCCGTCGCCTGTCGGCGCCCAGGCGTTACCTGGCAGTCTACCCGTTGGAGCTCGGACTTTCCTCGATGACGTTGCCGCCACCGCGACCATCGCACCGCGCCCGACCCCAAACTAACCCATTGGCGCATCGACCGCGTAGTTAGCCCGCTCCCGTGGTCCGGGCCAGGCCCTGCTCCGCCTGCCGAAAATACTGCCCCAGCGATGCTTTATCCGCGTTCTTCCATTGTGCCAGCACCGCGCGATACTGGATGGCGGCATCCTCGTTACGACCCAGTTTTTCCAACGCTGCCGCACGGAGCAGACGTACCCAGCCCAGGATTCCCCATCGGCTATCAAATCCTCTCTTGCCCAGATTCTCCGGCTCAAAGCTGCCGAGGATATCGACGGTGCGCTGATAGTCACCCAGGATGTAGTACGCCTGGGCCTCATAGGGACGGCGATCGCCGATATCACCGCTCCAGTTGCCCTTGTACGGAAGACTGTCCTGCTCCGTGAGGATCTTTCGCGCGGAGTCCGTCTTGCCCTGATCCAGTGCCAGCAGTGCTCGCACTTCTTTCGGCAGTGGTTCCCTGGTCAGTGCGACGAGGTCCCTGAGCGGCCCGGGATCACCGGCGGGGCCGAGGAAAAGGGCCAGTGCAGCCGGCACTCCGCTGCGGGCAATCCCCGCACGCTTCGGTGCCGGCGCGAGACGAGCCTCTTCCGCCGCGTCCATCCACAGCCGCTTGAGGTTCGATGTGGTACCGCCAACGCCGGCGTAAACCGACGCAAGTGCGACTCGCTGGAAGTGGGAAAAGGTGGAGTCCAATTGCGGCTGCAGCATCTTCCGGACAGAATCCCCCAGGCTGATCGCGTGCTCCGCGTTCCTGGTCTCTCCCAGGTAGGTGAATACGCCCGCGGCCGTGTTGACCTCGGAAAAGCTGGGCCCCGGGGCACTGGCGAAGTCTCCCGCATGGATCGTGTCCAGTGCCGCTCGAAAAATCTGGGCCGCGCCGTCGATGTCACCGGAGGCAAAGCGGATGCGACCTTCCATGAAAACCAGGTCGGGACGTGCCGCTCCCGCCGGGGTGGAACGTATTCGCTCGAGCTCCCCCAGCGCCGCGGGGTAGTCGCGACTGGCATAAAAAGCCTCGAGCAGGTTCGTGTGGGCCCGAATCGCCTCCGGCTGGGTAGCTACCCAGTTTCGTCCGGTGCCCACCGCGGCCGTTCGCGCCAGCCGGACCGCGGCCCGAACCTGGGCGGTGTCCATCAACGCCCGGCCGTTGTCGGATATCGCGGCGGCAAAGGAATCCGGCGTTACCAGTGCCAGGTAGGGGCGCTCATTCGCTCCCTCGGTGAGCATGTTCATGATGTGCTCATACGCCAGCGAATACGAGGGATCCAGTTCGAGGGCCCGACGGAATGCGCGAAGCGAACCGGTCCAGTTGACCGCCATGTTCACTGAGCTCGAATCATGAAAGAGCGCATCCCCCAACCCGTACCACGCATCGGCATCGGTTGCGTCGCGGTGAATCAGCGCCCGGTACAATCCCTGGGACGAGACGTAATCGCCTTCAATGAACGAGCGATAGGCGTTAATCACGCTGCGCTCATGCTGAGGCAGCCGATCGGAAAACCGGGTGGCCTGCTGAATCGCGCGGAACCCACCGCTGTCATTCGCGCCGATCATCCACCCGCGGGTCATCGCGAGCTTGTAGTACGCGAGCCCGAACGTGCTGTCTTCGGATGTGGCGCGTCTGAGTTCAGTTTCGGCCCCGGAAAGCTCCCACTGATTGAGCAGGTCGATGCCGCGTAAATACGCACGATAGGCTTCGAGCGAAGTCGTCGTGAGCTTGGCCAGGTCCGCACGAACCTCTCCCGGAGCACCGGAAAGATCGAGCAGCTTGGCGGCGAGTTCATCGAAGAGAGGTCGCACGTCACCCTGGGCGCCCCCGTCCACCCGTACAACATTGATGCGCTCTCCCGAGGCCACGTCGTACACCCGCGCGGCGAGGTGAAGCGAGTCACCGGCCAGGGTGAAATCCCCCAGAACGACCGTCCACACCCCGGCATCCCGGGCCACGCTCCGCGCCTTTTCCAGGCCGATCTGGTCGTTGACGGCGATATGCTGGTGACCCAGAAGATCATGCAACCGCTCGTGGTCGACCACGTTCAGGTCATTCCACTGCGACATGTTGAGCGAGAGCATATTGACGCTGCCCTCACGCAACCATTCGGTGGAACGGTCGCCGTTCAGATTTTGAAACGGCAGAATCAACATGGAATGCCGCGGGTTGACTCCGCGAGGCGGACCATCTTCCCCCGTCAACGCCATCGCGAAGACGGCAATCGCCAGCACCAGTGCCGCGGCACCGGCAATGAGGGAGTTTCGTCTCGTTCGGTGTCGCGCTGGTGGCGGGGGTGCCGCGACCTGGCCGGCCAGTGCCGCATGGAATTCGGAGCCGCTCTGCCAGCGATCCGCCGGCTTTTTCTCCAGCGCCTTCATGACCGCGAAGTTGATGTGCGCGGGGACGTCGGGCCGGTGCCGATCCAGCGGCACCGGCTTCTCGGAGAGCTGCATCGAGATCACCGCGGCGCCGTTGGAACCTCGGAATGGAGGGTGACCCGCCAGCATTTCATATGCGACCACACCGAGCCCGTAGAGATCACTCCGCGAGTCCACTCCCTCACCGGCGGCCTGCTCGGGACTCATGTAGGTCGGCGTACCGACCGCGATTCCCTGGCCGGTCAGCTGGGCCGAGGAATCAATTGCCGCGACCCGGGCAATGCCAAAATCCGCCAGCATCGCGCGCCCGGTGTTGCTGTCAAGCAGGATATTTTCCGGCTTGACATCTCGATGAACCAGGCCGGCGTGGCCGGCTGCAGCCAACGCGTCGGCGATATCCTCGACGATGCGCACTGCCTCGTGAATGTCGATTGTTCCAACCCGGGTGAGCCTTTCGCGCAGGCTCTCGCCGGGAACATGATCCATGACATAATAAAAAATGCCGGTGGCTTCACCGGCGGTGTGCACGCTGACGATGTTGGGATGCCGCAGCCGCGCGATCATTCTCGCTTCCGCGAGGAAACGCTGCGTTATCGAGCCATGCATCGAGAGATCCGGATGCATCACCTTCACGGCCACCGGACGATCCAGTGTCGTGTCGGTTGCCAGGAAAACCAGGCCCATGCCTCCCCGCCCCAGCTCGCGCTCAATCCGATAGTGGGATCCAAGCGCGGCCTGAAGCCGAGCAACCAGCTCGCTGGCTTCAATCGTCATGCGACCATCCTGAACGGGCCAAAGTCATGATGCACTGAGGTTTCCGGGTGCGTGGGATAGTGAAGTAGTATATCAGGACTGCACCGGTTGGCGGGAGGCTCCACCAGCTTTAGGCCTAGATGCTATCCCCTCGAAAAAGGTTGCCCCCGAATACCCGCCGATTCGCGGCAGGATGGTCACGCGTTCATTTGAGCCGCCGTTGACACCCTGCGGTAGTATATCGACTGATTCTCCAGCCACTGAAACCATGCCAAATACGTCCTCAGGGATTTCCGTGAATCCCCACACAGTCGCGACAGTCCTTCTGCCGGGGGAGCGACCCCGGGTGGACGCCGCCGGGAGCGGCTGCTTCTCTGTAGTCCATCGCGATTCGATCCCGGAAGCCATCAGGGTCGTGCGTGAACGACCGGTGGACGCAGTCCTGGTGTCGGTTCATCGATGTCCCACCAGCCAGATTGATGCGTTAGGTCATCTGCTTCGGGACTTCCCCGAGGTTCCGACGGTGGCGTTGGTTTCCCGACACGATTCAGAGGCGACGGAAGCCCTGCTGCACCTCGGCGCATCAGGGATTCGTCAAGTTGTTGATGTCACATCACCTGCCGGCTGGCAACGGCTTCGTGAATTCATCTCCGGCCCCGCCAGCCGGGCTTCGGCCCGCATTCAAGGTCCCCTATTTGACGCTTTAGGGGACGTTCCTGCCGACACCAAGTTTTTTTTCGAGGTCATGATCCGACTCGCCCCCGATACCGTGACGGTTCGAAAGATGGCCACCCGGCTCAGAGTCAGGCCAAGCACCCTCATGTCCCGGTTCATGCGGGCGGGATTGCCATCGCCCAAGAGCTATCTGGCCGCCATCAGGCTCCTGCATGCGGCCGTCTTGTTCGAGGGACCAGGGCTTTCAGTTGCCGACGTCGCGTACCGTCTGGAATATTCCTCGCCCCAGAGCTTCGGACGGCATATCCGGGCGCTCCTGGGCATTAC
>JBDTRF010000058.1:0-15423 GCA_039931815.1 Gemmatimonadota bacterium
ATTGACCTGTTGACCAGAGCGTGAAAACGCAGAACGTCTTTGATCGGTATTGGTACTGTGTTCACCCACCTCCACGTTCACACCCATTTCTCATTCGGGAGCGGCGCTTCAAGTCCGGAAGCGCTGGTCCATGCCGCCGCCAGCCGGGGGTTCACCACCCTGGCCTGTACCGATACCAATGGCGTGTACGGCGCGATCGATTTTCAGAATGCCGCCTTTGCTGCGGGTATCCGGCCCATTCTCGGCGCCCATCTGGTCTCCAATGGCCAGGAAGCCCTTGCCCTCGCCACCGACGACCAGGGCTGGGCCTCGCTCTGTCGCGCGATTACCGAGATCCATTGGAATCCTGCTTGTTCGCTCGCAGCGCAGATCGCGTCTGATCGGCGAGGCCTGATCATCCTTTCCAATGATGTCAATCTGCTCGACCACGTCGTCCGACAAAGCGGTCCGGAAAACCTCTATGCCGAGCTGATTCCCGGCAAGCAGAGACATGCCGTGCTTGCGGCGGCCCGCCGGATGGGACTTCCTCCCGTCGCGACCAATGGCGTGATGGTCGCCAACGCCGAAGACTGGGCCCGCCATCGGTTGCTCAAGGCGATCAGCCTGAACGTGGCGCTCTCGGCATGCCCGCCGGACCAATTGTCTCCCCGCGATGCGTGGCTTCGTCCCGCCGCGGACCTGGCCCGCCTCTTTCCCGATTGCCCCGAGGCCGTCAGCAATGCGGCGATGATCGCCGAGCGCTGCCGCTACATGATTCCACAGGGGAGAGTCATTCCTCCCCGTCTTGCCGCGCATGAAGATGCGATGGGACAATTGCGCGCCCTGGCGTACGACGGAGCCACTCGCCGTTACGGGACCATCGCGCCCGTCACCCGCGACCGGCTGGAGCATGAGCTCGGCGTCATCGCCCTGAAGGGCTTCGCCGATTATTTCCTCGTCGTGCGCGATATCGTCCAGCATGGGCCCACGCACTGCGGCCGGGGATCGGTCGCCAACTCGGTCGTGAGCTATTGCCTGGGCATCACGCACGTCGAGCCGCTCAGTGCCGGTCTCCTGTTCGAACGCTTCCTCAACCCTGAGCGAAAGGATCCTCCCGACATCGACCTCGATTTCCCCTGGGACGAACGGGACAAGGTCCTGGCCTATGTCTTCAATCGATACCCGCGCCCCCGGGCGGCCATGGTTGCCAATCACAACTGTTTTCGCCTGCGGGGAGCGCTGCGGGAGGTGGCCAAGGTCCATGGTCGTCCTCCCGGCGAGATCCGCGAGGTCACCCGGCGAATTCCCTGGTACAGTGACGACGAAGGCACCCTCGCTGATCTCATGCACTCGCATCCCAACTTCCGCAGCCTCGAGCTTCCGGGAATCTGGGCCGACCTGGCGCGCATGGCGGAGCCGCTGGTCGGAATCCCCCGCCACCTTTCACTGCACCCGGGAGGTGTCGTCATCGTCCCGACGGCATTGACCGACTACGTCCCCCTGCAGCCGGCGGTCAAAACGCTCGATGGCTTTCCCGACCTGACCGTCCCCGTCATTCAGTTCGAAAAAGACGGTGCCGAAGATGCCGGGTTGGTAAAGATCGATCTGCTGGGAAATCGATCGCTCGCCGTCATCCGCGACGCCATCAACGCGGTGCATCATCATACCGGCAAGCTGATCGACTACACCTCGTCCGACGCGGGGGACGACAAGAAGACCCGGGAGCTTTTCCGCACCGGCAAGACCATGGGCGTCTTCTATACAGAATCGCCCGCGTCCCGCATGCTCTGCCAGAAGAGCCGGGCCGAAAGTTTTGAATTGCTGGTGCTCAACACCAGCATTATCCGCCCGGCGTCGAATCGATATATCCGGGTGTATCTCGAGCGGCTCCATGGCGCGCCCTATGAGCCACTTGATCCCGTTCTCCGCGATACGCTGAGTGAGACGTTTGGCGTCATGGTCTACCAGGAAGACGTGGTCAACGTCGCAGCCACGTTCGCGGGCATGCCGCTGGCGACCGGTGATGGCCTTCGCAAAGCCCTCTCGAAAAAACGACCGCTCAAGGCCCTGGCCGCGTATGCCGAAGAGTTTTTCACCGGGGCGGCATCGCGCGGGCGCAATCCCGAGACGGCGAACAAAGTCTGGGAGATGATCATGTCCTTTGCCGGATACAGCTTCTGCAAAGGGCACTCCTGCTCCTATATCCAGGTGGCGCAGCACTCCTGTTATCTGCGGGCGAATCATCCAGCGGAATTCTTCGCCGCCGTCCTGTCAAATGGCGGCGGATTTTACCACCCCTTTGCCTACATCGCCGAGGCGATGCGAAACGGGATCCGGATTCACCCTCCCGATGTCAATGAAAGCGATTTTCGCTGCATCGGCCGTGAGCAATGGCTTCGGGTTGGATTTCAGTTCATCAAGGGGTTGTCGGCCGAGGGTGTCGAGCGAATCCTCGGCGCACGGGGTTCGCAGAATTCGGCGCCTCCCTTCAAGAGTATTACCGATTTGCGAACCCGGACCGGGATCTCCCACGATGACCTGCGGATCCTGATCAAGGTCGGCGCGCTCGACAGCATTGCCGATGGGAAGACGCGACCGATGTTACTGTGGGAAGTTGACCAGGAAACGGGGCGGACATCCAATGGTGGACCGGTACTTCACCTGGAAACGGAAGAACAGGTGAGCGCGGCGGCAATCAATGGCACGCTACTCCCCCGGCTCAAGGAATACACGACCGATCGCCGCCGCCGCGAAGCGTATGACGCCCTCGGCTTTACGACCGACGTGCATCCCATGGACCTGCATACCGATCAGCTACGGCGATTTCGGGTCACGCGAAGCACTGAACTGCATAAGCAGGTGGGGAAGAGCGTACTGGTGGCCGGCATGCTGACCACGTCGAAACCGGTGCATACCGCGAAGGAGGAACCTATGGAATTTGCGACCTTCGACGATGGCGATGGACTGATAGAGACCGTGCTCTTCCCCCAGGTGTACCGTGAACGTGGTCACGTCCTGTTCGACCAGGGGCCATTTATTTTTCGGGGGAAAGTGGAAGAGGAGTTCGGTGCGATTACCGTCACCATCAGCCAGCTGGACCGGCTGGAGCGAATGGTGGCGAAGGTAAAACAGGGAGAAGGGGGAGGCAGGTGAAAGAAGCCGCTTCCTCTCTCGCCGCGTTATTTTCCTGCCACCCGGTCTCCCTGGCTCTTCTACACTGAGGGCGAATCAGCGGGTGGCAGAGTGCCCGGGGACTCCATCACCTCCTTGAACCGGTTCAGATCTTCTTCGACCTGCTGAACCGGTTCTTCGCCGGCCAGTTTCGCAAACAACTCGCCCAGTTTGCCCGCGGGCGGCTCATAACGAAGCTCGACGATGACCTCGGTCCCTGCTCCCTCCGGCAGCGATTTGAAACGAACCGAGCCGGCATGATTGATCTCCCCATAGGTCGATCGCCATGCGATCAGTTCATCCGGCTTCTCGTTGTGAATTTCCGCTTCCCATTCGTAGTGAAGGCCCGCGGGACCCTTGACGACCCAGTGAGAACGACGGGCGTCGATGATCTTGACCGAATCAAGATGGGTCATGAACCGGGGAAGATTTTCGAACTCCCGCCAAAACGTAAACAGTTCATGGGCGGACCGATTGATGATCACGGTCTTTTCAATCCGGATTCCCGCGCCGCGATGAACACTTGCCACCGGGCTGTCAAATTCGTCGCTGTCGAATTCTTCCATCGGTTACCGCCTCCCAGTCAAAATACCGGATTCATGACCCTGGACATGGGGCCGCTCGCGCAGGCTCTCCTCAAGGAGGGCCGCTGACATCAAGCCCGCCCGACTGGAGTAAGGTTAGAGGAGGACAGGAATCCCGGATGTGCCCCAAGGCACAGAATACGTCCGCGCGGCCTGTGGAAGAGGGTCAGAATCAGCTACGTTTGCTCGCATGAAATACTTGCTGGTCCCGACAGGCGTCGCGCTGATTCTCGCTGTCGCTGGCTGCGGCCCGCGAACCACGGTCTCGCCGGCGAGTGCGACCGGCCACGAGGTTCTTCTTGGCAGGTTCGCGGATGATTACGGCATTGCCTATCTGATCACCGACGCATCCTGGCAATTGGGGAGCCGGGATCGCTACCGCATCATCAGCTGGAACGATTCCGCCAGGTACCTGGTTGCTCAGAACGCCGAGAGTAACGTAGAGAATCCAGGGAAATGGACCAGGATTGACTGGGTCTATCTGAAAGGAATGCCTCCCTACGAGTGGGCCTTTTGCCTCTCTGAGTACCGGGCATCCAGCCGGGCTGAGGCCGAAGCCAATCATAGCGCGGACGGAATGAATCCCCGTAAGGGTTGTAACGGCTATCCTTTCAGCCGGATGCGACGAGTCCCGGCCGAAAGCATCGCCGCCAGACCGTACCAATGAAGCAACCAGCCGAATCGGATACGAAACCGACCACGTATCAGATGATCTACGCGGTGGTCCGCCGCGTCCCGAGAGGGAAAGTCGCAACCTACGGACAGATCGCCGCGGTTGCAGGGCTACCCGGACATGCGCGCCAGGTTGGATACGCATTGCACGCACTCCCTCGGGGAACCCGGGTCCCCTGGCATCGAGTCATGAATGCCCAGGGACGTATCAGCCTCCGCTCGGCTGGAGGAGCGGACATAACACAGCGAATCTTGCTGGAGCGGGAGGGCGTCGGTTTCGATATGTCGGGGCGTGTCTCTCTCACCCGGTTTTGCTGGAATCCGACGATCAGGAAGCCGCGACCGAGGCCCACTGGCAGGCGTCGCCGGGCGAGTTAGCTTGGAGGACCCTGGATCGGCTCATTTTCCTGTCGGAGGCCGACTCCTCCGGCTTTTCTTACCTCCCGCGGAACAAAACCATGAAGCTCAAGACCCGCTGGTTACTGCTGCTGGTGGCACTGATGGCCGGCTCAATCACTCGACTGAATGCACAGAAGCTGGAGACCGGTACCTGGACCGGCACCCTGACAGATCCCGGCGGTGATGTCATCGATGTGACGTACGCGGTCGCCCTGTCAGGAGACACCTTGCAAATCACCATGTCCGCGGCCGAAGGGCTCTCGGCCGCCTTCTCGAACATCCGTTTTGAAGAGGGGAAGATGGTCTTCTCCTGGGAGGCGAATACCAAGATCGACTGCACGCTATCCCCCGCCGAGGGTGGAGGGTATGCGGGGGCCTGCACCGACAGCAATGGCGGGAGAGGTCAGATGACCATGGTACCGCCGAAAAAGGACGGCTGATCGTCGCTTCGTGCTCCAGCGAAGCGGGCAGGAGTCAGCGCGGAAGCGGGTCCGGCATATCGGCGATCACATAGGCCATCACGGCGAGGGTCGCCACGCACAGGTTCATCTCCCGCGGGTCCAGCTTGTCGAGCGTGTCTCCATCACTGTGGTGGAACCAGAAATACCGGGTCCCGTCCACGTTGAGACCAAGACCAGGCACGCCATTGTCCATCAGCGGTTCGATGTCGGCGCCACCACCACCTTTGAGAATTGAATCAGACCCGATACGACTGAGTAATCCGGCAATCGTACGCACGACGGTGAGGGCTGAGTCACTTCCCTGGAATCCATAGCCCAGCGGCCGAAATACCCCACCGTCGGTTTCCATTGCGGCGACATGTGGCTCCGACTTGTGCGCGTCCCGGTACGCCTCCCCACCTCGACCACCGTTCTCCTCGTTGGTCCATCCCACGACTCGAATCGTTCGCCGGGGCGTAAGCCCGAGCTGCTTGAGCAGTCGCACGGCCTGCCAGGCCACCACGACTCCGCCACCGTCATCCATGGCACCCTGGCCCACGTCCCACGAGTCCATGTGGCCCCCCAGCACGACGACCTCGTTCGGCCGCGCCGTGCCCCGGATTTCAGCCATGACGTTGCGGGAGGGCGCATCGGGGAGTGTCTGCGCATTCATCGCCAGGTGCACGACAACCTTCTGACCCCGGGCAATCATCCGGTGCAGCATCGAAGCATCTTCCGCCGCGATGGCGGCGTGGGGAATCCGCGCGACGGTGGAGTCGTAAAACATGACGCCCGTGTGCGGTGAGCGAATCGAATACGACGCCACGGAGCGAATGAGGCTGGCTACGGCCCCCACCCGCGCCGCCGCGACCGCACCGTTGACCCGGTACTGGACCGTCTGGCCATAGGTCGTAAACGGCACGTCAAACAGGACAATCTTCCCCCGCGCCTCCGCACCGTGCGCCGTAAGATCATCGAAGCTGGTCGCCACCATCACTTCGGCGGTGATCCCCCCCGCTGGCGTCCCGACACTGCCGCCGAGTCCGAGCATCGGCAATCGCGCTCGCCGCGGCTCGATCAGCTCGGCCGACTCCTCGCCGCGAACCCAGTGGGGAACCATGACCGGCTCGGTATGCGGATTGTCCAGGCCATCGGTTTTCATCCGCGCCAGGACCCAATCGATCGCGCGCTCCAGGCTTTCCGACCCGCTGAGACGATGGCCATACGTGTCGACCATCTCCCCGAGCCTGGTGAAGGCCGCGCTATCCGAGAGGGCCGCGGCGATGATCCGCTCGGTCGTCGGCCGGTACCGTGTCTGGAGGGAGGACTGGCTGCCGCCCTGCGCCGCGAGCCCCTTCGGTCCTGTCAGCACGAGAAAGAATGCGACCGCGAACGCATGTTTCACAACCATGGAAAGACCTTTCACCTGGGAGTCGCAAGGGCAGGCTCGGCGCCGAAGCAAAATAGCCGCATTGGATGTTTGAATCATGGCAGACCTACCCCTCAGGGCGGAATCGCTGTTTCTTCAAACCAGCCTACGGTTCAGGGCGTCTAAAGTTTTTCTTCCCCGGTGAATGATCCATGACCTCGTTTTCATTGTACGGACTGGCGGCAGCGATGGCCCTGGGATTGAGCTGCGGTGACAGTGGCTCGCCTCCCCAAAGCGATGTGTCCGCCCGACTGGAGCTTGTCGCGGAAGGCCTGGCATTTCCGGTCGACCTGACAGCGCCGACGGGTGACGCTCGACTGTTTATCGTGGAAAAAGGCGGCCGGATCCGGGTGGTGAAAAATGGAACGGTAAGGAGCACGCCATTTCTCGATATCTCGAGGCTGGTCTCCAAGGGCGGCGAGCAAGGACTCCTTGGCCTGACCTTCCACCCCCAGTACGCCACCAATGGGCAGTTCGTGGTGGACTACACCGATGTATCAGGCAACACGGTTGTCGCCCGGTACCGGGTTTCGAGTGATCCGGACGTCGCCGATAGCACCAGTGGAACGGTTCTCCTCCCAGTAGCCCAACCTTATTCCAATCACAATGGCGGCTCGGTCGCCTTCGGACCGGATGGATATCTCTACATCGGCCTGGGGGATGGCGGGTCCGGTGGTGACCCCCAGAACCATGGCCAGGATCGGACCGACCTGCTGGGGTCCCTCCTTCGCATCGATCCCGATCATGGAAGTCCTTACAATATTCCTGCGACCAATCCATACGCTCAGAGCACTCAGTTTCGCCGGGAAGTCTGGAGCTATGGACTGAGAAATCCGTGGCGCTTCAGCTTCGACCGACAGACCGGCGACCTATACATTGCGGATGTCGGCCAGGGTGACCTGGAAGAAGTCGATGTTGCTCCCGCAGGAAGTCCGGGAGGCGAGAACTACGGGTGGCGGATCATGGAAGGTCGTTCGTGCTACAACGCCTCAACCTGCAATTCCAATGGGCTGATATTGCCGGTGTTGCAGTATTCCCATAACGATGGCTGCTCGATAACCGGCGGATACGTTTACCGGGGCCAGGCGGTGCCTGCTCTCAGGGGAACCTACTTCTACTCGGACTTCTGCAATGGCTGGATTCGAAGCTTCAAGTATCAAGACGGGGTCGCGACCGAGCAGAAATCTTGGCCCGACCTCAATCCGAATGGCTCGGTGACCAGCTTTGGACAGGATGCCCAGGGGGAGGTCTACATCCTGGTCGCCGATGGCAAGGTGTATCGCATCGCGCAATAGCCTCCGAACCTTCGAATCTCCGACATCCATGAAGGATATGTTTTCGCAGAGCGACCTTTTTCCGGCTGATCCAGCCGGCGATGAGATCATTCCCAGCGCAGACCGGGCGGAAATCGAAAACCTGGGCCGGTCGATCCCCCCTGACATCCGTTTCGGCACCTCGACCTGGACCTACCCGGGCTGGAGCGGCCTGGTCTACCACAGGAACTATCCGAAAAACGGCGCGGCAGCCCGCATGCTCGAAGAGTATGCCCGTTTCCCGCTTTTTCGGACGGTGGGCATCGACTCGAGCTTTTACCGTCCCCCCTCGATAAACACGCTCAAGACCTATGCGAAAGCACTTCCAGTCGGGTTTCCCTGCGTCAGCAAAGTGTGGGATCAGATTACGGTCCACACACACACCGCGGTTCGTGAACAGGGAAGGGCTGGTGAGCAGAACCCGGATTTCCTGAACGCGGAGCTGTTTCTCCAGGAGATGTACGACCCGTACCAGGAGCACTTCGGCGGCCATGCCGGCCCGTTTGTCTTCGAGTTCCAGGCGATCGGGCGAAACCAGGGCATGTCACCCCAGACCTTCGCCGACAGGCTGGACCAGTTCTTTGGAAAGTTACCGCGAGAAGGGAAGTACGCCGTCGAGGTGCGGAACGAGGAGTTTCTTACCTCGCCCTACTTCGCGGTCCTGCGCGAACACGGCGTCGCCCATGTTTACAATTCCTGGACTCGGATGCCGTCCATTGGCGATCAACTGGCGCTCCCCGAGTCGCTCACGACTTCGTTTGTTGTCGCTCGCGTTCTCCTCCGCCCCGGTCGCACCTATGAAGAGGCCGTCGACGCCTTTGCCCCGTATGACCGGATTCGTGAGCCCAATCCGGAACTCCGCGCGGATGTCATCGCATTGGTGAATCGGGCCAGGTCCCTGCGTATCCCGGCCTATATCCTCGTCAACAACCGGGCGGAAGGAAGCGCGCCCAACACGATCATCGAAATCGTACGGGGATTGGAAGAAGAGCGGGGCGAGACGTGAGAAGGGCGGGGAGCGGGCGACAAGGTGGAACGCCGGATTCAGAATTATTCGGTGGAACCTGATTCGTCCTTATTCCCCTTCGCCGAACAACCATACTTCAAATCCCCATTCTCGAACCTCGCCAGGTTCGAGCACCGCCGCCATCCTCCAACGTTCAACCGCATCATCCAGCCGATCGGGTGACCCGATACAGGGCTCCAATCCCAGGTTGTAATATGGAGTCATTCCCGGAGGAGCCCAGCCGCGACAATTGATCCAGAGCCCGACTTGCCCGATCTGGGCCGGTGGAATAACAAACTCCAAACGCTCCCCTTTCACTGGATCAGTCAGAATCGCCCTCCCCGATGGACCGATATCCCCGAAGAGCTTGACGGCAAACTCTCTGTCGCCCGGAAATACAAAAGACCCACCACCGCCCTCGAGCGGCCAGGCCACATCCTGTTCCCGTTGTTCCGGGCCTCCATGCGCGGCATCCACCCTCATCGAGTGGACGGAGGGCAGGGTGAGCGCGGTTCCGGGCTGAACGTTGAAGAGCGGGTGGGCCGACCACAGGAAGGGAAATGATTCCAGGCCGCGGTGCCGCAACCGGTAGTGAAAACGAATGACCGGATCCTGATGATCCAGCACGACCTCACGGTGAAACTCGTAGGGAAGAAGTGAGCCCTGGACCGTGCCGGTAAACGCCGTTCCGCCCGCCAATTCATAGACCCTGCTCTGCCATGGAGCGGACCATAGCTCACCGTGATCCGGAAGTTGGAGTGCCGGATTTCCCGGCATCGGACAGGGGCCTACCGTCGGGAAGCACTCATCCCACCCTCCACTATCCGCGGTTTCGATGTAGGACTCACCCGCCACCGGCAGGGCCAGCGGAATCTGGTCGCTGCGCCAGAGCCATTCCCGGCCGGGAAGTCGGCGCAGATTGGTGATCCTGGCGCCGAGCGCGGGGACGACCACGAATTCGAGATCGGCGGAGCGAACCGCGATGGCAGGAAACCCGGCGACGAAGACCTGGCGGAATGGCATCAGGAGTGAGCGGAATGAGACGGTGAGAACTCGTGGTGGGCGGAGAACCGGGCCGCCGGGCGATGCACTCGCTCAGGCGCTTTCGAGCAGCGCCTGGAGTTCTGCAGAGATGCCGCGCGAGGCACAGATGCGAGCCACGGTTTCGCCGATCTTGTTGTTCGGCGTCGACGCGCCAGCCGTAATACCGATGGTTCGCACGCCAACCAGCCACTCGAGCGCTTCGTCTTCCGCTTTCCGGCCCACCGGCTGGTGGCGGATTCTGCCGGACTCGGGATCGATGGCATCAGAATCCTCGACATGGTACGTACGAATTCCCCGGGACTGCGCCAGCGCCGCGAGGTGACAGGTATTGCTCGAGTTGTACCCGCCGACTACTACCATGACATCGAGCGGTTCTTTCAACAGCTCGACCACCGCGTCCTGACGCTCCTGGGTGGCCGAGCAAATCGTGTCGAAAGTTCGAAAATGCCCGTCCAGCTCAGATAATCCGTATCGGCGTTCCATGCTCTGGCGAAATTCTCCCGCAATAGCGAGTGACTCCCCCGAAAGCATCGTCGTCTGGTTCGCGATACCGACGCGCTCAAGGTCCTGCTGGAAATCAAAACCGGCTGAAACGCTCTTTCTGAAATGCCGCGCCAGAGACTCCGCCGACCCGCGGCCTTCAATAAAGTCGCACACCATCCTGGCTTCTTCCATGTTGAGCACGACCAGGTAGCGGCCCCCGGGATATTTCATCACCTGGCTGGCGGTTGCCTTCGTCTCTTCATGGTAGTACTTGCCGTGGATGATGGCGGCATACCCATCCCTGGCGTAACTCTCCACCCGCTTCCAGACGTTCAGAACCGAGCCGCACGTGGTATCCACCATGACGCAGCCGATCGCCCTCAACCGCTGGAAATCAGCCATCGTCACTCCGAACGCCGGCATGATGACGACGTCCCGGGCCGAAAGAAGGGAGAAATCAAACTCGCCTTCTTCCCCGCGGTGGAGAAAATCAATGCCCATCTGCTCGAGCTTGCTGTTGACGTGGGGATTGTGAATGATTTCCCCGACCAGGTGAAGCGGCCGATCAGGGAACTTGGCGCGGGTTTCGTAGGCGTAATCCACCGCGCGATCCACTCCGTAACAAAAGCCGAACTCCCGGGCAAGACGGAAAGTGACCGGACCAACCTCGAGCCGGTAATCGTTCGCCTTGAGTCGCTCGACCAGGACGCTGTGGTAATCCCGGACAAGCGAGCCCTCAATCTCGTCTTTTAATCCAAAGCCTTTTCGAAAGTAGGTATTTTCCATCGTCGCCTAACTTCCACCGGAGTCCGGTCGTATACCCCGCCCGCACCCCGAGGGGGAGGGAAGAATATCGAGTTTTGAAAAAGTGCCGGCAATCTTGATCTGGGTGCCGTCAACCGCGCTCTTGAGTGTCGCCTGGACCCGCCCTTCGAGCGGGGAGTCTGAATTCACTACCGCTGTGCCGGAAAGACTGTAATAGCCGACGACGAGATTCTCCCCCAACCAGCGAAGACCGACGCGCCCGTGTGGCCGGGCAGCCGACTGGCCCACTCCATCGATGGTAAAGGAATCCCGGGTGACGGAGTCCCGGGGAAACAGGGCCACCGCAATGCCGCTATCACCCCGCTCTCCCCGAATGACCAGGACACTGTCCTCCCTGCACCAGTAACCCCGGGCCGCCACGTGCAGCCTCCCGGTATCGGAGCCGCTCCAGGAAACATCGAGGATGCCGCGGTTACCAGCACCATCGGCCGAGCAGGCCAGGATGACAACGCCTGACACGATGCAAGTGGTAAGACCCTTCATTCGGGCAAACCCAGTTGCGTCCTGGCCTCGGAAACAGTCAGGGTGAAGGGCGCCAGGCGAGCCACCAACTCTTCAGGCAGCGGCCGAGACTTGAGTTCCCCCCGCGTCGTGCACACGAGAACGAGATTGCCCACGGCGCCCAGCTTGCCGGTACCGATGTGCACGACGTCGAAATTCATGGTGATGGACTTGGTGCCGATCCGGCTGACATAGGCGGCGACGCGAAGGCGATCATCCAGCCGAACCGGGTGGCGGAACTCCGTGTGAACCTGCACCCGGGGAAGGTAGATGTCATACTTCTCAAACACCGAACCGAACGGCAAACCTGCCGCCCGAAACAACTCCATCTCCGCGAGTTCAAACAACCGCACATAGGAACCGTAAAAAATGATCCCCGCGGCGTCCACGTCAGACCACCGCACGTATTCCTCAATCAAGAAGGGCGTTGCCATTGGCGGGGAAGCTAAGGGACCGGAGGACAGGGCGGCAGGCCAGCCGAACGGACGGGACTAGCGGGGCGCGACAAATACCAGGTCGAACCGCAACCCCTTGTGGTAATCGGTAAGGGGATGGCTCAGATCAAAACGGATGAGACCACGAAGGAGCGACGCTCCAACCCCTGCGCCGACAATCGGGTCTGACTTGAACAGGTCGCCAGGGCGGGCGGCCTGCCCCACATCGAGAAACACGACCGGACGAAATCCCCAGCTGTCAGAGAACGTGAAATCCGCCTGGGCCGACCAGAACGACTGCCCAACCCGGGCGCCATAGTCAAATCCTCTGACCGTACGAAGGCCGCCGACACGGAATAGTTCCTGGGGCAACGTAGTATCGCTGGCGATTCCACCTTTGATATTGATGGTGAGGCCGCGTTTCGACCCGATCCGATGAGTCACGGCACCCGAGGCCCGGACGACCCCCTGCCCCTCACCAGCAAGACCATCACCGGTCAAATCCCAGTTTGTCTGGCCATGGGCACCTTCGAGCCTGATCGCGGCCCCCAGGTAGTTGCCGGCACGAATGGGAGGGTTCGCGCTGAACCTTCCCGACCCTCCAATCAGGTCGTTGAGCTCGGATTCAGCGTCGGCTTCCACACTGGATTGTCGCTCGTAGCGAGTAGAGAATGAGAGATCGAGACCCCGGTCAATCGATCGCTCGAAGCCTATGCTCGCCCCCTCAGCCAGGTAGTAGTCCGCATTATCATGCGCGACAAACAGAGCATTGAGTGAATTGCCGATGGCAAAATTTCGAGTGAAACCCTCGAGCTCCCGAACATCGCGATACCCGCTGATCGAGAACGTGCCACCGGGCGCTTCTCGAACGATCCCCAGTTTCGCGGTAATCCGGTTGTCACTCAATCCGTATCGGGCGGTTCCCCGGAGCGTGGTGAACGCAATCGGCGCCCGGAGCTCATACCCCAGCCCCAGTGAGAGGCCCTGCACCCGGTTGTATCGCAGGATATCGGCGAACCGTTCATAGTTGATTCCATACCGCCGCCGACCGGTCAGCTCATCGGGAAGCTCCTCCGAGAGCTTCGCCAGGTCGCTGACGACCTCGCGAACTCGGCGATCATCCTCCTCGGTGAGATCGAGCGCAAGGGAATCACCCCATCCGGAATACTGCCGCAGGGAATCCGCCGGCGCGCGGTGCATCTCGAATCGGCCACCTTCCCACCGATCAGCCCGGATCTGGCCGGCGGTGCTGTCATCTTTGTCGCCTCGATCATGGCCCCTGCCCTGGGTGGAATCAGATCCGTTCGAATCTGGCAGGGGCGCCACGAACGCGATGGGACGGCCGGTGTTAATCTGGTAATCGTCAAAGGTGGTGAGTATCTCGAACGGGATGACGATGTCACTGATGATCGGGACCTGCACCCGCCCCGCGATCAGCTGCCGGTAAGGCATCCAGTACTTGCCATCCTGGAGCGCGTACTCGAGATCCGCATCGACACTCACGATCCGATTTGCCAGGGAGTTCAGCCGCTTTGCTTTGGCAGAATCTCCCTCGACGTCTGCGTCTTCCACATCGACCCACAGCATGGTTCCCACGTACCGGAAGGAAAGGTGGACGACCTCCGCTGTCGCCGCGTCGAGCATCATTGTGCCCGCAATCAACGATGGCCCAATCCGTTTGGGCTGCACTTTCACCCGATACAACTTGAGCACCCCGGAACCGGGACTCGACAACATGACGCTGTCGGTTAGTTCATAGCTGTACCAATCGGCTCCGTCCCGGGCCAGCGGGTGGAGCGCCGCCCGCTCGGGGAAATCATTGCCAAAGATGCGAACCGAGTCTCCCAGGCCTCGGGCAACAAACCAGGGCCGGTCGAACATGCTGTTGATATTGAGGTCCTGGGATCGCGCACGCGTGCGGCGGCCGACGATATCCAGCCTGAGGTCGTTTGGCCTTCTCCATTGAACCAGCGCTTCCTGTTCTTCCACGGAAATCGCCGGCAGCCGGGCCCAGCGACGTCGGCCGAAAGAAAACGAGATTCGGAATCGCAGCCTGGATTGGTAATCATTGACCAGAGTATCCTGGGCCCGGTGGCGCAGCATTGCGCGCTCCACCAGAGCCCGGGTCAGAGGTCCGCGGTAGGTCTCGGCGGTGTCAGGGGGGGAAGCGGCAAGAGTGAGGAGAAGGGCTACGCCGAGTGGGCCCATCGGCTCCGTCCGTCTCGATGCAGACCGTAAGCCTTGAGTCTGCGCCAGAGCGTGGTCCTGCTGATGCCGAGAGACTTGGCTGTTTCCGCCAGTTTCCAGGCATGGGCATCGAGGGTGCGGACGATCGCCTCTTTTTCGCGGTCAGCCAGCGTGCTGGGGCCACTCACGCCAGGGATGAACATGGCTTCACCTAACTCCAGGCTTCCGACCCGAAGCGGTCGGAGCCGACCACCCATGGTCGCAAGTCGGGGAAGAATGTCCTGGGAAACGTCGGAAAGATCGATGGTGCCTGCCAGGGCGTCTCGAGCCTGCTGATTGGCATAGAGGACCTTCCCCTCGCCGTCAAAGACCACAACCCCTTCGCTGAAGCCATCCAGGAGGGCTTTGGCCAGGGGTGAAAAGACAGATGGGAGTGGCGTGGCGTTGCTCAAACCAGTGTTTTCCGGCATAGGTGTGCTTACGAGGCTTAAGTGTTGAGGTTTCAACCCGAGACATGCCCGGGCGGCGGAGACAATCCTAACTAAAAGCTAGATTGATGCAATCCAATGACTTAGCATTCAAGGGTCGCAGTAGTAACACTTTCTTCGCCATTAGTGACGTTTCACTGAGGAAAACGTGACGCCATGAACGTTCTGACGAAAAGAGGGTCCGCCGGGATTCGGAGATCTCATGGCGGGTGATGCCATGAAGCGAGCAATCCTGTCAGCGGCGAAGCTCATCCTGATCCGAAAAGGGCTCGCCGCCTGGACGATTGAAGACGTGGCGCTGGAAGCCAACTGCGCCAAAGGACTGGTCAACTATCATTACAAGACCAAGACACGACTTCTGGCCCAGGTGGCGGAATCGCTCGTCGACGATCGGTTTGAACGGCGGGTGACTGCCCTGAGGAATGAAGGTGCGGCCGCGCTTGATAGCCTATGGCATGTGTTGTCGGC
>JBDTRF010000059.1:0-15365 GCA_039931815.1 Gemmatimonadota bacterium
AACAGTACCGCGACACCAAGCTGGTGCTGTTCACTGACGCGACCACGTCCGCCTGTGGCAATGCCCAGAGCGCGTCGGGACCGTTTTATTGCCCCGGGGATGAAGCGGTGTACATCGACCTGGGGTTTTATAGCGAGCTCAAGGAACGATTCGGCGCCGCCGGCGATTTCGCCCAGGCGTACGTCGTCGCCCATGAGATAGGTCACCATATTCAGCGGCTCCTCGGCATCGAGGAAAAGGTCCGGGCGGCACAGCAGCAGAACCCAGACAACGCCAATGAGTGGTCGGTGCGTCTCGAGCTGCAGGCGGACTGTTTTGCGGGAATCTGGGGACACTCGACGGCCGAGCGAAAGCTCCTGGATGCCGGTGACGTAGAGGAAGGTTTGAATGCAGCCTCGGCAATCGGGGATGACCGGATTCAGCGAATGTCGGGACAGTCCGTCAGCCCTGAGAGTTTCACCCACGGATCATCCGCCCAGCGAGTCGAGTGGTTTCGGCGGGGACTGGATGACGGCAGAATCGCGAGCTGCGATACTTACCAGGGTTAGTTAGCCTGCCAGGCAACAACCAAAAAGGCGACCACGAGAGGTCGCCTTTTTGATTCATTGAGGTGCTCTGCGAGGTGCTCTGCGTAAAAAAAACAACACGGGGTACGTCAGCAGGGCCGTTGGGGTAAAGACGCAGAGCGCCTTTCTTCTGCTGATATACCGCCGTGTCGCTTTGTGACTTTAACGGCAACAAGATGGCCTGGGCGGCTCCATGTTGCGGTGCGCTCGGTCACCCTTGTTTCTCTGGGCGCGCCGTCCGGCTGGCCCGCCGCTCGATTCCATATACCAAGCCGCCGCCCTTCCGGGCGGCGCTTGAGTACCGAACCTATGCTTCCTCTCTGGCGAAGAGGCACAACGGGAAAAGGGTACCGTTTGAAACTCGAGGATAATGTGGGAAGGAGTAGAAATTAGCGCAATATCAACAAATGATGCACATTATTGTTGAGAAGTTAATAATCATCATGCAAACTGATGATTTTAAACAACTTGCACTGCTGCATAATTCTGCATTTATGTTAGTAAATTTGGCGTGATTGTTACAATTGAATCGGCGATTCAGCCCTGGGCCGCCAGGCCTTCTCCACCCGATGGCCGGGCAATGCCCAGTCCAGTCGTTCCAATCACCTTGTTTCGACCCGCCTGCTTGGCCTGAAACAGCCTGCGGTCCGCACTGTCGAGGAGGTCTTCTGCCTCAATGCCATCAACAGGCAGGCAGGCAACCCCTGCACTGATGGTCAGCCGGGCCTGGACACCGCGCTTGGGGACCTCGATGACCAGGCTGGCGACCGCGAGCCTCATCGCCTCCAGCTTTTCAACCGCCATTTCCAGCGATGTCATCGGCAGAATGACAACAAATTCTTCGCCGCCATACCGAGCCACAATGTCGCTCTGTCTCAGTGCTGTCCGAATCGCCTCGGCCAGGATCCGCAGCGCCACATCGCCCGCCGCGTGCCCCATCGTGTCATTGAACCGCTTGAAATGATCGACGTCGATCATGGCCACTGACATGGGGTGGCCATAGCGACGGGCCCGGCTCACTTCGGAGATAATTCTTTCGTCGAAGTATCCCCGGTTCATCAAACCGGTGAGCCGGTCGCTGGTCGAAAGGCGGCGAAGCCGTTGGGCCCTGAGGACCACAATGAGGCTCAGAAACGTTCCGGTTCCCAGGAGAATGAGGCGAGAGACCTGGGATCCCCAATCGAAGGTTCCGTAACGGAAAGGTGCGAACAGGGGACTGTTCAAGTCCCAGTGCATCATCGCATACCAGACAATGGCCGCATACTGGGCCATGGCCAGCCCGCCCGCGGCGAGGCAGATCCGAATGTCATAACGGAGACTGGTCGCCGCGATCGCCAGGAAATACACCTCGAAGACAACCCTGCTGTTTACCGCCGTGTGCGGCTGTTCCAGGAGAAGGAATACCGCCAGCGCACCACTGACAAAACTCACGTCGAGGAGAGACGAGAGCATGCCGAGCCATGGCCGGTAGAAATCCCGTTTGACCAGGAGATAGACTGAGATGGACAGAAGGAGTGCGGAAAGCGTGGCGCCCAGGCCGATCAGTGTTTCGATTCCGGTATTACCGGGCAGTGCAAAGATCGGAATGAGAACAAGCACAGCGCACAGGAACAGCCGGATCCTGGCCACCAGCACTTCCCCCTCCGCCCCGGCATCGAGGAGAAGCGGATCAGGGGTGCGCAGCAGACGACGCACCGTGAAGACCCCGCTGGAATGGTCAGTCACGTGGTGTGGGCTTATTGAGTCCTGTGGGTGTAGGTCGTCGATCCTGCCAATACATGGCTCCGGCGCCTCGCGCGTATTGACCTTCCGCCGCGAGCGCCACGAGGCTACATGGAACGGTACTTGGGGCCGCTCCCTCCTTCGCGCGGTGTCCATCGAGGACCAAGAACGTCTGTGGCCTTGCAGTCCACACAGTTGGGCGCATTGACCCGAAGCTCATCCCCCACCCGTTCATACACGCCGGCCGGACACATATGGCTGTAAAACTCGGCAACCTCGCCTGAAATGTCCCTGCCGATCAGCAGGTGAACCGGAATCGAATCGCGCGTTTCGTTCCCTGATTTGAACACCGCATCCACCTTGCTGAAGGTGAGAGTGTTGTCGGGCACAAAAAGCTCCGCGGGCAGGACAACCTTCTCCTCCGCGGCATCCTCCTTTGCGTCGATTCGGCCCCCCAGCAATCGCCCGCCGGTCACGGTCATGAGGCCCGCTTTAAAACCCCCGGCGACAAACCCCGACTTGAAGGCGAGGCGCATGTTCCGCGTCTTCTTCATATCAGAGACCACATAGCTCTCGTTCACGGCCCGGTCGTACTGGGAAAGGCTTTCGGCCGAGAGATCGCCGCGCTTGAGGGCGTCGAACGCGGCCCGCGCCGCGAGCATCCCGCTCTCCATCGCGTAGTGGATGCCCTTGAGAGAGGGGACATCGACAAACCCCACGGTGTCTCCCACCATGAGCAGACCCGCCCCGCTGAAGCGTTTCGGGAGCGAGTAGTATCCGCCTTCGGGAATCGTCTTGGCTCCCCATTCGACCATTTCCCCACCCTCCAGGTACTCCCGGAAGAGCGGGTGAGATTTCATCTTCTGCAGCAGCACATGCACATCGAGATTGCTGTTGTGATAATCCGTGCCCACCACGAGCCCCAGGGCCAGCAGGTTGCTGCTCAGCGGATACACAAAACTTCCACCGAATGCGTCGGTCGGCAACGGATATCCCAGGGTGTGAATGATTCGATCAAGCGGTCGTTTGGTCTGCCAAACCTCCTTCACTCCCAGGGCAAACAACTGTGGATTGGGAGACGTGATGCCTTTCCACTGTCGGTAGGCCTGGCCCAGCGGGCCCCGGGTGCCTTCAGAAAGGACGGTGATTCGCGCTGACAGATCGGTCGGTTCCGCGTAGTTCGGACCGGGAGAACCATTACGCTCGAGACCGGATGGGGTGGTCCGGACACCGATCACCCGATCATCCTCCACGAGCAAGGAATCCACCGGGAATCCGGGGAAGATATTAACCCCCAGTGCCTCGGCCTTTTCTCCCAGCCAGCGAACGATTTCACAAATACTGCCGATGTAGTTCCCATGATTTTTCATCGTGGGTGGAACCGGGGTGGCCATGGCCTTGGCGCCCGTCAGGAAGTACACCGACTCACCGGTCACCGGCTGCCGAAAGGGAAATTCCTCGTCCTTGAGGTTGGGAAAAAGCGTTCGAAACGCTCGTGGATTCACCACGGCACCTGAAAGGTTGTGCTCTCCCAGGCTGCCGGCTTTTTCGAGCACGCCGATGTTCACCTCACCGATGCTTCCCCCCGCCTCCTTGTCCCGCTGGACCAGTTGGGCCAGCTCGATCGCACCGGCGAGACCGGCCGGGCCTGCCCCCACAAACACCACATCCATTTCGATGGCTTCTGCACCCGGCGATTGGTGCAGAATGAGATGATCGAGAGGGAGTTCCCGCTGGTGTCGGATGGGAAGAATCTTGGGCACGACTGAGGCCTCATTGGCAAGCGAATTACGGACATACAACGAGAAGGCGGCAATATAAGGCGCGCCAGTTTGTCGCGTCAGACGTGAAAATCGGAGTGCAGAGACCGGGACTTGACATTTCCTGCCCCATTGACCACTGTATTAGCACAGTAATACACTTGCCACGGAGTCCCATGTTCGAACAGATCGACCCGCGGAGCCCCATTCCACTCTATGCCCAGATCGCGGAGCGGCTGCGGGTGGCCATTGCGTCCGGCGAGCTCAAGCCGGGGGAGCCACTCCCATCGGTTCGTCAGCTCGCAGCCCGGCTCAGGGTCAACCCCGCAACGGCGGTCCAGGCCTATCGCGAGCTGGAAACGGCTGGGTTTGTTGAGTTGCGGCAGGGCGCGGGGACATTCGTCAAGGAAGTCGCCGCGGAACGAAAGAGCGAAGAACGTAGAACGCAGGCTCGGCAACTGGTGAGAACCTTGATTGCAGAAGCCGGGAGGTTGGGATTGACCCCCGCCGATCTCAACATGGCCCTGGAGCATGAACTGGGAGGGAAGCAACCATGACTTACGCAATCGAAACGCGGGCGCTCCGCTACCGCCCGGGCAAGTCCTTCGCCCTCGACGATCTGTCTCTTCATGTTCCGGCGGGCGCGATCTACGGGTTTCTCGGCCCCAACGGGGCGGGCAAGACAACGACCATCCGCTTGCTTCTCGGCCTGCTCAAGCCTGCGGGAGGGAGCGTCGAAGTGCTCGGCCTGGCCATTCCCGCAAAGGTCAGTGAGGCCCTCAGCCGGATTGGTTATGTCCCGGAGCGACCCCATCTGCATGTGAGTCTTACCGTCGCGGAATCGATCCGTTTTCATTCCGCATTTTTCCCCACCTGGGATCAACGCTGGGCCTCAGAGCTGCTGAAGCGCTTTGGCCTCAAGGAACACAGGGGCCTTCGCAGTCTCTCCAAGGGAGAAATGGGAAAGCTCATGATCACGCTGGCACTGGGGCAGAGGCCGGAGCTGCTGGTGCTGGACGAGCCGACTGACGGCCTCGATCCGGTCGTACGACGGGAACTGTTGAGTGCCCTCCTCGATTATGTCTCCGATCGACAGGCCACCGTGTTCATCTCGAGCCACCTCATTCATGAACTGGAGCGGGTGTGTGACTGGGTCGGCGTGCTGGACCAGGGCAAGCTCCTCACCGAAATGCCGATGCAGACGTTCAAGAGCGGGATCAAGCGACTCGCCGTGACCAATCCGCCGCGCGTCCGGGCTGATGCCCCCTTCAGTGTGCTCGGTCGAGAGCCCCGCGCTGGGGGAGGAGAGACCTGGTCGGTACGGGGATGGGAGCCTGGAATGGAGCGGTACTTCGCCGAGAATGGATCCCTGCTTCGTGAAATCGTGGACCTGGACCTGGAAGAGGCATTCGTCGAATTGTTGCGAACCGCGCGGAACGCGCCCGGTGATATGGCGTTGCCCGCCGACGCCAAGGAGAACCTGATCCATGTTTAACGCAATTTTCTATACCCAGTGGAAGTGGTCCCGACTCCTCCTGCTGGTGGCCACATTCGCGGGGTTGGCGATTCCACTGGTGTCGATTCAATCAATCAATGAAGCCTATGGCAATTTCGAGGTCGTTCACACCATCCAGGGCTACGGGATCGGATACCCGCTCCTCGCGGCGTGCCTTGGTCTCCTGTTGAGCCTGACGGCCTGGGGTTCGGACCATCGGGGACGGCACGTGTACGCGCTGTCGCTTCCGATTCCACGATGGCACTATGTCATGCTGCGCTATATCTCCGGTTTGCTCCTGCTGCTGGCCCCGATCCTCGCCGTCTGGATCGGGGGGACGCTCGCGACTCACTTTATCAAGATCCCGGCGGGCCTCGAGGCGTACAGTGGCTCATTGGCCGTCCGGTTCGCCCTGTGTGCTCTGCTCGCCTACACCGCTTTCTTCGCTATTTCTGCTGGAACACCCCGCACGGCAGGGATCGTTCTCGGCATCGGCGCCGGGCTGGTCGCTGCGCAAGTGCTTCTCAGCGCCGCCGGCATCGAGGTCCAACTGCTAAAGCCGATCGTGGATGGCTTGTTCATCTGGCCCGGACCGTTCGAGATCTTCACCGGCCGGTGGATGCTGCTCGATGTCTAGTCGTCGATGGGGCTCAGTGAGCTCGACGCTTCTCACCGCCGCCGTGGTGTTGATCGGCCTGGGGTCCGCCACACCGGCCAAGGCCCAGGACATTGCCAGCATCGAGGCGCGGGTTGCCCGCCTGCAGGAGCGGGCCAGGGCACTCGAGGCCAAGGCGGACTCAATCGCCGCCGCGAACCGACGGAGGTTTGCCGGCACACTCGATTCGGTAGAAGTCGGGTCATTCAAGGTCCTGGCAGACACGGCGATGATGAAAGACGTGCGGCGTGCGGCCACTCTCGCCTGGACCGCACTGACCGGCGTCTTCGGTGATAGCGCCTCGATGCTGCTTCACGACCGGACCTTTGTCGCCATCACCGACGCCATTGTCGACAGCGCCCATACTGATCTCCGGTGGCATGCCACCCTCGGCACACCGGTACTCGCTCCCCGGGAGGATCGTGTTCGCGGCCTGGCCATGAACCTGGTGAGCGCAGCCTACGAATCATTCTGGCAGCGGCTCGACCCCGCGATGAAGGACTGGATTTCTTCTCCGCTCCTTCCGACACTCGAGCCGGGGAAAATCCCGGGCAACTCGTATGTCGAGGTGGTGACCGCCGGCTCCCCGATCGCCCGTGAGTGTTTCAGCGGAACTCTTTCCGCCTGCCGCAGGTCCCTGGGGTTCGATCGACCAGCGGACCCCGCAGCAGCCTGGTATTCCGCCGCCGAGCGGCGGGCGCTGGTTGACCGGCTCAGCTTTTCGTTGAGGAGTGGCACGGACCGAGACGCCCACGCCCGCTGCCTGCACATGGGCTCCGATTCCGCCTGTTCCGCGCTCCTCGCCGCCAATGCTGAACTCGTTCCAGCCATTCTCTCGGGCATGACCCGGGGAACGTTCCTGGTGACGGCACTTCGGAAAGGCGGGAGCGGCGCGCTTAGCCGTCTGCTCGAATCATCCGGGGATTCAGTTTCGACCAGGATTGAACGAGTGGCAGGGACCCGGTTAGACGTGGTTCTTGCCGAGTGGCGAGCATCGATCATCGACGCGCGCCCGGTCAAGACCCGACTCGCGGCCAGCTCGGCCCTGACCAGCATGTTCTGGATGGCCTGTCTTCTCACCCTGGCCTTGCGGAGCTCGCGATGGCGCTGACCTATGGACGCTGGATCGCCATGTTCGCCATCGGCGCGTCCCTCATCGCTGTTGCCTTGTTGCCCCCGCCGGTCCGAGAAGGTCGCATTGCCTACCAGAATCCAGACATGGAGATGCGGCAACGCTACCAGGTGCAGTCACTTCTCGTCGAGGCGGAGAGAGACCTGGAGCGCGCTCGGATCAGTGCGGAGATCGACGGTCTCCCCATCACGGCGTATGCCAGTCCTACCGGGGCACCGCATGTGCTCCCCATGGGTGGGCCGCCTGAGGCCGCGAAGGATTCGTTCGCCGCGCGCCTCGGTAGAGTCTGGAAACCAGTACCGGGAGACACCGCCATCCGGATCGGCCTCGTGCTGGCGGGAGGCGAACGCAACATGACCTGGCCCACGCTCTACAAACTTCCGGACGCAGGAGGACAGCAGGCATGCATTGTCGCGCTTCGAACCTGGGACTGGAAAGAAAACCAGCTCACAGACAATTCGTTGTTTTACCAAAAGGCAGCATCGGCACTTGGGCCTTGCCTCCTCTACCGGATGTATGGACATCCGGGGCCTGAGATCGAACGCTGGATCAGAGGACCCGGCCTGGCATACGCGACGAGGATCGACCTCCAACCAGCTCGACGCCAGGAAACGATCGAGACTTTTCCGGGACTGCTCAAGTTCGAGATAAACTGGTCGCTCTACTCGGCCCAGGCCTCCGAGCTTGCCTGTCTGCATGGGGCTGTCGATCAATGCGAGCGTGCGATAATCGGAAAGGGTGTGCAGGGAAACGAGCAGCCCGCCGGCGGAGGTTTCCTTACGCCACCGATGGCCTGGCGCACGCCTTTCTCCGGTGCATCATCCGGCTATCTCTCCGATCTCCGACGAGAAATGGGGGATGAACGATTCCGCCGCTTCTGGACCTCCAGCCGTCCGGTGAAAGAGGCGTTCCAGGACGCGTTCGGCATACCGATTGGCCAATGGACCCAGCGCTGGATCAGCGAAAGCTGGTCAGGGTACCGGTCCGGCCCGCTTCCGAGGAGCAGAACCGTGGCGTTTGCAGGAGGGCTCGTAGTAGTGTTCCTGGGCCTGGCACTGACTGTAAGTAAGAGAAAATAGAACGAGCGAGAGGGTTCCCCGGTTGGTTGGCGTCCGGTTGGCGACTGGAAACACGGCGTCTCCGAAGGCGGAGCGGATGCCAGGCGAGCCAAACGGCTCCTGCAGACACCGCAATGGAAGGAGTTTTTCCATTTCTTTGCGAGGCTTTCCGTCCTTGGCGGCTACTGAAAGGACCCTGAAACAGAAGGAGAATCGGGTCCACACGCCGATTCACGGGCGTTCGGGATTGGTATATGGCCGGGCGTGAGACGAGACAACCGGGCAGAACCAGCGGATCAATCTTGTTATCTTCCTGCTCAGCCCCTCTTCCAGGAAGATGACATGCATCCCGACATGACCTCGACGACCTTTTCCATCGACGGATTCCGAATCGTTCAGACCCTTGGCGTGGTTCGCGGGATCAGCGTCAGGTCACGCTCAGTCTTCGGAACGATCGGCGCCAAGTTTGAAACGCTGTTCGGCGGGAACATCTCGTTGCTCCTTACGCTCTGCGAAAAAACCCGGAGCGAGTCGTTTGCGATCATGATCGGAGTCGCGGAGCGGATGGGTGCCAACGGCGTCGTGGGCATTCGCTATGACGCGACCGAGATCATGGTCGGCGTCACCGAGGTCCTGTGTTACGGCACGGCAGTCGTCATCGAGCAGGAGTAGGTCATGGACGCACGGGTGCTGGCACTACTCATTCCAATCCTGGCCCTCTCGATTCCAGTCATCGCCCTGGTTTTCAGCGGAATGACACGACTGGCCCGGGCGAAAAAAGAGGCCATTGAGGCGCAATACGGCGGGTCGCCCAATGGGGCCGTCGAGTCGCAGCTGGAGGAACTTCGGGCGCAGATGCAGGATGTCCGGCGGGACCTGGCGGAAACCCAGGAGCGATTGGACTTCACCGAGCGGATGCTGACTCAGCAGCGGGAGCGGCAACAATTGCCGGAGGGAAAGCCGGATACTCGCGCTGGAAGCTAGGAGTTTATTTCGAGAGAGATATCGGCCGCCACGACACTATGGGTGAGCGCACCAATTGAAATAAAATCGGCGCCGGCCAGCGCATAGGCCCTCGCGTTCTCCAGCGTAATGCCACCGGTGGCTTCGATCTCGATGCCGGGCTTCCCATCGCGGGCTGACCGCGTCCACTGCCCGACCATTTCCGGCGTCTGATTGTCGATCAGGAGACGATCGGCGCCCGCGGCCACCGCCTGCCGCAGCTGTTCCAGGCTCTCCACCTCCACATACACCGCAGCAGCCTTTCTCGACCGGGCGGATCGGACCGCCTCGGTCAGGGTTCGTCCTTCCCGCGCGAGTGCCGCCCAGTGATTGTCCTTGAACATCACCGTGGCAGCCAGATCAATGCGGTGAAGCACACCCCCACCGGCCAGCACCGCGTTCAGGTCGAAGATTCGAAGTCCCGGCGCGGTCTTCCTCGTGTGCAGCACTCGACAGGAGGTCCCCGCGACGGCATCTACAAAATTCCGGGTCATCGTCGCGATGCCGGAGGCGCGCTGCAGCAGATTGAGCAGAGGCCGCTCCGCCCGAAGCATCCGGGCGAGATCGCCCGTGAGCGATCCGGCGATGGCCCGACGATCGATGCGACTCCCCTCTCCCAGATCCCACCGAATGCCGATCTCGCACGCCGCCGCCACCGCTTCGGCATAGACCGTCCCCGCCAGGACGCCGGGGGTCCTGAACTCAATCCCCGCCGCGGCTTCGATCGGCCGGGTGATGGCGACCTCGGTCGTGAGGTCTCGGGGACCATCCTCTATCAAGGCGAGCGCGGCAAGCCGTTCGGCATCCTCCTGTACGCCTGGCACAGTCTGGCTCTTCATGCGTTCCGCTTGCTCAACCACCGGAAGCCGAGATAGAGGGGGTAGCTCAGGAGCAAAAGCAGGAAGGAACGCACGCTATTGGCCCGGTCGCCAATAAAGCCGGCGATGAGAAACGCGATGGCACCGATGAGGACAATGCCCGTCGTCAGGGGAAAACCCGGAACCCGATACGGTCGCGGGAGATCCGGCTCACGAGCGCGGAGCACAAAGAGGGACGTGAACGACAAGGCGTAGTTGGCCACGAAGAAGAACGCGAGCAGGGCCAGCACCTGATTAAACGTACCGGTCAGGATGAATGCGGCCGCGACGACTGAGCTGGCGACGAGTGTCACTCGGGGCGCACCGGAGGCGCTCACATTCGTCGCCACTGATGAAATCAGGCCATCTTCGGCCATGGCCACCGGAACCCGAGACGCCATGAGGAGCGTAGCATTCATGGCACTCAGGATGTTGACGACGACGATCACCCGGATCACGATGTCACCCGCGACGCCAAAGACCTGCCGCGCCGCCGAACCGGCGACAAACGGGTCACCCGCAATCTGGCCGATCGGAATAACCCGCAGAAAGGCAAGGTTGAGCACGAGATAGACCGCGATCACCGACCAGACGCCCAGGATCGTGGCGCGGGGGATTTCTCGCCCGGGATCTTTGGACTCGCCACTGAAGTAGGTGGCACCGGTCCAGCCATCGTAGGTGTAGATCACCGCCTGCAAGGCAATCACGACCGCGGTGAAAAGCGAGAACCCGGTCGGCATCGGCTTGGCCACCGCCGGTCCTGAATTCCCGGCGAAGATCAGGCAGGCAATCGCAAGAGCCAGCAGGCCAACGGCCTTGATGAGGCTGGTCACCTGCTGCGTCATGTCGCCGGTCCTCGCACCCTGCCAGAGAATCCAGGTGAATATGGCGACCAGGCTGAGAGCCAGCGCGGCCTGGTGCGAGGCCAGTGATGGGATCAACTGCGCGGTATACTCGGCGAAGACCATCCCCACGAAGGCCACGGTGCCGCTGGTAGAAATCCAGTCGCTCCATCCCACCACGAAGCCGGGATACTCGCCGAGGCCCCGTCGCACGAACACGTACTGGCCGCCCGATCGGGGGATCATCGCTCCCATTTCGGCCATCTGGGTCGCGCCGAGCAGGGCGTAGAGACCACCCAGGACCCACACCGTGAGAAAGATCCACGCGTTGGGTAGCCGCGCCGCCACTTCGCCGGGCGTGCGAAGGATGCCGACGGAGATGGAATTGCCCACGATGACAGCCACGCCGAACGCGACGCCGAGGATCTTGAGAAGCTGGGCCTTCGGCTGAGCGGTCGCGACGGTCACATTGAGCCTGTCGAAGAGGGTAGATCAGCCAGGAGTCGAACGAGAACAGGTACAGGAAGCAGGGAACGAGACCGACAAACCGCGAACGTGACGTGAAAGGAATCAACCTGCAAGGGCGTGGAGCGACGGGGGAAACAATCGGCTCAAAGTTGAGCGGACTGGAGAAGTCAGCCGACTACCGACTCATGTTAGTAAATTGCTTCGGTCGATTTGCTCCCCGCAATGATTCCGCAATTGGTTGTGCTTCCTGTTCTCGCCATGACCGAAGCGACGCAACACTAGTGTTCTGAGCGCAGTTTCTTCACCTCTTCGGTAAACCGGGGCAGGATTTCGAACAGGTCGCCGACCAGGCCGTAGTCGGCCACTTTGAAGATCGGCGCGTCCTTGTCTTTGTTGATGGCGACAATCACCTTGGCGGTGCGCATGCCAGCCAGGTGTTGAATCGCGCCGGAAATGCCCACGGCAATGTAGAGGCCGGGGCTGACCGTCTTGCCCGTCTGCCCGACCTGGGCGCCGTGCTCTCGCCAGCCGGCATCGACCACTGCCCGGCTCGCCCCCACCGCGGCATTGCCGAAAGCGGCTGCAAGGTCTTCCAGCAGCTTGAAATTGGCGGGTTCCTTGAGCCCTCGACCCCCCGAAATCACGACCGAAGCCTCCGCGACATCGAGCGTGGTAGCGGCGGCAGCCTTGATTTCCTTGACCGTGACGCGAGCCGTGAACGCCGGAACGCTGATGGATTCGGCAGTTCCAGTCTTGCTGCTGGGCTTAACCGCGAAGGTGTTGGGCCGGATGGATAGAATCGCGGGGGAACCGAGGAGCCGAAGCTTCTGCAAGGCCTTGCCAGCATAGATGGGCCGGGTCACGACGATCTTCCCACCCTCGACGCTCATCGCCGTCACGTCCGTGGCGCAGCCCTGCCCCAGCCTGGCCGCGACCCGCGGGGCCAGGTCGCGGCCGGTTGCCGTCGCGGCGAAAATGATGGCCTGGTAGCCACCCGCCATGGAGGCAATCGTGCTCGCGTACCCATCGGGATTGTAGAGATTGAACTCAGGATGAGTGCCAGTCAGGACCCGATCGGCTCCGATCCCTCCCAGGTCTCCCGAGCCGCTGACCGCGCCACTCCCCAGGACCAGCGCATCGACGGTGGCGCCCATGGCGTCGGCCAGGCTGCGCGCCGCGGTTACCACCTCCTGGGAAACCTTGCGAAGGGTGTTACTCCGTTGTTCGGTGACGGCAAGAATCGCGGCCATGTTACAGCACCTTCGCTTCGGTACGGAGGAGATTGACGAGAGTTGCCACCGCGTCGACTCCCTCACCGACGATCTTTCCGGCGGACCTCTCCGGAGGCAACGAGAGGCCTATCAATTCAAATGAGCCGCCTCCCAGCGTGGCCGGCTTCGTCTCCAGCGGCTTCTTTTTCGCGGCCATGATCCCCTTGAGGGAGGGAAGCCGGGGATTGTTGAGGCCTTTGTCACAGGTGAGCACGGCGGGGAGGGCGCAGGTTACGATTTCGATGCCGCCTTCGATTTCCCGCTCGGCGTGAACCCCGGCATTCGCAATGGTGAGATGGGCAACTGTCGTGATGCAGGGAAGGTCCAGCAGCTCGGCAACCATGGGACCAACCTGGTGGTTGTAATCGTCCACCGCCATTTTGCCGAACAGGATCAAGTCGTACCCGCCGGGCTTGAGCTCGGCCGCCAGCGCCTTCGCCACCTCAAAACCGTCTGGGGAACCGGTCGCCTGAAGAAGAATCGCCCGATCAATCCCCATGGCCAGCGCCGTACGCAGCGTCTCGGCAGTCGCATCGGATCCAAGGCCGATGACCACGGTCTCACCCGCACCCGCCGTCTCCTTCAACTTGATCGCCTCTTCAATGGCGAACTCATCGTAGGGATTGGGCACAAACTTGATACCCGATTCGTCGATCGACTTGCCATCCGGCGCAATCACGATCTTGGCCGTGGTATCGGGGACTCGTTTAAGGCAAACAGCTATCTTCAAACGACTTACCTCGTCTGGACAAACAGGGTCAGCGCGACTTTAGAGGGGCAAAACTAGCGGGGAACTCGCTCCCAAGGTAGGGCCATCGCAGGTGATGGTGGAAAGTGATATACCCTGGCCGGGGTGACGCTCAAGGGATCTGGATCAAAAGGCCGCGCATACACGCGTCAATTCCTCAATCACCGATTCCTGCTGGAAGAGTGCCTTATACCGGCTCACGATTTCACCGATGGCAAATCGAATCCCCCGCGTGTCCGGCTGAAGGAGGATGAGGATTCTGCTTGGTTCCCGCACGATGGTTCCATCGTCCCCCCGCCACTGTCCATGTCCATCGAGCACGGTGAATCCACTGGGAAATCTTGGCGTTACCTCGTTGCGGAGAAATGCATCCCAGTCCGCTTCGGTGATGTCGGCACCCTGGGGTCGCTTCATGCCGAAGTAGAGCGTCCACCGGGTGAACGGGTGAGTCGATGCTTCACAGGTGAAGGGCGCGGCCGCTGGCACAGTGGAGGCAGCGCCCGCCAATGATCCCGAGGCGCATCCGAGTCCAGCCAGTCCCACCAGGGCCACCGCCATAGCGCGAGATGTCGGCAACATGCGGATCAAAAAGCGCTGAGGCCGGTGACTGCCTGGCCCAGGATAAGGGAATGCATGTCGTGGGTACCCTCATATGTATACACCGATTCCAGATTGGCCATATGCCGCATGGAATGATACTCGGCCAGAATGCCGTTGGCGCCGAGGAGGCGGCGCGCTTCGCGGGCGCAGTCGGTGGCCATGTCGACGTTGTTGCGCTTAGCGAGGGAGACCTGTTCCGGGGTCATGGATCCCGCATCCTTGAGTCGCCCGAGGTGAAGCGCCAGGACCTGGGCCTTGGTGATTTCGGTCAGCATATCGGCGAGACGCACCTGCTGGATCTGGGTCTGGCCAATCGGGCGATCGAACATGATGCGGTTCTGAGAGTAGCGAAGCGCTTCATCGTAGCAGGCCATCGCCGCGCCGATCGCACCCCACGCGATTCCGTACCGCGCCTGGGTGAGACACATGAGCGGGCTCTTGATGCCGCCGGACTTGGGAAGAATCGCGTCCTTCGGCAGGTGGACGTCCTCGAACACCAGCTCGCTCGTATCGGACGCCCGGAGCGACAGCTTGCCCTTCTGGTCTCGAGCACTGAATCCCTTGAGGCCCCTGGGCACGATAAACCCACGAATGGACTTGGAGTCCTTGAGGTCTCCCGTCTTGGCCCAGACGACCGCCACCGATGCCTGCGAGCCGTTGGTGATCCACATCTTTGCGCCGTTCAGCACCCAGCCGTCTTTCGTCTCCCTGGCTGTCGTGATCATGCCGGAAGGATTCGACCCGTAGTCCGGCTCGGTCAACCCGAAACAACCGATGTCTTTCCCTGATGCCAGGCTGGGGAGCCATTTCTTTTTCTGCTCCTCCGATCCGAATGCGAAGATCGGATACATGACGAGCGCGCCCTGGACCGAGGCAAAAGAACGAATCCCCGAGTCGCCCCGCTCAAGCTCCTGCATGATGAGGCCATACGCGACGTTGTTGAGTCCGGCGCACCCGTATTCTTCGGGGAGATTGGCACCGAACACGCCCAGCTCTGCCAGCCCCGGGATCAGTTGCCGAGGGAATTTCCCTTCGACGTACGCCTCCCCGATAATCGGCATCAGATTGTCCTCCACCCAGCTCCGAACGGTATCCCGCACCGCGCGTTCCTCTTCTGAGAGGATGGAGTCGAGGTTGTAGAAGTCTACGCCAGTGAACCGGGATATCGCCGCTGCGGTTGCCATTCGTC
>JBDTRF010000060.1:0-15048 GCA_039931815.1 Gemmatimonadota bacterium
TGAGCTTGGCCCCGACCGGGCCCGCGAAATGCTGGGCGGCGGCGGCGACCGGTGCTTTCGCCGTCTCGGGTGCAGCGAGCGCGCTTCCGAGGACACCCTGTGCCACCAGCTGGACCGCGATGTACAGGACGGCGACGCCCACGAGTCCCAGCGCGATGGCCTTCGGGACCGTCCGCGACGGGTTGGTTACCTCACCGCTTACCTGGAGGGCCGATTCCATTCCGAAGAAGGCGAACATCAGGAGCAGTCCGGTCTGGCCTAAAGTGCCGAGTGATGGCAGCGTTTCGATCGCCAGGTTGGCCGTGCGGACATGGGGCAACCCGAGCACCACGAAAGCGACGAGCGGCAGCAGCTTCGCGATGGTCGAGATCCCGGAGAGTCGTGAGCCCAGGGCCGCGCCGCGAATGTTCACGATGGCAAGCACGACGAACATGATGGCCAGGATGACTGCACGCTGCACACCTCCGGCAAGTGCCGGAAACAGGCTCCCGAGAGCATCGGCGAAGACCGTTCCAACGGCGGCCATAGCGAGGGTAATGCCGAGCCAGAGGAGGACGCCGCAGATGTAGCCGATGAACGGCCCGAGCGCCGCTTCGACATAAGCGTACGGCCCGCCCGTCTGCGGCACTCTGCTCCCCGCCTCCGCGAAGCAAAGAGCGACCAGGGCGGTCGCGACGGCGCAGACGAGATACGCGAGCGGCGCGGCCGGCCCCAGCGAGCTGGCGACATGGGCCGGCAGGACAAAGATGGCCGCGCCGACGGTGATGTTGAAAATGGCGGCGGCCAGGCCGCCGACCCCGATGACGCGACGAAGGCTGTTCGGTGACGAGGCGATTGCCAAGCTGGACCTTTCCGCAGGTGATCCTAACGGTGTCATGATAGTTCCGTTCAGAGCGGGGGCTGAACGCGCCCATAGTATGCACGGCTTTGAGAATTGCGCCAGATGCTCAGCTGGCCGTCATCGGAATCCCGAGCGGCCCAGGGGCCGTCAGTACAATCGCCGGGATCATCTCATCACATCGTCGATATTTCAGCAAAGATCAGGTCGGCCTGATGTTCTCTGGCCGAGCATAGCACCCTTCCGCCCTGGTCGACCAACCCGGACGCCCCGTATGACATGAGTTCTGCGGTTTCCCCGGCGACATCCGCCCGAACGACACACACCCCATTCTCCCTGGCCATGGCAACA
The DNA here is from genome assembly GCA_039931815.1 of Gemmatimonadota bacterium. Taxonomy (GTDB): domain Bacteria; phylum Gemmatimonadota; class Gemmatimonadetes; order Gemmatimonadales; family GWC2-71-9; genus DASYPP01. The sequence goes on from JBDTRF010000060.1 coordinate 1,190, forward strand.
TCACAGCTCCTGGCCTCCTCAACGATCTTCGGATTGGCGCGATTGACCGGCAGCCCACAGTTCGTCGGAATAAATATCGCCGTAGCTCCTTTTGACGCCATGGCCCGCGCCGGCTCGGGAAAGGTCGAGTCTCGACAGATGACGATCCCGAAGGTCAGTCCGCGTGCGGTGAAGACAGGTGTGTCGCTCCCTGCCTGATATACGGATTTCCGGATGAAGGGATGAAGTTTGCGATAGTGGCCCAGGATCGTTCCGCAATGCCAGATAACGGCGGCGTTGAACAGGCGGCCTTGCCGGTCGATTTCGGTTAAACCGAGGATGGTTGTGACCGTCTTGCTCGTGAGAGGGGACAGGAGCTGATCCAGGTCACCGTTTTCAATACTGATGGCAATGCTGAACGGATCCGGTGCATAATCGGCCAGGCCGCCCAGGATGGCTTCCGGACAACAGAGGATTTCTACCCCCAGATCCTCACATCGAGCGACCTGCTCACGAATAAGCGCGAGCGTATCGGGGATGCCCGAGGTGGCGAGAGGAGCCTGATAGGCGGCAACCTTCACTTAGACCCTTGGAATTCGAGGGGACGACGCCAATGTCAGAGCTGTGTGCGACGGGGCAAGCTTACTTGCGAGCCCTCGACCGTGCCATTTCGATTCCCACGTGAGCAGGCAACCAGCGCCTGCCTTTCATCCTATCAGTGGAGCATTCGGAATGCGGACCAGTATCGTTTTGAGCGCCTTTGCCGGGCTTGTTTTTCTGACCGGCGGACCGGTTATTCAGGTTACGCTTGAGGATAACAGCCCTCGTCTCTTTTCTCCGGGCGTAATATCCGGCGCGGCCGATGACATGTCACCCGCGTTCAGCCCGGATGGCCGCATGGTGTTTTTCACCCGGTCCAACGCATCGTCGTCAACCATCATGATGTCCTGGCTCCGGAACGGTCACTGGTCTACTCCCGCAATCGCACCATTTTCGGGAGAATGGAGAGACCTGGAGGCCAGCATGGCGCCGGATGGTTCGTATCTGGTCTTTGCATCGAACCGCCCGGCGACCGGAAATGGCAAGCCGCTCGATGGTCATTACAGCGGGCGAACGGTTGACGCCGGCGGAGGCAATCTCTGGAAGGTCGAGCGGCAGGGAACCACCTGGGGAACGCCTACCAGGCTGCCCGACTCAATCAACCAGGGTACTTCGGTTTTCTCACCGAGCATCAGCGCCAACGGCAGCCTCTATTTCATGAAGCCAGACTCGGCGGGACGGTTCCACATCCTGCGTTCCCAGTATCAGGCGGGAACGTTCCTCGCGCCGACTCCGGTTGCGGTGGGGGATTCGACCACCGACGAAGTTGATCCCGCGGTCGCGCCCGACGAGAGCTTCATTGTTTACTCCTCGAGTCATCCATCTCAGAAAGATCCCAAGCGCCTCTTCATAGCGTTAGCTGGCTCAAACGGATGGGACCGACCGCAAGACCTGGGCGATGAAGTCAATGAGACCGGCGGCAATATCGAAGCTCGGCTCAGCCCGAATCACCTGAACCTCTATTTCAGTACCAACACAGTGCCGCCGACCACATTTCCCCGGTCACGCGATTACGCCCAGCGTGAACTGGCCGAAATGACGGTCTGGGCCAATGGCAGAGAGAACATCTGGTTCGCTTCCCTGGCGCCGTGGCTGAACACAAGATAGCGGCCACGATCAGGCAGGTTCGGCTTGGTCCGGCATCGGAGTCGGACCTCCGCTGCGGGCATATGGTTGATAGCGTATCGCTATGCGCGCAGGGGAATCACAGTGGGACCTAATCAACGTCGTCGATCAAAATGCCAGGACCTCATTGCCACCCGCCACAAGCGAAATGTCGCCGCCTACCGCTTCGCAGGCCCACGCCATGTTCGCCTGCTCGCCCACCCGAACGCAACTGCCAGCAGTGGAAAAACCAGCGCACCGATATAGGCGCCTTGTCCCCCAGCCCGGGTATGCTGGAGGAACCCGGTCACACCCAGAAGGCGTACGGTATAGAAGAGAAAGAAGGCACTGATGAGCCCGGCAAGTATTGAGAGTGCGCGCATGTTGGCTCCAGGGCGTTGATGCCTTCGTGGTGCACCTGCTGCGTATCGGAGATGGGTATAGCACAATGCCTACGCGGACGAATCACACCAGGAATCAATCGACGTTGCGATTGTTGACTCCAGGCTGCCTCATGGCTTACGCGAGGCGCCGCGAACGCAACCCTGAGGCTCCAGAAACTCCGCTCACCAGATCCGAACCCGGTCCTCGGGCTTGAGATACAGCAGCTCGCCAGGCGCCACCGAAAACGCTTCATACCACGCATCCAGGTTTCGCACGGTGAGGGCGCGATACTGGCCGGGCGCGTGTCCGTCGGTCAGAATCCGCCCCCGGAGTGACTGTTCCCGAAACTTGGTGCGCCATACCTGGCCGAAGCTCAGGAAAAACTGCTGGTCACCAGTGAGCCCACCGACCATCGGAGCGGGCTTGCCGCCGAGAGATGCGTGGTAGGCATCGTACGCGGCGGTGATTCCAGCGAGATCGGCCATATTCTCAGTCAAAGTGAGGCGACCGTTGACCGCCAGGTCAGGGAAGGGCTTGTACCCATCATACTGCCGCACCAGCTGTTCCGCCGAGGCGTTGAAATGGGCCAGGTCTTCCGGGGTCCACCAGTTGCGAAGTCTGCCCTGGGAATCGAAGCTGGCGCCCAGATTGTCAAAGCTGTGGCTGATCTCGTGACCCATGGCGGCACCGATCGCGGCATAGTTCATCGCATCGGATCGGGATGGATCGAAGAACGGTAACTGCAGGATAGCCGCCGGAAAGTTGAGAGCGTTCATCGCGGGCATGTTGACCGCGTTCACCTGCTGCGGGATCAGCGCCCATTCGGAACGATCGACCGCCCGATGGAGCTTCGCAATGCTCTCCTGGTATTCGAAGCGCTCCTCCCGCTCGGCATTCCCGAACGCATCCCCCTTCACCACGGCGAGCCCCGCGTAGCTCGGCCAGCGATCGGGGTAGCCAACACTCACCCGGATCGTCCGAAGCTTGGCCTTCGCCTCGGCCCTGGTCGAAGGAGCCATCCACTCCAGCCGGTCGATTCGCGCGTCAAAAGCCCGGATAATGCCTGCGACCATGGAGTCTGCCCGCAGCTTCGCACTCGCGGGGAAATAGCGGTCGACATAGAGTTTGCCTACCGCGAAGCCAAACGCATTGCTGGTGCTCGCCACTGCGCGCTTGTCCCGGGTCCGCTGCTCTGGGGTGCCACTCATCGTGTTCCCGAAGAACGCGAAAGCCTCCCGGTCAAAGGCAGGCGGCAGAACGTCCGCCCGGTGCTCGATCGCGTGATAGGCCAGCAGCGCCTTCCAGGCGTTAAGTGGTTCACTCGCGGTCAGGGCAGAAAGCCCGGTGATGGCGCTCGGTTGCCAGGCCACGAAGGTTTCCAGGTCGTCCAGTTTCGCGGCTGAAAAGAAAGCGTTCCAGTCGAGGCCCGGCGCCTTGGCTGGGAAGTCGGCGCGCGCCCAATGGTTGTTGCCTTTCACCACGTCCCAGGTATCCTCGCGCATCCAGTGCGCGCCGGCGATCCGGGTTTCGAGCTGGACGATGGCGTTGGCCATCGCGGCCGTGTCGCGGAAGCCGGCCAGGCCCAGCATCGTCGCGACGTGGGTTCGATACTTCTGCCTGATCTCCACCATCGATGATGAACTATCGAGATAGTAATGGCGATCGGGCATCTCGATGCCACCCTGGAGCAGGGCCGCGGCGTTCCGAGTCGGCGTGTCGAAGTCCTGGTCCACCCAGAGGCCGAAGAGGTTGTCGGTATGGAGCGTTCCGTCGTTGATCACGTCGACATCGGCGCGCAGGGTTGATCCGATAAAGCGGGCCAGATCCGCTCGGTCATGAATCGCCGCGACGCGGGCAAGGATTGGCCGGAGAGGACTCAAGCCTCTTGCTCCGATCGCCAGCGTGTCGAGATAAGTCGAGTAGAAGTCACCGAGTTTTCTGAGATCGGATCCTGCGGCGGCGTTGGCAGCTGCGGCTCGAGTGACGACCTCGGTGAGCTGTCGATCGGCATTTTCCGCCGCGATGTTGAAACCACCGTAGGATCCGCGATCCGCCGGAATCTGGGTCCGATCGAGCCAGGTACCGTTGGCATAGCGGAAGAAGTCGGCGCCGGGACGGACACTGGTATCCATCCCCGCGGCATCGAGTCCGGGTATGGACTGCTGCGCGATGAGCGGCGAGGCCAGCGCGAGGGAAAGCGCATAGAACATCGAAGCAAGTCGGGGCGTGCGGGTCATGCAGAATCTCCAAGCGTTGGGACTGCTGGGTTCATTGCGGGTCAATACGTCGCAGGAGTCGGCCGAGCCCGGCATTGAACTCCTCTGACGCTTCCAGATTTGGCATATGGCCGATGCCATTGAGCCATAAGAGTTCGGAACCCTCGAGCAAGTCTCGCATTCGCTCGGCGTCCTGGCGAGTCGTAAAAGTATCTTCGTCGCCGACAACAACCAGCGCCGGCACCTTGAGGGTGGCGAGAGTTTCCTGGTAGTCCGGACGGTCTGCCCGCCCTCTCAGAGCGGCGGCGGCCCCGGCGGGGTCCGTCTTCCGCATCATCGCTTCAACGAGGGCGGCGACTGCTGGCATATTCGTCATGCTTCCCGGTGCCAGCATTCTGGGCAGCGCCTCCTGCACATAGTTGCCCATACCCTCTCTCAGCAGTCGGTCGGCCATCGCATTCCGAGCCTTCCGGCCTTCCTCACTCTCAGCCTGCGGAAACGTCGCAGCGAGCAGGAGGCCGCAGACCCGTTCAGGGTAATCTCGACAGAATGCCATTGCGATCTGGCCACCCATCGAAAGGCCGCCAATGGCGACGCGTTCGATGTGCAGGTGATCCAGCAAGCCGGCCAGGTCAGCCGCGAAAAGGTCGAGCGGGGTTGTTCCTCGTGTTACGGTACTGTCACCGTACCCCCGTAGATCCGGTGCCACCACCCTCCAGCCTGTCTTCTCTGCGAAAAGAGTCTGCGGGTGCCACATGGAGCGGTTGAATGGATGGCCGTGAACGAGCAGGAGGGTTTTGGGCCCCGAGCCTTGAGTGTCATACGCGATGGAGATGTCGTCGAGTGTGGCCGTCGCCATGAAACGTGGATGCACCCTCAGTTAAGATGCGGTCAGTGGAAGCGTTTCAGATCCACACCGAGCGTGAGGTCAGAGCTGTTTACTCTCGGCCTCGTGCTTGAGATCGTTGGCATACTGAGCGAAGATCGGTCCAAAGTCGGGCAATGACTTCCGGACAAGCGGAATCATCAGTCCTGCAAACCGCTCGACCATCCTGAAATCGGTGGTCCCGTCACCCCGCTCTGTCAGCGCGAAGGTACGCACGCCTTTGAACATCGGCGCAAATCCGCCCGTCCAGGTCATGCCTTCACTGGAGGCGACATCCGAGACGATTGGCGTGAAGGCGCGGTCAGTGCCAGGCACCCGTACCTTGATGCGCTCGCCGTCTCGAATCTCTCCTTCGATGGCGGTAACGGTAGAGTTCCAGCGAGGATAGTCCCGTGCATCCGTCAGGATCTTCCACACCGACGACGCCGAGGCCTGAATGTGAATAGATACGGAGCACTGGAGCGAGAACCTGCCGTGGGTCTGTTGGATGATGGGATCGGCCATGCTATTCCCGGTGACATATGAGGCTTCTGGTGCAGGATGTTCAGCGAATGGCAATATCAATGACTGCTCGCCATGCCTCACTCCGTCGCCGCGTTTTGCAACTCATTCCGAGACGACGACGGATATCGGTGTCGTGTCGAACAGGCATCCATCGCCGCCGGTGCCGATGGCGAAATCCAGCGTCTCACCGGCACTCAAAACGAGGGATTGGGTGAACGTTGGATTGTTGGCGGTCGATGAGATGGTGAACAAGGGCGTGGCGCCGTTCCCGTTCTTGAGCACCGACGCGTCGGTATTTCCCCGATCGCCCGAGTCAAATTGAGCATTCACCAGGAAGGTCCCTGCCGCCGGGGCGGTCCATCGCAACACACTGAACTCATTCGCGTTGCAGGAGGGATGTAGCGCGATTGCTCCGGGAGCAAGGCTGATGTTCGTGCTCGTCGTATTGTTCTTCGAAAACGTTGGACTCCCGTTGGTCAGGATCGCGGGGTCAGTCCAGGCATCGAATGTCGCAATGACTTGCGCCGACGGATACACGGTGAATGCGCCGCCGAGCGTAGGAGTCCACCCCGCGCTCCAGGGACCATTTGGATTGGCCGTGCTGGAGAAGTCCGCGGTGGCGTCAAAGATCTGGTTCAGCACGGTCACCGATGTCGAGTCGATGACCCCGTTGGGCGCCCTGGCCCGAACATAGAACGTGCCTCGGGCAGGGCCGGGCTTGAGGCTCCCATCAGCGTTGATGGCACTCCCGGTGCCGGTTGAGCTCCATGAGACATAAAAGGCGGTCACTGGTTGCTGCTGCCCATCGATTCCCGTGAGGCGGAACGGCAGCGAATCTCCGGCGCTCATGGTCGAATCTCGTGGTGCCAGGGCGAGCGAGGCCAGCGTCGCACCTGGGCCAACGTAGCTGATTGGAATGGCCGGAGGTGTCGTCGCTCCCGATCCAGCGGTCAGGGTGACAATCTGCGATCCGGTGAACAACACCTGACCGCCGCCCCGAAATTCCAGGGTCACGTCCATATCCTCGCTCTCGTGGTCCAGCAAGACGGATTTCCTGATCTGAACGGAATTGGCGTCCGCGGGAAAACTGACCGACGTGTCGGCGAGGGTGGTCGAAGGAGGGCGCACGACGATCAGTCGCAGCGTGTCAATCGCGAGTGCCGACCCGCTGAACGCAAACCCGAAAGGCAGAATGGGCTGCACCTGGAGATCTGCCATGAACCCGTGCTGCCCCGTCGGAGCTTCCGCGCAGGACGCAAGCAATGTTACCAGGCTGATGCCTGCGGCAGACCTCGCAATCAGAAACAGGATGTCTTGTCGTGAGGCGGGCACGTCGAGGCTCCGGCGGGGTGAGGAGGAAGCGACCTTCTATAACATAAAGTAACCGAATGAAACCAAAAGCAACTGCCGGGATCTGAAGGGCTGCATTGATTCGCAGTCGACTCCAGGGTCGCGCCAGGGGTCGGCCGCCAGGAAATTACTATGGATTCCGATGGGTCACTTCCGGTCACTGTTCTGGTCGAATTCCCAATCGATGCCGGAACACGTCACGCGGGTCCCATTGCGCCTTGACCAGTTGAAGCCGAGGATAATTGTCTCCGTAATACAGCGTGGACCAGGGCGTCATCGAGGTGTTCCAGGCCGGATCGGCAAGGTCGGTGTCGGGATGATTAATGAAAGCCCCCGCGTATGCGTCGCCGGGCACGGGGACGCCCCCGGTTTCCCGGAACAGGTCCCGGTAGAAGGTTCGCACCCAGGCCAGGTTCCTCGACTCTTCCTTCGGGTCAATCCAGCCCACATTGCAGGCGATATCGAGAATGGCGCTCCGCTGAGCCGACGCCGTTGAATCCGGAGCGACGGTATTGATTCTTCCTCCGTAGGTGGCAAGCCCCAGCATGCCGCCCACGACATCGTGGTCGGCACTGGTCAGGTAGTCATAGATGATGCCGATCTGAGAATCGGTGAACCGTCGTTTAAGCAAGGCGTCCTTGATCTTCGCACTCACGCCTCCCGGTGGAGCGGCAAACAAATCCGGCAGCGGATTGAGCGCGAAGTCGAGCCAGGACATCTGCGCCATTTCCCTGGATGGCCGGGCAGCCACGCCTTCGCGAAGCGCCGCCAGGTGGGAGTCAAACAGTTGCTCGGCATCATCGCCCGCGGTGCTCACCCCTCTCACCACAATCCTGCCAAACTGTTTTCGATGGAGTTGAAGCAGTGTCCACAGCGAACTCGCGGGAGAACCGGCGCCGCTATTGTTTTCGCACCAGGTGCCATGGTTCCGAACCAGGCGGACAAAAGATGAGCGATCGAAATCGTTCCAGTCCCACTCCACCTTGAACGTGGTGATCGACCTTGGCGCCTTCGGCAGCAACATGACCGCAGGACCGTCCGCACCCGCGGCCCGAAACCAGTACCTGGTGACAATGCCGAAGTTCCCACCCCCGCCTCCAGTGTGCGCCCACCAGAGCTCGCGTTTGGGATCGGACGGCTCTCTGGTCGCGACGACGTTGATCGCGCGCCCATCCTTGTCCACGGTGACGACCTCGACCGCCTCCAGATAGTCCGCCGCCAGCCCGAGCTGGCGACAGAGAAACCCAAAGGCTCCGCCGACCACATGCCCTCCCATCCCGATCCCGGGGTATTCGCCGAGGGGTAGCACCACGCCCCAGTTCTCGAACAAGGTGCGGAATGTTTCACCCACTGTGGCTCCCGCTTCGACGGCGATGGCGCCCCGTTCTTCGTCGTAGTAGATCTGCCTCATGGGCGAGACGTCGATGATGACCCGAACGTCCGGGTCCGCAACGAAACCCTCCAGGCAATGACCCCCACTGGTGACGACAAGTCGTCGGCCACCCTTCACCGCTTCTTCAACCGCCAATATCACCTCCGCGGTTGAGTTCGCCAGGTACACGTAGTCAGGACTCGCGATGAATCGTTTGTTGAAGCGCTTCTCAACGACCGCCCGATAGCCCGGATCATCGGGCCCGCTCGGCGTGGGGTAGTTCGGTCCAGCACCGGTGTTTGTTGGTCTCGCCATTTGATCGTCTCACCTGACGTAGAGCACCTGGGATCGATTGGTTCGCACACAGGTGAGGAGTTATTGCCCGGGTCGGGCGAAAAGATCGGGAGTCAGCTCGTACACGACTCTCATCCCCTGAGCCGTCATCGTCTCGCCCGCGGGCACGCCGCCGATCTTCTCGACGGCCCGCTGCGATCGCCGGTTGTCGGGTCCAATGATGAAGACCACGCGCTTCACGGCCTTGAAGGCATGTTCCACCATCAATTTCTTCATCTCTCCATTGTATCGACCACCCCAGCAGGCGCGAGCCAGGAAGGTCCAGCCGATCTCCACGCAGCTCAGATCGGGGTCGTAGCCGAAGTAGCGGGACGATCCGATGATGGAGCCGTTGGCGCGGTCGATGGCCACAAGCGCGCCACCGGATACGAGAGCCCCCTGGAAGAAATCCCGGAAAACCGCCTCCTGATAGCGGTTTCGCTCGGGGTGTTGTTCCCAGATGAGCGGGTCGGACGCGACATCGAAGAGAGCCTTGAAATCCTCCGGGCGCAGTGGGCGCAGTTCGAGGAGTTCACCTGCGAGGGTCGGCTGAAGATCGAGCAGCACGTCTAGGCTCCGTCCCGCGCCGGCACCATCCGGCGCTCCGCAAAGGCAGCGACAGCAGCCACCTGTGCCTTGGTTTCGATGGCCCCTGGTCGGAGCTGTCGGATATCCCTGATTGCCGTTGGCCATTCCCGGCCGAGTTCGACGAGATAACATGCCGCGACCGTGCCTGATCGTCCGAGTCCGGCACCGCAGTGAATCGCAACGCGGTCCCCGCGAGCGATGGATGACGCTACGGCCGCAACCGCGATTGTGAGCTGTTGAGCGCTCGGTGCCGTAAAATCACGAACCGGGAGGTGGCACTCGGTGAGGTGGTAGCATATGAGTTGTTCCGGCGAATGTGGGCGTTCGTCGAGGTTAACGAGGAGGCGAATTCCCCGCTGCTCGAGGCTTCTGAGGTCACGTGCTCCTCGCGGATAGGCGCAGAGGAGTATCCGGTGGTCCGAATCAATCCAGGATCCTGGATCTCGGATCACGCCGAACTTTCGCAGCGCATTTCTGAGTCTCAGGCGCAACGCGATTCCCGGGGGGTCGAGCTGGGCGCTACTCAAGGACATTCATCCATCAGGCCGCCTGACATCCTGTCTGCCTTGGGTTCGTACGCCGCCGAGTGCGATCACCACGCCGGCCGCGAGGGCAATGATTCCATAGCCGACCCATTGGATCGTAGTACGCGATCCCGCCGGGGAATACCGTCTTACCGACGTTCGCGGTCACATGCAATGTGATGGCCGGGAAGATGCTCCTGCCAGTGTGATTGTAGATCCAGATGATGAGCACCCGCAAGCCCATCGTCCCCAGCGTTCCCCAGGCCACCAGGCGAGCGAATCGCCCCGGCTCAGGGATGCTGGATAATGCCATACCGCCCAGAAAGTGCAGATCAGCAGCGCTGCCGTCAACGTGCACCAGTGCCGAAGGACAGTATGGTGCTTCCCCATCTATCTCATTTTCGGCCAACCCGCCTGGCCGCGGGACCGCGCGCGGCCTTCTTCTTTTCCAGGCGCTCTTTCGGGGCCTGGCAGCGCCACGCTTCCGTAATGAGTGGCCTGAGCTCCCGGACGGTAATCGCCGAGAGTCGAACGAGAATGGCAGGAAAACCATCGTAATGCGGCTCGCTGAAGAACCTTTCCGAATCCATGCTGAGCAGAAAATCCTTATCCATGAGATTCGCCGTCCTGACCGCAATGACTTTGGGCTGCGGAACGCGTGGCTTCTTCAATATCACCCGCTCCATCCAGACCCAGACAAAGCCTTTGAGCTTGCCTTTATTGCGAACCGAAAAGGCGAAGTGATTCTGGGCCTCTTCTGCCCCGGGTAATGAGAGTGCTATCCGGCGGACATCAGCCTGAGTGGCCATGAAGCATCCTTAGGGGTGGTCGCCATGGAAACCCGCACACAGGGCCATCGCATCTTCCGATTGGCCGCAGCGTTGCCATCCTGCCCAATTCTAATTGCGATCACTCCTGCAGGACCAACACTTATGGCTCCTGTCGCTCCTCCCAGAGGCGGCGCGTATCCGGCCCCTGGGCGAGCATTCGTTCGACGAAATCCAGTCGCTCCTGGGCTTCGCTCAGTTCCTGCCGCATCCGACTCACCTCAAACTCCAACGCCTCGAGCCCGGATTCAACCTCGCGTCCGGAGGATATCAGGCTGAGTCGCTGAGCCCACACGCCAAACGCGACGGCCAGCCCGGCGTGCACGACCGCATGCATGGGCTCGGTCGACCGAGCAGCGAAGAAAGCCGCACCCACATTGATAATGGAAAGCACGGTCGCGATGGGCCGCCAGATCGCCGGCTTCCAGGTCACGAGCCAACCTCGTTCACGTGTCCGCCAACGACCTGCCAGGGCCCCCTGCTCTCCCGTGCCCATATCCGGGTATAGCGGTACGTTCCCCGGGATACGGTTCCCGCCACCTCGACCGCCAGGCGGGCTCGGAGCGCGCACACCGCGACATTTCCTCCCACACGGCGGATCCGAAGGTCCACTGGTTCATGACCGCGAAATCTGATCGCGCCTGAGCCGTGTGCTTCAAGGTCCTGTGCCTTGGACCCCAGCGTGCCGTCCGGCCCGGTGAAGAGGAGATCATCGTGGATCAGTCGATCGAGGGCGGCGACATCCGCGGTGAGTTGGGCAGTCCGCAGCTCGCACTCAAGCCCGACGATTTCAGGGTCGGGTTGACCCACCAGCGCGGCATTCATCGTCGTGTTCTCTGGATTACTCATGTCGGTGACCCATCAAGGTTCCTCATTCTCCATCCTTGGCCAGCGACCAATGCAGGTTGCGGAATTGCCAGTCGGTGGCCTGCCGCTCGGCGACCGCAGTAAAATACCCATGGATATTCTGAACCTGCCCGGACGAGTCGGCCAGCGCCTCGGTAAACCTGGCAGCAAATACAGCCGAATCAGGCGTCAGGGAATCAATCCGCGAATCCATCCAGCGGAGATCGATGGCCCGCAGGGTCGTGGCCCGAATAGCGACCACCGAATCCGCGACGGCGTTCGAAGAGAAAACGAGGTCCCCATCGGATGCCATGAAGAAACTGGCGTCGCGCCGGAAGTGAGGAAGCCAGCCACTGACCCCATCGCGCGCAGGGTCCTGTGGGATCCGATCAGCAAGTGCCTGGACACCTTCGTGACCCGAGGACCCCTCGCGACCTTTTACGGCGGGGCGCCCGCAGGTTACTCACCAGGAACGACACCAGGAGGACCTGGCGCAATCTGACGGGCATGAGTACACCTGGAAGTGGTGGTTATCTCGCGAGACCCTTTCCTTATTGAGCGCTCCCAAGAATGGCGTCTATCGCCGCAAAGGCCCCCCGACGGACGGCCTCGTCGGTATCGTATTCCGGGGCATATGATGTGATCGCCGCCGCGCCGAGGGTAACGCGAGACTTGATGGCCGCGATGGCAGCGGTGAGCTGATCGACAGTCAAGCCGCCGGGCACGGGCAGGGAGTTCGCCTGGCCGACCGCCGGGTCCAGCACGTCCAGATCGATGTGCAGGTACCCCAGCGTTTCCTCAAGTGAATCGGAAGCGGGGAGATCCAGAAGCCCGGCAGGAACCTGATCCGAGGAAACGCTGGTGATCGCAGACGCCGCAATGAGTGCGGCCTCGGCGGCGTCGAGGTCGCGAACACCCACCAGGAACGTGGCCGCCGGAGCCACGGATTGATATCCCGGAACGGTTGCAGTGAGGCCACGCCAACACCATCCCAAAGCCATGGCGAGCCCGGTACCGTCCAGGAACCCACTTGAGGTTGTGTCGGGAGTATTGCAGTCACCGTGCGCGTCGAACCAGAAAATGGATCGTCGTGCCGGAGTGAGCCCGCTCAGGGTCCCTAAAGCAGAGTTGCAATTTCCGCTCAGGACCAGGGGAAATCCCCCCGCCATCCGGGCGGAGCGTACTGCTATGGAAAGGCGCCGAGCCAGCTCAAAGGCCGTCCGGATCTCCGCCGGCGATTGATCCTGGTCATCGTCAATGACCTGCACGTTGGCGACGGAATGGCCTCGGCTCTTGAGGTGGGTAACAAGCCCGAAAGCGATGAGATGCTCCGGGCCGGCTCCGCTCCGCCACCCGCGTCGCGCGGTATCATAGGGAACAACGAGAATGTGGACGTCCATACCTTCCTGTGGAATTTGTAGTGAGAGGGTAATTGCGTATTCGGTAAACGATAAAACGTAAAAGGTAAAAGGGGCTTCAGATCATGAGGTACCCCGCCGCCAGGGGCGTGTCGGTGAGCGAAGCCAACCTCTTTACCGTTTACCATTCATCTTCAGCTCTCCCTCTCACTTCTTATTGTGATTGATCGCGCCGCCTGCTCGTGACCGGACGCGACGGGAAAGCGAAGTGCACGATCTACCATGCTGTCCGTGGCATCGGTGATGACGAGTGGTATTCCAGGGCCGGCGGTTGCGAGGATACCCAGAACGGCCCTGTTGGTCCGAGCTTGCCCAGGCCGGTCATCTGGTGAAAATCGTCGCCCACGATCACCGCATCGGGACCGACGATGATATCCAGGCCAGCAACCGGCACGCGCTGACTCATGTCAACGAGGTTCACGTTCCCGCCATCTGCCGGTCTCGCCGACATCTCGTTGGCGGTGAACTGTTCCCACTCACCGGGAGAAACGGTCCACCGGGCAAGGACCCGTTCCCCGCGACGCAGCCGCTGGTCTTTCTGGTAGGATCGCTGGGTGATCTCGCCCATTGCCGACAGCAATGCCGATACGCACGAGCCGATGTCGCCAACGACCGGTGCGTCGATGCGGACGTTGCTGTCCGCCTCCTGCGGCGAGATGTCGATCTGGATGAACTTCTGGGCGCCCCATTCCTTGGCGCTCTTGCCGCCCCACGTCTTGCCTTTGCCGTGCGAAAGCAGCCAGTTCAGGCGCGCACCGATCACCATCACGACGTCGGCTTCCGGCAGCACGTACGAGCGCGCCGCGGATGCGGATTGCTCGTGCGTGTCGGGCAGCAGGCCCTTGGCCATCGCCATGGGCAGGTAGGGGATGCCGGTCCTTTCCACCAGCGCGCGAATGTCCGCGTCGGCCTGCGCATACGCCGCGCC
>JBDTRF010000061.1:0-14886 GCA_039931815.1 Gemmatimonadota bacterium
TGTCGGGGGCGAGAGCGAACGTGGAATCAGGAAACCCGGGTTCAGCCCGCGGAGAGATGCTATCGAGGTTGGACCCGCTGCTGTCGATGAGTCGAAGCACGGGATACCCGCCAATCAGGCATGGCCGGTTGCCCGTGTTGCGAATCGAGAAGGTCATGCCCCGCTGACCAGCCCCGGCATCGCTTCCCGCCAGCGCGATCTGGAGATTGGCGGCCCGACAAACCTGGGGGCCCGCAGGTGAAGTATCAGCCGTCGTTGCCGTGTCGGTGGATGACGCCTTTTTTCCATTGGGCTGGCATCCAGCCGTGAACAGCGCGAAGAGGAAAAGGCTCGTTCTTGGCATAGACATCAATTTCTGTCAGCGCGCGCGGCGCCAGGCGAATAGCTGAATGAAAAGGCCGACTGCGATGAGCCCAAATCCAAGGACGCTCGCCCCCAGGGGAATCATTCCAGCCATTTCATCGAAGGATCTTCGGCCCCCTCCCGTGTTGAGGCCCCACCAGCTGAATGCTAGCAGCGTTACCCCTGCGGCGCCGAGAACAAGCACGAGGGGTTTCATCGGTGGTCTCACAATTCGGGCGGAAAGAGACCGGCTGGAATGGTGTCCCGCGCCTGCCGTTCCCGCACCAGCCGGGTGAACTCCTGAAACGACTGATACTGTTCGCCCGGCAATGTCCACGACTCCACGACCGTCCACCTGCCGTTCGATGTTTCGCGTTCAAGAAGGGCGGCCACGCTCAGATCAGTTTCCTGGGATTCTCCCTCGATGTCCGCCAGCTCTCCCGCCCGCAGATAGGCCCATCGCCGGGTCATTCGGAGATGCTGGACCTGGAACTTGCTCTCGACCCCGAGGTGGGCCCGGAGCGCATCCATGATGGACCGTCGAGCCGCGCTTCCGATTGGAGGAGTGATGATCGGGGAGCGCTGTGCCGATGCCGACGCAGCAGGAATTAGCAACGTGAGGAGAGAGAGGGCCAGTATGCGGGTGGAGAACATCGCTGAACTCCGATCGCGAGAGAAAAGCGGCAGATTCAGACCCGGATGGCAAAATCGCAGGCGCCCTGGCGCCCGCGATTCTGAGAACTCATTGTCAAATCTGGTTCGCTCAGGCTCGACGTTGGGCCCGGGGCCTGGCCGCGAAGGCATTGTCATCCACCCACTGGATCAACGCACTGTCGAGTTCGAGCGCTTCCTGTCCCGGTGTATGGGGCATAACCGGGCAACGTTTTCCTTCACTCATCAGATACCACATTGGCGGCATCGCCTCTTCTTTTCGCCGCTCGCTCGCGAGACGTCCTTCATAGGACACAAAATGGAACTCGCGGCCACGATGAACAATGCGCCGCTGCTCACTTTTGAAGTTCGACACGGGCTACCTTCAATTAAGGAAAACTAAATCTAAACCCATCGACCGAAAATGGGGTGAAAAGGAGGCTAACCAGTTGGCCCTGCGTGCGTTGGCGAAAAAGGACTTAGACACCGAATTTCCGCCGAACCTGGTCGCTGGCTTCCCGGGGAGATACGGTCCCATCCACCGTGAGTGCGCTCGTCGGTTCTTCCAGCGCGGCGAATTGGCTGGCGATGAGCGATGCCGGCATGAAGTGTCCTACCCGTCGCTGAATCCGTAACCCAGCCTCCTCCGGGGAGACGCGCAGGTAAACCAGCCGCACAGCTCCCTCGATCACTGACGCATCACGCAGGCGCCGCCGATACTGTGCCTTGAGTGCGGAGCAGGTGAGAACTGCCGACTGACCGGTTCGGGTCAACTCGGCGATCAATTCAGACAGGCGTTCAAGCCAGAGTTTTCGATCCTCGTCGGTGAGTGGTATTCCGGCCTGCATCTTTTCGACGTTCGGCTGGGGGTGGAATTCGTCTCCTTCGTAAAACGGCCACCCCAGGTCCTGCGCCAGCATTCGACCGACAGTGGTCTTTCCGGCACCCGCAACGCCAATGAGAACGATTATCACCTGGGGCAACTCATTCACCTGGTTCACCGTCTAGATTTCCCTCATGGCCACACCTAGCCTGACCAGGCACTCGATTCCCGGTGCCCTTGGAGCGATCAATATCGATGTCCGCACCGGGGACCGAAAGAACCCCCGCCCGGCGGTAGTCATTGCGCATGGCTTCAAGGGATTCAAAGACTGGGGAATGTTTCCTGTGCTCGCCGATCGGCTGGCGAAAGCCGGTTTCTCCGTCGTGACGTTCAATATGAGCGGTAGTGGCGTGGATGACGCGGGCGATTTCACTCGAATAGAATCCTTCAGTCACAATACGTATTCCGCCGAGCTGGACGACCTGGGTCGAGTGATGGGCGCTCTCGGTCCCGAGCTGGACTTGCCGTCGCCAACTGCAATCGGTTTGCTGGGTCATTCGCGTGGTGGCGGTATCTCCGTTTTGCACGCCGCATTGGATCCGGCAGTTACAGCACTCGTGACCTGGGCGGCGATCGGCTCCGTCGATCGGTGGTCGGACGCGGCCAAGGACGCCTGGCGACGGCGGGGCTACCTCAATATTCAGAACACCCGGACCGGTCAGGTCATTCCCCTCTCGACCGATGTGCTGGATGACGTCGGCCGGAACGGCGGGTCCACCCTGAATATCACCGCGGCCGCGGCCAGAGTGCGGGCGCCATGGCTCATCGTTCATGGTGCCGCGGACGAAACGGTTGCCGTGGCTGACGCGACGAACCTGGGCAAATCTGCCCGACCGGCGAATCGGGTGCTCATCCTGGAGGGCGCCAGCCATACCTTCGGAGCCGCGCATCCGCTGGTTGAAATCTCTCCTGATCTCGACCTTGCAATCGCTGAATCGGTCGGATGGTTCTCCCTTCATTTGCGATAGTCAGGAGGCCTTCCTTCGGGTAATTTCAATGGCGGTCGAATGAATCTGAATGTCACTCCCTGCACTGGATCGCTGATGCCAGTTTACGAATTCTCCTGCACCTCCTGCGGACACGGGTTCGAAGTGCTGGTCCGTGGATCCGACCGACCGGCCTGTCCTGAATGCCAGGGCCGAAAGCTCGAGCGACGGATGTCACTCCCGGCCCGGACGGCCGGCGGCACCATGCGTCCAGACTTCAGCAAACTCGGGCCCCCCGGTGGTGCCGGCGGCTGTGGTAGCGGCGGCTGCGGGTGCCACTAAGCTCGCTCCAGCAGTTGCTGGCTGACCGACTGGGAGCACGGAAAGCCATAACAATCGACGATCCGACTCTCAGTCAGGCGGGAGTGGCCGTGGTCGTCGGATCCAATCCTGATTCCGTTCTCATTATTCGTCGGGCGGAGCGGTCCGGTGATCCCTGGTCCGGTCACATGGGCTTCCCCGGAGGTCGGAGAAGCGGCATCGATGAGCACCTGCTCGCTACAGCAATCCGAGAGACGGAAGAGGAGGTCGGACTATCCCTCTCACGGTCGAATCTACTGGGTGTACTCGACGACGTGGCGCCCAGATCCCCGACCGCGCCGTCGGTATTTGCGAGGCCGTATGTATTTGCTGTTGAAGGACATCCACCGGTATCCCCAAACCACGAGGTCTCCGGAGCCTATTGGATTTCCATCAATATTCTCGCTCGCGCCGGAATATTCAGGGAATTCGAGGTCAAGATAGGAGATCAGTCCCGAACCTTCCCAGCGTACCACCTGGATGAAGGGGTTGTCTGGGGTATGACTGAGCGTATGCTCACCACGACTCTAGGAATTCTGGGAATCGCACCACCTGCCTGAGTTCGTCCCCTGCTATCTAAGAGCCAAGACCCTCTTCACTACCGCTCGATTGGCCCCCTGATCATGGCTTAGTGCCGGAACAGTGCTACGATGATGGCCTTAAGCCGTTCGTCCAGCTTAAAGTTGACTTTAGTCTGGTTGTAGATATTATTTCGCCAACACTAATTTTGGTGATCAATGCCAGGTTCTCTCGCGCATGAACCCCTGACACGTTCAGTCGAAGACTACCTCAAGGCGATTTACCACCTCTCCAGCAAGGGAGAGCCGGCGGGAACCAATGACATCGCGCATCTGCTTGCCCTTTCGCCGCCTTCGGTGAGCGGGATGATCAAACGGCTGGCAGAGCAGGGGCTGATCGCCCACGCCCCGTATCGGGGAAGTGAGCTTACCGACCAGGGTCGGCGGCTGGCGCTACGGATGGTGCGTCGCCATCGGCTGCTCGAAGCCTACCTGGTGGAGTTCCTGGGTTATGACTGGGACACCGTTCACGAGGAAGCGGAACGTCTCGAGCACGCGGTCTCGGAGACGTTAATCGAGCGTATGGCTGCCGCGCTGGGCAACCCCCGCACTGACCCACACGGCGATCCGATCCCGATGGCGGACGGAACGATTCACGAATTCGTATTCAATCCGCTGCCCGATATCGCCACCGGATCCGTTGTCGAGATACGGCGGGTGAACGCGAGCGAGCCCGAGCGGCTTCGGTACCTTGCCAGCCTGGGTCTCAAGCCAGGGACGGTCGTTACCCTCCTCGATCGGCAGCCCTTCAACGGACCGATCTCGATTCGTACCGGAACGCATGATCACGTTATCGGGCATGATCTGGCCATGGGTTTGCTCTGCGCCCCGGTCGAGGGCTGACCTCGCGGGTATCGGGCCCGGCTGGCTTCGAAGAACGAATATTTGATGACAACGACATTCTGCGGGGAACATCGATGGCCGATATGAGTGCGCACAACAGCAGATTTCTGGCGGGCGGACGATGAGCACACCGGAATTGACCGCAGGCCCGTCAGTTGGCGCGCCCGATCTTCCTCCCGGGGGAAATGCCGGTTGGCGGTTTCCCCGAAAACATCCGACGCTTCCCGAGGTGTACCGTTCCGTCGCGATCCCGACGGGGCCTGGTGTCCTGCGAAAGATGATGGCGTTCGCTGGTCCGGGGTACATGGTAGCGGTTGGTTACATGGACCCGGGGAATTGGGCGACGGATCTCGCGGGCGGGGCGCGCTTCGGATACACCCTGCTCAGCGTAATCCTCCTCTCCAACCTGATGGCTGTACTTCTCCAGGCCCTGACGGTGAAACTTGGCCTGGTCACGGGTCGAGACCTGGCCCAGGCATGCCGGGACCACTATTCGAGGCGGGTCAGCTTTTTTCTCTGGGTGCTCTGCGAGATCGCGATCGCGGCGTGTGACCTCGCCGAGGTTATTGGATCGGCCATCGCTCTCAACCTGCTTTTCGGAATTCCGCTCATCTGGGGCGTCTGCCTGACAGCACTCGATGTCCTCCTGATTCTCCTGCTTCAAAACAAGGGTTTTCGTTACCTCGAGGCCTTCGTCATTGCCCTGGTGCTTACGATCGGCGTCTGCTTTGGGATCGAACTGGCCATCTCTCAGCCTGCAATAGGCGACATGGTGCGCGGGCTCATTCCCCATAGCCAGATCGTCACGAACCCGGCCATGCTCTATATCGCGATCGGGATCCTGGGCGCGACGGTCATGCCGCACAACCTGTATCTCCATTCGTCCATCGTGCAGACCCGGGAAGTGGCGAAAAACGACCAGTCGCTTCGGGAAGCGATCAAGTATTCAACCCTGGACTCAACCCTGGCGCTGTTCTTTGCCTTTTTCATCAATGCGGCGATCCTGATCCTGTCGGCTTCCACCTTTCATTCAACCGGCCACCAGGATGTCGCTGAAATCGGCAACGCGTACCAGCTGCTCACGCCGCTACTGGGGACGACCCTGGCCAGTACGCTCTTCGCGGTGGCACTGCTCGCGTCCGGCCAGAACTCGACCATCACGGGAACACTGGCCGGCCAGATTGTCATGGAAGGCTTCCTGGACATCCGGCTGCCGCCCTGGCTGCGCCGTCTCATCACGCGGCTCATCGCTATCGTGCCGGCGGTGATTGTGACGGCGATGTATGGGGAGAAGGGTACCGGGGCGTTGATCATCCTGAGCCAGGTGATTCTGAGCCTGCAGCTTTCCTTTGCGGTAGTCCCCCTGGTGCTCTTTACCAGCGACCGCAAGAAGATGGGGGCTTACGTGAACGGTTCCGTCCTGACGACGGTGGCCTGGGGCGTGGCCATTATCATCATTGGACTCAACAGCTGGCTTTTATATGGGACGTTCCTGGCGTGGTTCTCCTGAGCCGCCGAAGCAGCGCGACCCTGGCCCTGGCCATGCTCTGGCTGATGGCCCGGCCCGCCAGCGGCGTGAGCCAGGAACGAATCGAAGACAACAGCTTCCTGGTCGAAGAGGCATACGACCAGGAACGGGGTGTCGTCCAGCATATCAATACTTTCAGCCGCTCGGCGGGCGACTCGTGGCTCTACACGTTCACCCAGGAATGGCCGCTGTTCGGTCGACGAAACCAGCTGAGCTACACCATCCCCATCGCGCGTTCCGGAAGTGCGGCAGGCAACAAGGCGGGATTGGGAGACATCGCGCTCAACTATCGTTACCAACTGGTCGGCCTGAACGGAGGTCCGGTCGCGATAAGCCCCCGACTGACCCTGCTGCTTCCGACCGGCGATGAAACGACCGGCCATGGCGCTGGGGGCGCTGGTCTCAATGCCGCCTTGCCTCTCAGCGTTCTTCTCGCGCCGCAGTTTGTCGCCCATTTCAACGCCGGACTGACTGTCACCCCGCGAGCCAAGAACGTGGTTGGCGAGCGCGCCCGGACGCGCGGCTATAACCTGGGTGGCAGCGTGATCTTTCTGGCCGCTCCGTCGCTCAACCTGATGGTGGAAGCTGTCTGGCTCAGTTCCGAAGAAGTCCTCGGCGTGAAAACCACGAGCAGACGTGAGCAGTACTTTGTGAGCCCGGGCGTACGCTATGCGGTTACGACTCGAGGCGGGTTACAGATTGTTCCTGGCGTTGCCTACACCGTGGGGATCGGGCCGAGCCGTGACGACAACAGCCTTTTTTTCTACCTGAGCCTGGAGCATCGATTCAGGAGTGCCAGGTGACAACGACACGTGACCTCGGGGGGTGCAGTCCGGCGGGAAAATCAATGGTGATCAGGTGAGGACGGAGGGAATGGGACCGGTTTGATTCAGAATCAAGTTGCGGATGTTTGATACTGCAGTCGTGAAAGGAGTCACTTCGACGATAGCAGGACTCTCCCGTTTCGCCTGCCTCCCGCTTTCACTATTCGGCTTTCCCTGTCACCTGTCACTCTCTCGTAGTTACTCTTCGCGGGGCGCCTCCTCCTCGCTGAGCGCATTGAGCAATCGAGCCAGGCGGACATCCCGGGCGGACCGAAGTTGGGGTAGTTGGGCGCCATAGGCTTTTTCGATAGCTCGGAGGAGACGCAGTTGATCTTCGGCATTCAGATGGTGCCAGGCTGCCAGATTTTCCCACCACCCCTCGTAATGTGTGAGCAGGCTGGCGAGAAAAACGCTGGAGCCACGGTCCCCGATGCCGAGCTGACTGGTCAAGTGAGGGCCGGCCGCGGCCCAGCCGAGACAGGGGCCCATTTCCACCGCGGTGTCGACGTCTACGACATCCGCTACGCCTTCCAGCACCAAATGAATACATTCACGCCAGACGGCCGCGGATATCCGCCCCATGACACTGCCGGCAATTTCCTTCTTGAGAACGATCGGGACCCTCCCAAGCGCGGTAAGCCAGAAGCGCACATCTTCCAGGCAGGCAAGGTCGGTGAGCGGGCTGGGGACCAGTTCGACGGCGGGAAGCAACTCGACCGGGGAGAGCGGGTGCACGACCAGCATGCGATCCGGTCGGCGAAGCCGGCCACAAAGGTCACTGGGCATGAAGCTGCTCGTACTGCTGGTCAGAACCGCCTTGAGTCGGCAGACCTGCTCAACCTGCTCCAGCGTGCGTTGTTTCGCGGTCAGGTCTTCGGGAGTGGATTCGATGATCCAGTCGGCGTCCGTTACGGCCTGCAGTAAACTCCTGCCCAGGCGCAGCCCGGCAAGTCCTGCCTGGGTAACGCTGTGATCGGCATGGCCCATTGAAACCAGCGTCTGTGCTCGATTGGCTATGCTCTCGTGGGCGCGCTGCAGGGCCGCGGTGTCGGTATCATAAATCGCGACGATCCAGCCGCGGGAGGTCGCAAGCGCGGCCCAGCCACATCCCATTTCACCGGCTCCCAGGACGGCAACCTTCGGTGGGACAAGATCAGGCATTCTTACTCCAGCGCGGGAGCGAGACAGGATGCCGGATGATCGAGCTTGGTTGGCAGGGCGGGTTGGTCATGAGCGTGATACACGATAACGACTATAGGGACCTACGTCCATTGATTCCGGCGGCATTCACCGATGTTCGCGCGCTGCGCGGGACCTCGGCTGGGTTTGTTTTCCCCCGCATTCAGTGGTTCGCGGCGGCCGGCCTGACCGGAGCCCGTGCATGATTCCATCTGGTGGCTGGATTCTTCTCCTCCTGGTCCTGGGCACGGCGTCGCGTGCTCTCCCCGCCCAGGCTCCGGTTCAGGTGGCGGTAGAACGAAGGCTGGCCCAGCGAATGGATCTTGAAGTTGGCGATACGATCGCGCTCGGCACGGCTCCCGACTCCATCTCGACTACGGCCATCATCGCCGCGATCTATGAGCCTTCGCCCGATCCGGCGTCAATCACCCGGCAGGATTTTCACCTGCGGATGCATGTGCCCGACCTCGCGGGACTGCTGGGCGCCCCCGACCGGGTTGACCGATTCGGTGTGAAGCTCGTCCCGGGTGTTTCTCCCGACAGCGCGGCCACTGTCCTCAATCGCCTGGCCTTCGGGTTTCGGGCTCATCCCTCCCAGGCCATCGCGACCGGATCATCCCAGACTTTCAAGGTCGTCAGTCGGTTCCATCGCGCGATCGCCGTCATTTCCATCGTCGCGAGCGCGGTCTTCCTCCTCTGCATCATGCTGCTCAAGGTGGAGGAGCGGCGGAAGGATGCTGCGGTGATGCTCCTCGTCGGGGTGCGGCGGCGCATCATTTTCGGCGCCGTGGTCCTGGAGGCCATGGCCGTGGCCCTGATTGGCTCAGGCCTGGGAGTTGGACTCGCCGCCATTGCCGGGAGTGTCACCAACTTCTACTACCGCCGCCTGTTTGATACTGCCCTGATCTTCTCACTCATCACTCCTGGTATCGTCGCCTTCAGTGTTGGATTGTCGCTCTTCCTTGGGGTTGCCGCCGGGGCGGTGGCGGCGATCCGGCTGGTGCGCACGCCTCCCCTCATTCTCTGGGGTCGATAATGGCCCTGGCCTGGGCCTTCAAGAATCTCCGCCGTCACCCGGTGCGAACCTCGCTGGTCCTGCTCGGCCTCGCGGTTACTTCCGCCATGCTGCTCGACATGATTCTCCTTTCTGGCGGCCTCGAGCGTTCTTTCGAGCAATTGCTCCTCGGCCGGGGCTACCAGGTTCGGATCTCGCCGAAGGGAACGCTTCCGTTCGACACCGAAGCGACCATCGGGAGTGGAAGCGCGCTGGTCGATTCGCTTCGACGCGATCCCGATCTCGTTTCGGTCGCGCCCCTGGTGGCCGGCGCGATCTACGCCCGCCAGGGGGATTCCCTGGTCACCCTGTTTGGCTACGGAATTGATCCGGCATCCCAGGCGCTCTACCAGCTTGAGAGCGGGAACGATCTCGGTCGGCTGGATAGCACGGGCCTGCTCCTGAGTGGTCCCGCGGCAACACTTCTTGGGGCGTCCGTGGGGGATACGGTGCGCCTGGTTGGTGTGCTTGATCCCCAGATGGCCGTGGCCCGGTCGGAGGCGCTGGTCGTGGTGCGGGGCGTGGTGCACTGGGTGTACGACTACGAGGGGCAGCCTTCCGTTGGCGCGGTGCTGCCGCGAATGCAATCACTGCTGGGCATGAGTGTGGGCGACCGGGTCTCGTTTATTGCGGTGCGGGTTCGGGATTCTGTTTCCGTTGAGGCCGTCGTGGATCGGCTCCGGTCCGCCCGGCCGACCCTGGAGGTCAACAGCGTCGGCGACATGGTGGCTCACTTCCGGGAGCGAATGGTCTATTTCCATCAGCTTTCCCTCATCCTCGGCAGTATCAGCCTGATCGTCACCCTGCTCCTGGTTACCACTCTTCTCACCATCACGGTCAACGAACGGCTCGGAGAGATCGCCACCCTTCGCGCCATCGGCATTAGTCGAGGGAGGATTGTCCGGGAGGTCATGGCCGAGGGAGTCCTGATGACGGTGATCGGCGGATCGCTTGGTGTGCTGCTGGGACTGCTTACTGCGCGTTACCTCGATGCGATTCTCACGTCCTTTCCCGGGCTCCCGGCGTCCATTTCATTCTTCGTGCCCCGATTGCGCGGATTGGCGACAGCTGGAGGGATTTTGCTGCTGAGCGGAACGGTCGCGGGATGCTATCCCGCCTGGCTGGCGTCCCGTGCGCCGATTGCGGAGACGCTTCGGGCTGAGGCGACATGACGACCCTGGGCAAGGTCGTTCTCATGGCGAGGGATGTCCGCAAGGATTATCCGATGAACGGCGAGCGGGTTCACGCGCTTCGCGGTGTTTCCCTTTCGATTCGGTCGGGTGAATATGTTGCGATCGTGGGGCCATCGGGTTCGGGCAAGTCCACCTTGCTGCACGTGATGGGTGGAATCGACGACCCTTCGGCCGGCACCGTATCCATTGAGGGGACGGACCTGGCGGGTCTCAGGGATACGGCGCTCACCCGGCTCCGCCTGCTTCGGCTCGGGTTTGTCTTTCAGCGCTTTCACCTGCTGCCCGTCCTTACGGCCCGGGAGAACGTCGAGCTGCCAATGTCGGAAGCCGGTCTGACGCTGCGGGAGCGGAAAGCGCGGGCGATGGAGCTCCTGACCTACGTGGGACTGGCATCCAGGGCATCGCACCGTGCGACGCAGCTCTCGGGTGGAGAGATGCAGCGCGTCGCCATCGCCCGCGCCCTGGCTAATCGACCCGCCCTTCTCCTGGCCGACGAGCCAACCGGTGAGCTCGACGCCAGGACAGGACACGACATTCTCGACCTGTTCCGCCGGCTCAATGATGACGGCATGACGGTCGTCGTGGTGACGCATGATGATCGGCTGGCGCGTGAGGCGCAGCGGGTGATCCAGATGCTCGATGGCCAGATTGTGAGTGATGCATGACCCGGCAGAACACCATGGCCCAATGCTGAGCACACTCGCCTTTCGAAACCTGCTGGTGAAACGAGGAAGGTCGCTCTTTCTCCTCCTGGGCTATGGCCTCGGCGTTGGCGTGATGATCGTCCTCCTCTCCGTGGGGGAAGCCATGCTCAACCAGGCGAGAGATGTGTCCCTGGTTGGCGGTGGCGAGATCACCGTGCTGCCCGAAGGAATTGATGTCGAAGCGCTTCGCACCGGCGGGGTGAGCGCCTTGTTTTTTACCATTGATCGAGCGCGATTCGTGGCGCGGCAGGGCCTGGGAGGCCCCCGGCATGCAGGACTGGTAACCGCGGTGGCGCCGGCGATTGAACAGAAACTGGTGTACCTCCGCACTGGTTCGGAAACCATCGCGGTTCGGGCGGGCGGAGAAATTCCCAGTCGATCGACCGAGCTCGGATCGGGAATCAGGGTACTGACGGGGACCTGGAGTGATTCACCGGCCGATTCGGCGTATATCAGGCCATCGGCGCAGCAGCTCTACGACGAGATCGACCATTTTCATATTCCCCAGGTCGAGGACTCCACCTGGGGCGAGTGGCACTATTTCAACATCGTCACCGGCCCCGACGAATGGTGGTATGTGAGCCTGCTGGTGGGGGGCAGGCTGCCCTCCGGCCGATGGGGCGGCCAGGTCCTGGTGACGCATCGAAGAGAGGATGGGATATACGAGCGGTTTGCCGGCGCGGAGCCCTCGAATCGAATCGCGTTCGATACTTCGCGCGCGGACCTGGTCCTGGGGGCAAGCGGGGTGACCCAGCGCGAGGGGGTGTATCGTATCCGGGTCGAGATTCCTGATCTCACCATGAACCTCACGGTCCAGCCGACCCGGTACAACTATTTCCCCCCGGTTCAGCTCAAGGAGGGGGAATACCAGTCGGGATACGCCGTGGCCGCGTTGCGGGGAATCGCCTCGGGCAGGGTCTGCCCGCGGGGTATGTGCCGGGAAATCGCGAAGGCGCCTGCCTACCACGATCACAATTGGGGGGTCTGGCGCGACGTCAGCTGGGAATGGGGTGCGGCATCAGGGCCCGGGTTGAGTTTTCTCTACGGCCAGGTGAAAGCGCCAGATTCCACCGGGTCATTGGAGCCGTTTTTCTTCTCCATCGTCGATTCGCTGGGTATCCGCCAGGTACTTCGCGCCAGGGCCATCAGCTACCATGGGGAACAGCCGGTCGCCAATGGTGGAAAGATTCTGGCACCGCGGAATTTCGACTTCGTTGCGGCGCGGGACCGGGACACGATTCGAGTTTCCGTCGAGGTTCGCGAAGCGGTCGCCACGTTGATGAGCACCGGCAGTTTTCAGCGTTACTTTCTCCAGATGCGGGGGCAGTTCACGCTCAGGGGTGCACTGGATGGGAAACCGGTGGTGGAGACAGGCAACGGGTTCTTCGAAACATGGCGCTAGCGGGGCGGGCTGGCTGAGACGCGCCAGCGTTTTTCTCCCGACGGTGCGGTCACGCTGGAGGTGGGAACCCCCGCAGGGTCTTGATCTCGTGGATCTGTTCCCGGTGTCGGTCGGCATGCGCCACCATGAACAACACCCATTGGTAGCCATCCAGGGTGCTCATGATCGGGTGCGGTGCGGCAAAGTCCCGCAGATCTCGTTTCTCCCGGGCCAGGAAAGCGATGGTGGCGTCGCGACTGTCCACTAGAGCTGCGATCGCCTCGGCCGGCGCCGGCCATCGCCTCGATGGTCGAAGAAAAGGAGGCGCCTCCAGCCGGGCATCGCGATTGCGCATGGTTTCGATGACGAGCTCATCCTTGCCCCGGGTCTGGGCCTTCTGTTCCGGTGTCGCCGGCCGGGTAAAGAGCTTGGTGGAGATGAGTTCAAAGATTCCCGTCTCGACCGTCGCTACATGCTCGAGGACCTCGAAGCACGACCACCGCCCGGGGGCAGGCCGAAACGTCCATTGAGCCGGTGCCATGCCGTGAAGTTCGTCGAGAAAGGCATTCCTGCTGGTAACGAGATGCTCGATCAGGTGTTGCATATGAGTTGGTATTCAGGTTTGTCGTCGAGAGCCGGGACCGATCCCTTTGGGAATAGGCAACACGGAGCCCTATTAGTCAATCTTGAGAGTTCGATTCCCTCCTGCCACCCCCGCGTCAGGGTCGTCAGTTGCGCCACTTCCGGGAACCATCGACATTCCATACAGTGCCTCAGACCCCCTATCCAGCGACGCAATGTCCATTCTAGAAAAATTGCAGGATGCCCTGCGGGAGAAGTACACCGTAGAACGAGAAATCGGGGCCGGGGGCATGGCCACGGTCTATCGGGCTATGGACCTCAAGCACCATCGCTCCGTAGCGATCAAGGTGCTCCGGCCCGAGCTGGCGGCATCGATCGGGACTGAGCGCTTCCTGCGGGAGATCGAGCTGGCGGCCCGGCTTCAGCATCCCCACATCCTCCCGCTGTATGACTCGGGCGCAGAGGGGGGATTCCTCTATTATGTGATGCCCTTCGTCGAAGGCGAGTCTCTCCGCGATCGCCTGACGCGGGATGGCAGCCTGCCGCTGGAAGTTTCGGTGCAGTTGATCCGGGAAGTTGGCAGCGCGCTGGAGTACGCCCACAGTCATGGCGTCATCCACCGCGACATCAAGCCGGAAAATATCCTGCTCTCCGGGGGCCACGCCGTGGTCGCCGACTTCGGGATCGCCCGGGCACTCGATGCCGCGTCGGGCGGTGAGAAACTTACCGGGATGGGGCTGTCGATCGGCACGCCCGCTTACATGAGCCCGGAGCAGGCCACCGCCAGCGACGAAGTCGACGCGAGGAGCGACGTCTACTCCCTGGGCTGCGTGCTGTATGAAACGCTGGCCGGCCAGGCCGCCTTCTCCGGTCCTTCCATTCAGTCGGTTATTACCAAGAGCATCTCCGGTCCGAGACCCCACGTCCGTTCGATCCGGAAGACGATCCCCGAGGCGATCGACCAGGTCATCGTCAAGTCGCTGGCCCAGGACCCGGCTCAGCGCTACAAGTCGGCCGCCGAATTTTCCGATTCGCTGGGCCGGGCGCTGATGGGAGAGATGACCGGGGGTCGCAGAAAGTGGATGCCGATGGTGGCGGGCGCGTTCGTCGCCCTCCTGATCGTAGGAGCCTGGCTGGGGTATCGGGCATGGGCCAACCGGAGCCCGGTCCGAAACGGTGCGGAAATGATTGCGGTGCTGCCGTTCACCACGGCGGGTGCCGGGGTGGATCTGCTGGGCGAGGGGATGGTCGACCTGCTCTCGACCAACCTGAACGCCGTCGGAGGCATTTCCACCGTGGATCCCCGCAGCGTGCTCAGTCGCTGGCATAAGGGTAAAGCCACCGGCGACCGCCAGGACGCGCTCAACGTCGGACGAAGTCTCGATGCCGGTTCCGTGCTCACCGGAAGCGTGGTCGCGGCCGGCCCATCGGTCCGGATCAATGCCGAACTGAGCTCGATCACCGGGGAAACGCTGGCGCGGGTGCAGGTGAACGGTCCCAGTGACAACGTGATTGCCCTGGTGGACAGTTTGAGCCTGGCGCTGCTTCGGGAGATCTGGCGTTCCCATGAGCCGATTCCCTCACTCCGGCTCGGAGCCATTACCAGCAATTCGGTTGACGCCATTCGCTCCTACATGCAGGGCGAACAGTTTTATCGGCAGGCCAACTGGGACTCGGCGATTGCCGCGTTCACCCGGGCCGTCGAGGCGGACTCAACCTTTGCCCTTGCCAACTTCCGGCTGGCGCTATCGCTCGGCTGGAACGGTGGCTATCAATCGCAGGCCAGTAACAAGGCAGCCGAAGCGGCGTATCGCAATGTGGCCCGGCTTCCCGATCGGGACCGCGCCCTCATCAGCGG
>JBDTRF010000062.1:0-14832 GCA_039931815.1 Gemmatimonadota bacterium
CCGCCGCCACGTCGGGGGAACGGTCGCCCATCTGGAGGTGGCGGTAGATGTTCTCCACCACCACGATCGCGTCGTCAACCAGAATGCCGATCGAGAAGATCAGCGCGAAGAGGGTAATCCGGTTGAGCGAGTACCCCATTGCGTAGTACACGAACAGCGTGAGCGCGAGGGTGACCGGCACGGCCACGAGTACGACGAGCGCCTCGCGCCAGCCGAGGAAGATGCCGATGAGCACCGTCACGGAGAGCGTGGCGATGAGCAGGTGGAACATCAGCTCGTTCGACTTCTCGCTGGCCGTTTCGCCGTAGTTGCGCGTGACCTCCACCTGCACGTCCGCCGGGAGGAGCCGGCTTCGTGCCTCCTCCACCCGCCTGAGTGCGGCCTGCGCGATGTCGGTGGCGTTGACGCCGGGCCGCTTGGCCACGGCGATGGTCAC
The DNA here is from genome assembly GCA_039931815.1 of Gemmatimonadota bacterium. Taxonomy (GTDB): domain Bacteria; phylum Gemmatimonadota; class Gemmatimonadetes; order Gemmatimonadales; family GWC2-71-9; genus DASYPP01. The sequence continues at coordinate 437 of JBDTRF010000062.1, forward strand.
CGCCTGCTCGCCACCCTCGCCTCGCGCGGCATGGGTCACGTAATCGATCGCCTCCCCGGGGGCTTCGGTGACAGTCGCGACATTCCGCAGGTAGACCGGCCCGACCCGGCTTGCGACGACGACGTCGCCGGCGTCCTGCGCGGTACGGATCGGCGCGCCCACCGACACCAGGAAGACCTCGTTCGCGCTCGCGAACTCGCCGGCCGGAAGGCGCACGTTGGCGGCACGGAGCGCCTGCATCACCTCGCCGGGGGTCACGCCGCTCCCCGCCAGTCGGGCGGGGTCGAGCGTCACCCGGAGCTGGGTCGGTTCACCGCCAATCAACTCGATTCGGGCAAGGTCGGGAATGGTGGAGAGCTCATCGGCGAGGTGCGCCGCCATCCCGCGCAGCTGGTCGGAGCCGTACCCGCCCCCGTGCAGTGTGAGCGCCAGGATCGGCACGTCGTCGATGGAGTGCGGCTTGATTATGGGCGGCATCGCGCCGGGCGGGGCCTCGTCGGCCGCCGCGCCCATCTTGCTGAAGACCCGGCTCACGGCACGGTCCTGGTTCTCGCCCACCTTGAAGCGGACCGTCACCAGCGTCATGCCCTCGCCCGCCATCGCGTAGACGTACTCCACGCCGGGCACCTGCCACATCAGCTTCTCAATGCGCCGGGTGAGGAGGTTCTCGACTTCCTCGGGCGAGGCTCCAGGCATCGCGGCGATGACGTCGATCATCGGCACTGAGATCTGCGGCTCCTCCTCGCGTGGGGTGGCGACGACGGCCAGCCCGCCGACGCCGAGGGAGGCGATGGTGACGAGCGGCGTCAGCTTCGAGCGCAGGAAGGCCTGCGCAACCCGTCCGGCGATGCCCATGATCAGCGCTCCCCGCCGGCCACCACCACGGAGTCCCCGGGCGCGAGGCCGGAGAGCACCTCGATGTATCCGAGCGTCGCCGTCCCGAGCCGGACCCAGCGGAGCGTCGGCTGGCCGCCGGTGACGACGTGCACCCCCGTGAGCTCGCCCTGGCGAACCACCGCGCCCGACGGCACCAGGATGGCGCGACGGGTTCCGAGCGGTAGGGCCAGGCTGGCCGCGCTTCCACTCAGGAGCCGCCCGCCCGGGTTGGCAACCAGCGCGTTGACGGTATAGAGATTGGGCCCCGCGGGGACGACCCCTTCGACCCGGGCAACGACCGACGTGTCGCCGATGGTGGCCGTGACGGTCGCACCGCTCCCCACGCCCCGCGCTGCCTCAGGCGCGGCGCTCACGGAGATGCGCAGCGCGCTCGCATCCTCCACCGTGACGAGAGGCGCGCCCGGCGCCGCGAACGATCCTGGGTCCACGAAGCGCCGGGTGACGATGCCTGCGAACGGCGCGCGTACCTCGGCGTACGAGGCGGTGGCGGCCAGCTCGGCGGCCATCGCCCTGGCGCCGGTGACCGCCGCCGTGGCCCGCGCGAGGCCGGTCTCGGCCTGGTCGAGCTGCGCCCTGGTCGCGGCACTGTCGACATAGAGCGCGCGGAATCGCGCGGCCAGCCCGGCCGCCACCTGCCGGGCCCTGGCGTCGAGATCACGCGCGTCAAGCAGCACCAGCAGGGCGCCCTGCGCGACGCGGCCACCCTCGTGGACCGGCACGGCGTTTACCGTTCCCATCAGCTTGGTGCTCAGCGTCGCGGAACGTACCGGGTTGGCAATGCCGGAGGCCTCGAAGGCGTCGACGACGGTGGTGTCGATCACGGCCACGGCCGTGCCGGCCAGCGGAAGCCGCTCGGCCGGGATGGGCGCCTCGTCGCGCCCGCAGGCGCTGAACGCGAGAGTCGCGAACAGCGCGCCGATCACAAGGATCAGTTTCCGCATGTCAGTTCTCCAGGACGGTAAGAGCCATCAGGTCGGCGCCGGCCGCCTGGCGGGCGGCAGCAGCGGCGACGATGGCCTGGTAACGGGCATCCGCGAGGCCGAGCCGGGTCTGGGTCTCGAGCGAGGCGGCGCCGAGCAGTTCGGCGACGGTGGCGAGTCCGCCCGCGTACTTCCTGGTCACGATGCGGTGTGCCTCACTGCCTTGCTCCACCGACACCTCCGCTATATCGAGCTGGGCCATGGCCACCGAGAGTTGGGTGCGGGTCGCACTCTGCTCCAGCTCTGCCCCGGCTACGGCGGCCTCCGCCATCGCGTGGGCGGCTTCGGCGCGGCCCAGCGCTGCCTGGCGGCCGGCGAGTTCCGAGGCGCCGGCGAAGGGAGTCCACGACGCTATCACGCCGACAGTGTAGCTGCTCTTCCCGCTGAAGAACCGGTCGGGGCTGTTCCAGTCGTAGCGCCCGAACCCGTTGATGCGAGGCAGGTACACCGCGTTGGCGCGGCGCCGGTCGCGCTGGGCGGCCTCGGCGCCGAGACGCGCGGCGGTCACGTCGAGCCGCGTGGAGAGGGAATCGCCCAGAGGCAGGGCTGTCAGCGCACGAACCTGGTCGGAGGAGGGAAGCGACTCCGGCAGAACGAAAGTGGTATCACCGGGCTGGCCGAGCATCATCGCGAGACGTTCGCGCGTGATGTCGGCGTTTCCCCGGGCGCCGATGAGCTGTGCCTCGACCTGCCCGGCCTGCACCGAGGCGAGGAGGGCGTCCGACTGGGTCGCCACTCCGTTGGTCACCATCGACTGCGCCTGGCGCACGTGCGCCTTCGCCGCGGCGCTCGCCGCCTCGAGGGTGTGGACCTGATCGCGAGCGAGAACCACGCCGAAATAGGCGCGCGCCACGTCCACACGGGTGGACTCACGGATCCACCCGGTGGCAGCCACGACGGCGGTTGCGGCGGTCCGCGCCGCGGCCCGTCCGTACCATGCGCCCGGATTGATGAGCGGCACCTCGGCCACGAATCCCCCGTTCCAGTTGGTGACCGCCGCGGGAAAATTGAGGCTGGCGGGATTGAAGGAGGCCATCGACACGCCGCGCTGTTGCAGCGAGTAGCCGAAGGCGGCGAGGGGGTTGTCGGTATGGACCCAGCCGGCTTCGGCCCGCACCGTGGGCAGGATGCCCTGCAGGGCGGCGGTGGCCTGGGCGCCGCGGGCCCGGGCGTCGCCGCCGGCGATCCGGTTGGCATAGGCCGCGGAATCGGCCTGGCGGAAGGCCTCGGCCAGACTGAGCGGCGCCTGCGCTCGGAGCGGCAAAGCGGCGACGATGGCGAGCGCACAGAGTATGGCGGGTTTCAGCATGCAGTGACTCCTCATTCCGGGCGGGGGTGCCCGTCCAGTCCTTTACAACTATATAGTTATATATGGCTCCTGTCAACATGTGACCGCGAGTTGCCCGTTGCGGGCGAAGCCGGATGCCTTGCGGTCGCTCTTCACCTTTCTCGCTTCATCGCCGCTGGTGTGAAATCCATCAGGTCAGTTTCATCGAAATGGCTGCGGAGCGAATGCCGCGAGGTTCAGGGATTCCACTGGGAGGGCGGCTATGCGGCGTTCAGCGTCAATGAGACGCAAGAAGGAAAGAGTGCAGGCATGCGGACACTCCGGAGGAACACCACCAAGCATGAGGTTTCAGGAGGAGTGTACCAGGCTTCTCAACGCATTGGGATCTCTGCGACCCCATGGTAGGTGCGTGAGTGACGGTCGACCCTACAGTAGCTCCACCCGGGACCTCTTGCTTCGGAGGGCCGGCACGACGCTGAAAGAGTTTTGTGGAGTACCGCGCGGAATAACACATCGAGCTCTTGAGGGATCGACTCCAGCGAATTGGCTTTGACACAAATCCTGGCACAACGATTCGGCGGACGACCAGCAATGAAAAACCTCACGCATCGGTAAACGATGGTGAGGTCGAGACTTCCGATAAAGTAAAACTATGGGCCCGGTGGGATTCGAACCCGCGACCTCTTGCTCCGGAGGCAAGCGCTCTATCCAGCTGAGCTACGGACCCGTAAGGGCCCAAAATGTCGCCAGACCGGCCTCGGACGGCAACCCCCTCATCGAGCGCTCCGGCCCTCGCCGGATGGTCAATTTCGGGCCATGGACTTTCTCCCACTTCCTGAAAAAGTCCAATCGGCAATCACCCAATAAAATCACCCGTAAAATCCCGCCGGCAATTTCGCTCCCGAACCGCGCTTCATCCTCGCCTCATCACTTCCTCACAATCCCTTCCGCCCGTCAATCGTCCGCCTCAAGTAACGCGCGGCTCTGCCGATGCTCAACGCAGTACTGTGGTCCCCGAAGGCGTCTACCAGGAGTGCGTATGGTGCAGTTAGGAGCTCGTTGGTTCACCAGCCGAGCCTTGAGAAGCGGCCTCTCCAGTCTTGCCGGCGCTTCTCTGACGCTCTTTGCCGCCGCCGCCGCAGCCCAGCAACCTGCCTCCGTGATGACCGGCCTCGACAGTCTCTTGAGCATCCCGGTCAGCACCGGTGCCAGGTATGCCCAGGACATCCGGCAGGTCTCCGGATCGGTTTCTATTGTCACCGCCGAAGACATTCGTCGATTCGGGTATCGCAGCATTGAGGAGGTCCTTCAATCTGAATCCGGATTCTACCTGACGAACAATCAGGTCTACACCTACGTCGGGGTTCGCGGATTCGGCCGGTCAAACGATCACAACAATCGCATTCTCCTGCTGCTCGATGGCCACACCGTGAACCAGGGGCTGACCGGATCGAGTCAGATCAGCTCTTCCATGGTCCTCGAGCTTTCCATGGTCAAGCGGATTGAGATCATCCGTGGACCGGCCTCGGCGCTCTATGGCACCGGCGCCCTGCTCGCGGTGGTCAACATCATTACCGAAGCCGCGGACGAGCATGGCGTAATGGCCCGGGCGGGAACGGGCAGCGACGGATTCGTGGCGAGCTCGGTGACTGCGGGAACGCAGGTCGGGGCTCTTCACCTCGGATTTACCGGCAAATGGGACCATGAAACCGGGGCCGACATGTTTATTCCGGAATTCAATACTCCGGCCAACAACAACGGAATCGCGCACAATCTGGACGCGGAGACGCATTCCGGATTCTATGCGACGGCCGAGCTGGGTTCTTTCAGCCTTCGGGGGCGCTACGGCTATCGGACCAAAAGCATCCCCAACGCCCCATACGGCTCCGAATTCAACCACCCCGGAACCTCCTCCAAGGACGAGTCAGGTTCCATTGAGCTGCAATACGAAGCGGACCTCTCGGACAACAAACATCTTTCGATTCGTTCGTACGCTGATGAGTACAGCATCACAGGCAACCTCTTCACGAACGGGGCGCAGAGCTCACAGGGTCACAACCATATGGTGGGCGGTGAAGCTGCCTTCCGCTGGGACCCGTTTGCCCGGAGCCGGCTGACCATTGGCCTCGAATATCGCAACAACACCGTGGTCACGTTCCGTGCTGTCTCCCCGGTCTTCAATATCAAATTTGTCGACCAGCCCTTCTCGGTACTCTCGTTGTACGCCCAGGAAGATCTGCAGCTCACCTCGAAGCTCTCCCTGCTGGCGGGCATACGGCACGACCAGAACTCCATTACCCGCGCAGCGACGACGCCCCGCATCGCGCTCATCTTCGATCCCCGGCCCGGGACCACGCTCAAGGCGATGTATGGCCGGGCATTCCGTGCCCCTTCGGCACTGGAAGATGGCACCCGGAAGTTCCCGCTCCAGGGCCACCTGGTTCCCGAGCGACTCACCATGGCCGAGGGAATCTGGATCCAGCGAATCAATGAGGCCTTTGCCCTGACCGCCTCGGTCTATCAGTATCGCGTGGAACACCTGATTGACCAGGTCTTTGATTCACTGGCTCCTCTCGCCTACATCAACCAGGACCGGGTGAATGCCCGCGGTGTCGAAGTCCAGGTCGACGCCCGGCCCAGCGCCGGCACTCGTGCCTATGGCAACCTTTCAATCCAGCGCGCGACGGACTCCGAAGGACCGGACAATGGAAGAATTCTCACCAATTCACCGGAGCGCCTGCTGAAGATCGGCATTGCCACCGATATCGGATCGCGCATCTCACTTGCCACCGAAATAAGTGGTGAGTCGTATCGATTGACGCGGAACGGGGCGAGCACCAGTGCGCCGTTCCTGGCGGGTGTGAACCTGTTGCTTCGACCGTTCCACTTCGCCGAGGTCAGTGTCCGGCTCGATAACGTGTTCAACACTCGATATGCGCACCCGGCGGGAGCCGAGCTGATTCCGGATACCATCGAACAGGATGGCCGCGTGTTCTCGGTATTCCTCACGACCCGCTTCTAGCAGATCACCATGTCGATCCGACTCTCGCGAGCTGTGGCGTCGCTTCACAAGGCGTTCCGGACAGGGTGTGTCCTGGGAGCGATATCGCCGTTCGCTCGCACTGCGGTAGCGCAGGAATCGACGCCAGCGACCCAATCGCTGGACAGTCTGCTCAGTGTTCCGGTGAGCACCGGGGCACGGTATGCCCAGCAGATCCGCCAGGTCTCCGGATCGGTGTCGATCGTGACTGCCGAAGATATCCGGCGGTTCGGGTACCATACACTCGAGGATGTGCTCCAGAGCCTGGCCGGGCTCTATGCATCCTACGACCGCAGCTACACCCAGATCGGCGCCCGGGGATTCAACCGGCCGAGCGATTTCAATAACAGGATTCTCCTTCTTGTCGATGGCCATACCACCAACGAAGGCATCTGGGGATCCGCCATGCTGGGGGATGAACTGGCGCTCAACCTCGATGCGGTCGACCGCATCGAGGTAGTGCGCGGCCCTGCGTCCGCCCTGTACGGAACCGGTGCCATGTTCGCGGTCATCAACGTGATTTCGCGACCGGGCGTCGCGATCAATGGCGCGCGTGGCGGGCTGAGCGGAGGGAATTTCGGGCGGCAATCCGCCACCGTCTCTGGTGGTTTCGATTTGGCCGATCACCGCGATATCGCATTCTCCGCGATGATGGAAAATCGGGACGGCCGAGACCTGTATTTCCCGGAATTCAATGCTCCGTCCACCAGTAACGGCATTGCCCACAACCTCGATTATCAGCGCCGGGTGGGGGGGCTCCTGTCGCTCCGGCTCGGCGACCTGAAGCTGAGCGGGAAATACAACGATCGGCTCAAGGGTGATCCGACCGCCGCCTACGGGCAGAACTTCAATGACCAGCTGTCTCACATCCGTGACGCGAGTGGGCATGTCGAGGCTCTGCTCGAGCACGAGCTCTCGGCGGTGAGTCACCTGACGGCGCGGACGTATTACGACAACTACTTCTACGAGGGTAGCTATCCATTCGTCGGCGACCTGAATACCGATCACGGCTCCAACAAGGTCATTGGCGCGGAATCAGCCTTACGTTGGGATCCCACGACAAGGAACCGGGTCACGGTCGGCGCCGAGTACCGCTGGAATGCACGTTCGCGGTATCAGTCGTGGGACCAGGGATTTCTGTCCTCGACGATCGACCGGCCATTCACGGTGATCTCGCTGTATCTCCAGAACGATCTCCAGATCCGGCATGATCTTTCACTGCTGGTTGGCGTCCGTCACGACGAAAATTCCATCGTCCGGGGCGCCACGACGCCGCGTATCGCCGTGATTTACGATCCCAATCCCGGTACAACCTTGAAGGCGATGTATGGCCGTGCCTTCCGCGCGCCGAGCCTGGTAGAATCGGCCTACCCCCAGGCTGGATTTGATCTCGGTCCCGAGCGACTGAACATGGGAGAGGGGATCTGGATGCAGCGGCTGGGGGGGCGAGCGCTCTTAAGTACGTCGTTTTATCAGTACCGGGTGCACGGCCTGATCGACGCTGTGCGCGACAGCAATGGTGTGCTCAGTTACCGCAACCTGGGTGAGGTCAATGCCAGGGGCCTGGAAACGACGCTCGACCTGCGGCCCGCACCGGGGCTGCGGGGCTACGTGAATTACAGCCTTGGTCGCGCCGTCGATGACAGAGGGAACCGGCTGTCCAATTCTCCATCGAGCCTGCTCAAGCTCGGCTTCGCCGCCGACATCTCCAGGCGGGCATCGGCCGCTATCGAGATGCGTTACGAATCGGGACGGATAGCGCTGGATAGATCGTCCACCAGGGCTTTCGTGATTGCCAACCTCAATATTGGCGTCCATCCGTTCGCGACACGCTCCGGTCCCCATCGCCTCGATGGAGTGGACGTTGGACTTCGGATTGCAAACCTGTTTGATGCGCACTATGCCTACCCTGGCGGCGCGGAGCATGTTCAAACCGCCATTCCACAGGACGGCCGGGGAATCCTGGTCCGCCTGGGGTACGAGTTCTGATGCAAGTCTCAGTCAACGTCCTCCGCCGAAGTCGCGTCCCTCGTGGATCCGCCAGTTACTGGCGTCGTTTCGGGTTGCCCCTGCTGCTGGTTCTCCTGGCACTGGCGGCGCTCGTGGATTCGATGCAGGCCCAGGATATGGAAGCGCCGGTGGACATCCAGGTGTCGTTGCTCTACAAGATTCTCACGTTCGATCGAAACCTTGGCGCGCGGGCACTGGGCGATGACATCGTCATTGCCATCGTCTACCAGACGGGATACCGGCCGTCGATGGTGGCTCGCGACCAGGTCCAGGACGCGCTCAAGAAATTGAAAGATTCCACCATTTCAGGTCATCCCATGCATTGGGTGGCTGTTGAACTCACCACCCCGGAAGCGCTGGGACCGGCCCTGGCGCACAACCGGGTGGATGTCATCTATGTAGCACCGCTTCGGGGCGTGGACCTGGGCTCCATCATTGCTGCTGCCCGCGCGACGCTCCTCACCACATTTACCGGCGTTCCCCGGTATGTCGAACGGGGATTGGCCGTCGGAGTAGGAATCGCCAACGAGCGACCGCAGATCATTGTGAATCTGACGGCGGCCCGGGCTGAGGGTTCGGACTTTACCTCGCAGCTCCTCAGGGTAAGCAAGGTGATCGAATAGGGCTGACCGATACTTCCCCAGCCTGTTCCCCTCCTCATGCTCCCATTCTCAAGTCTGCAGGCCCCGAATCATGATGACCGCTTCATGCTTCTCTCACACCGTCCTCAGAGTTCTCATCCCGACAGCAGTGCCCTTCAAGAAGAGTGATGCATCAGCCGATGCACAAATAGAGGGTAAAACGAAATCCACCATCTTTGGAAGGTCAGCAATGCAGCGCCTGGCTCGTCCTCGAACTCGCGCGATCTGGTTGCGGCGCGTGGGGCAGGGAATTCCCTGGGCCGTGCTGGCGCTTTGTCTGGCGCCGGCGACGGTGGCGGCCCAGAGTTCCCCGGGGGCCGGAGCGCAGGATCTCGGTGCCATGCTCAATGCGAAGGTGAGCACGGCGTCCAGGTATGCTCAGACCGTTCGCGAGGTGGCCGGGTCGGTCAGCATCGTGACCGCAGAAGACATGCGGCGGTTCGGCTATCGGACGCTCACGGATGTGCTGCAAAGCATGGCCGGCGTCTATGTCGCGCGGAATCGGGTGGATGTCATTTATGTCACTCCTCTTCGTGGTGTGGACCTGACCGGCATCACGGTCGGCGCCCGCACCTGGCAGGTGACCACGTTTACCGGCGTTCCCCGATATGTCGAGCGGGGCATCAGCCTGGGCATCGGGATCGCCCGTGATCGTCCGCAGATTCTTGTGAACCTCGACGCGACGCGCGCCGAAGGCTCCGATTTCAATTCCCAACTTCTCCGCGTCGCGAAGGTGCTCGAACAATGAAGACCTCGTGGGCCCGAAGAGCCCTGCGGTTACCCCGGCGACTGCCCATCCGGATCCAGATTACCGTGCTGACCGGGCTTCTGATCGCCGCCATTGCCGGATTCATGTACGCGTTTTTTCCGGCGCGGCTCGAGAAGCAGGCATTCAACGCTACTCGCGATCGTACCAATTCGATGGCGAAAGTCGAGGCGTATACGGTTGCCCCGGCCCTGTATTTCTCCGATGCCACCGCGGTGAATGACGGACTCCGCGCCCTCAAGGCCAACATACTGCTTCGGTACGTGACCGTCACCGATATCAAAGGCCTGGATATCGCCGAGATATATACGACCAATGCCGATGCCCAGCGGCCGAATCGCCGCACGGAAACCGGACTGAGCGCCGATGGGGAACTGTATGTGTCCGAGGCGAAGATCGAGCATAACGGTGCCATAATAGGCACCGTCCGCCTGGCGTTTTCCCTGACACCCATGAGGGAAGAAGTCGCCACCGCCCGGAAAATGATCGCACTCGTGAGCCTGGTCGTGTTCCTCGGGGGGCTGGTCGCGGTGTATGCCATCGGTGTACTGGTCACGGCACCGGTTACGGCCATTGCCACCACGGCTCGCCTGGTTGCGGCGGGCGATGCAACCCAGCGGGTGCAGGGGGAAGTGTATGGAGAGGTGGGCCAGGTGGCGGTCGCGATTAACGGCATGCTCGACAACCTGCACGCCGCGCAGCTGGAATTGCAGCAATCCAATCACTCGCTGGAAGATCGGGTCACCGCGCGCACCGCCGAGCTGATGGCCTCAAAGGAGGCGCTGGAGATCTCCCGTGATGCGGCCGAGGCCGCGAGCCGGGCCAAGAGTGAATTCCTGGCCAACATGAGTCATGAGATCCGGACGCCCATGAATGGGGTTATCGGGATGATCGAACTCTCCCTGGACACGGAGTTGACGCGCCAGCAGGCGGACTACCTTGCGGTCGCCAAGTCATCCGCGGACGCCCTCCTCGTGGTCATTAACGACATCCTGGACTTTTCCAAGATCGAGGCGCGGATGATGGAGATTGATGCCAGTGATTTCAACATCCGGGAGCTCCTCGACACGACCATCCAGGGACTGGGCGCCCGGGCCGACGCCAAGGGCCTCGAGCTGATGCACACGATCGAACCCGACGTCCCCAGCATGGTCATCGGGGATGCCGGCCGTATCCGCCAGGTCATTGTGAACCTGGTCGGGAACGCAATCAAGTTTACCCAGCACGGTGAGGTCGAGGTTCGCCTCGCGCTGGAAGGGCGGGAAGAAGAGCGCATGGTGCTTCACGGCTCGGTTCGCGATACCGGTATCGGGATTCCCGCCGACAAGCAGGCCGCAGTCTTCACCGCCTTCTCCCAGGCCGATGGCTCAACCACCAGGGTGTATGGCGGCACCGGTCTTGGGCTCACGATATCATCCCAGCTGGTTGGACTGATGCAGGGCCGGCTCTGGGTCCAGAGTGAGCCCGGGTTGGGGAGCACGTTTCACTTCACGCTCGAACTGGGTGTCTCCAAAATCGCGGCCCCGGCCGACTTCCCTGTGGCAGACCTGAAAGGGTTACGCGTCCTGGTCGTCGATGACAACGCGACCAATCGAAAGATCCTGGGAGAGACCCTGGGGAAATGGGGCATCCTCTCGGTCGAGGTCGATGGTGGCCTTGCGGCCCTCGGCCTGCTTCGGTCGGCCGATACGAATCCCTTTGACCTCATCATTGTCGATGGTCATATGCCCGGCATCGACGGCTACGATCTGGCCGAACGAATTCGCGCGCTGCCGGGACGAAACGACGCGCTCATCATGATGCTCACATCGCGGGCCGATTCCGGCCAGCGCACCCGGTGCCAGAAGATGGGGATTACGTCGGTGCTGACCAAGCCGGTCATCCGACCCGAACTGCTGCAGGCCATTCTCGCAGTCATGAAAGGCGGCCCTCGCGTGATCACGGCTCCGAAGCGCGCCACCGTGGAGTTGACCAAGCGGGCCCTGCAGATCCTGCTGGCCGAAGACAATCCTGTCAACCAGCTGGTTGCCTCTGCGGTGCTGACCAAGCGCGGCCATCTGGTCCAGGTCGCGCACAACGGACAGGAGGCGTTTGATGCCTATCGGCTCGGTCAGTTTGACCTGATCCTCATGGACGTGCAGATGCCGGTGATGGGTGGCTTCGAAGCCACCGCCGCGATTCGTACCGCCGAGAAAATTGCCGGGGGACACATTCCGATCGTGGCCCTGACGGCCCATGCCATGAAGGGCGACAAGGAACTCTGCATGGCGGCGGGCATGGATGGATACGTCACCAAGCCCTTCCGGGCCATGCTACTGATCCAGGAAGTGGAGCGTCTCGCCGGACAGCGCATGTTCGAACCCGTCGTGCCGAAGGAAGCAGTCGTGCCAGCGGATCTGAATGATGACGACCTGCTGGAACGCTTCATGGGTGATACCGAACTGCTGTGTGGCGTCGCCGAAACCTTTCTCGAATCTGAAGCAATGCTGCGCACCCAGCTGGCGCGGGGGCTCGCCCGCAACGATGGGGCCGAGGTTGTCCGGACCGCCCACAGCCTGAAAGGATCGGTCGGGAATTTCGGGGCGGATACAGCCATGGAGCTGGCCGGGAAAATCGAGGTCCTTGGCCGGGAGAATCAGGTGGCGCAGGCTGGCAAGATCTTTGAATTACTGACTGGGGAGCTGGATGACCTCCGGGTGCAACTCGCTCGCGTCGTGCACACCTACCGAGCGCCGGTGATTGGATAAGGCACCTGGCGGTGGCCGTCAGGATCGCCCTGAGTGGCTGGAGCGTCCCGGGCGACTACCTTCCTTGGACAAGCTACCAGGGAGTCCGCCTTGTCTCACTGTATTGTGATCATCGATGACGAGGAAGTGCTGACCAGGGTGATGACCCGTGTGCTGGTCAGGCACGGATATGAGGTGAAGGTCTCGAACTCCTGTGCGGAGGCCTGGCGGGCGCTGTCGGAATGCCACCCGATTCATCATGTGCTCGTGGACATTACGCTTCGCGACGGTGATGGACTCGCGTTGGCCCAGGCCATTCACGTGAAATACCCCGACGTACCCGTAACCCTGATGACGGGGAACGTTGCTCCGCTGAGCTGTCAGCTGCCGCTGCTGCTCAAACCGTATTCGACCGAGGACCTGTACGCCGCGGTTGCGTAAGGCATCGGTGCCCTGTGCGACCTTCCCGCGACAATAAATATTCTCCAAATATTCTCCTCATCCCGGCGATCGATTCTCTCTCATAACCGCGAGCGAAAAACCCCATCGCTCACCAGGTGAGGATGGGGCGAGGCTCGTGTCATTTTCCTGAACCGGGCAATGCGAAGCTGAAGAATCTCGAGTGTCCGGCCGGGATTTTGTTTCCGAGGGCCTGTCCATCCCGGGCAGGATGAGTCCGCGCAGGGTGAACTCGACCCGGGAATCTCCACTGAACAACATCTCACACATATCGGGGCGCCGGGATTTGAACCCGGGACCTCCTGCTCCCGAAGCAGGCGCGCTACCAGGCTGCGCTACGCCCCGTCATACCATTTGGGGGCAGGAATGTAACCCCGCCGGGCGATCTTTGGGAAGCGGATTACTCTCGTCAAATCAACGAGTTCCAACGAGATGACCGGGAAAGAGAACGGCCGCCCAGGATTGGCGGCCATTCGCATGGGCCCTGAGGGATTTGAACCCCCAACCTTCTGATCCGAAGTCAGACGCTCTATCCAATTGAGCTAAGAGCCCGGGGAATTCACGACCAGCAGCCACAGAAGGACGCAACCGCCGCTCGGAGCGGATGAAGATCAGCGAAATCGGTGCCCTCGTCAAGGCGCGTCCACGGTTCCCGATCCGAAGACAACGGTGCGTTTAAGTCCTCGCTTCACATCTTCTTCATCACGTCCTCACCTTCCATGGCCTACTCTCCTTCATCCTCCCGGGTCAGACCTGCAGGGAGGCAACCAGAGAGAGAGACTATGTCCTTACGCGTGAATGCCGTGCTGTTTACCCTTGCTCTTGGCATTATTCCGATTGCCGTTGATGCCCAGACACCCGCCGGCACGACCAGTTGTGATTCGGCCTGTTCAGCGGACAAGTCGGGGATGACTGGCATGGCGGGAATGGGGATGAACATGGGGATGAATATGGGGATGGACATGAAGGCCATGGAAGCTGGCAATCTGCGGCTGGATAGCCTGGTCCTCCGCATGCACAGGGCGACCGGAGCCGCCAAGACTACGGCAATGGAGCAGGTGCTCGATGAATTGCTGATGCAGCGGAAAGTTATGCAGTCGCACATGATGCACATGCACGGCATGATGCCGATGCCTCATGCGAAGCCGGGGTCTGCGGATCACGACGGGGCGGACCACGAGACGCACCACTGATTCACGGATACATCCCCAAAACAAAGCCCCTCCATGAAGCGGAGGGGCGTTGTCTGCCAGTGTCAGTGAGGTTTGGTCCCCTCGTTTTCCATGCGCCCTGAGGGACTTGAACCCCCAACCTTCTGATCCGTAGTCAGATGCTCTATCCAATTGAGCTAAGAGCGCATCTTGTCAGGGCGGAAATCCCTGAATGGGCGGTACAAGGCTCGAACTTGTGACCTCCACGATGTCAACGTGGCGCTCTAACCAACTGAGCTAACCGCCCGAAAATGAGTTGGGGCGAGGCGTCGCCTCGCCCCAACATCGTGTCCGGCAATAGCGGGGGTGGGATTTGAACCCACGACCTCCGGGTTATGAGCCCGGCGAGCTACCAGACTGCTCCACCCCGCGACGATG
>JBDTRF010000063.1:0-14667 GCA_039931815.1 Gemmatimonadota bacterium
CGGCGTACTTGGTGACCTCGGCCGAGGCGATGTCCATGAAGAGGATGGGATTGCCAGTGCGGACGAACGGAGCGTAGAGCTGTTCCAGGACCTCCCGGGCCTCGGTCGAATCAACGCCGACCACGACCCGGTCGGGTTTCATGAAATCGTCGATGGCGTCCCCTTCCTTCAGGAACTCCGGATTGCTGCAGACCTGGAATGCGACCTTTGTCTCGGACTTGATGGCCGCGCGCACCTTTTCCGCCGTACCCACGGGCACGGTGGATTTGGTGATGACAACCTTGGGAGTGTTCATGTGGCGGCCGATGGTTCGCGCGACCGCGAGAACATGCTGAAGATCGGCCGATCCATCCTCGCCAGACGGTGTTCCCACCGCGATGAAGACCACCCGCGACCGCTCCACCGCCGCCCCGACATCGGTACTGAATGCAAGTCGCCCTTCGACCTGGTTCCGGCTGATCATCGACTCCAGGCCAGGCTCATAAATCGGAACGTCGTTCCGCTTGAGTCGCTCCACTTTGGTGGCATCGACATCAGCGCAGACGACATCATTGCCGGTCTCGGCGAGGCAGGCGCCCGCGACCAGCCCGACGTATCCGCTTCCGACAATGGCGACGCGCATCAGCCCGCTTTGGGCAGCGCGTGCCGGGTGTCGACGACCAGCTTCGCCCGATCCCGGACCATCCTGTAGTCGATGGAACTGTGATCAGTCACGATCATGATACAATCCGATGCCGCGACGGTGTCCGGGCTGAACGGCACCGACTTCATTTCGTGTCCGTCTTCCGTGAAGCTTGCCACGTGAGGATCATGGTAGGTGACCCTGGCTCCCTGCTGCTCCAGCAATCGGATGATGTCGAGGGCAGGGCTTTCGCGGATATCGTCGATGTCCTTCTTGTAGGCGACGCCGAGGACCAGGATGTTGGCGCCACGAACGGCTTTCCCCTGGCTGTTCAGTGCGTCGGTCACCTTCCGAACCCAGAAGAGCGGCATCTCGGTGTTGAGCTCTCCGGCAAGATCAATGAAACGGGTCTTGTAATTGAGTCCGCGCATCTTCCAGGCGAGGTAGTGCGGGTCGATGGGGATGCAGTGCCCACCGAGGCCCGGGCCGGGCAGGAATTTCATGAAGCCAAAGGGCTTGGTTGCCGCCGCTTCGATGACTTCCCAGACGTCCACGCCGAGCTTGTCGCAGACGATGGCCATCTCGTTGACCAGGCCGATGTTCACGCTGCGGAAGGTATTCTCGAGCAGCTTCACCAGTTCGGCCGCTTCGGTCGTCGAAACCGGCACCAGGGTGTCAATCGCCGGCTGATACAGCGCAATCGCGACCTCAAGACACGTCGGCGTGATGCCACCCACTACCTTGGGCGTATTCTTCGTCAGGTACTTGGGGTTGCCCGGATCGACCCGCTCGGGGCTGAAGGCGAGAAAGAAATCGGTCCCGACCTTGAGACCGGTGCTCTCCAGCGCCGGAAGCATGATTTCCCGGGTGGTCCCGGGATAGGTCGTGCTCTCGAGGATGATCGCCTGGCCTTTGCGCAGCGTCCGCTTCACGGCATCGGTCGCCGCGACGATATAGCTGACGTCGGGATCCTTGAACTTGGAGAGCGGAGTCGGCACGCAGATGGAGATCGCGTCCGGCTCGCCCAGCCGAAGCGGATCGGTGGTGGCGCTGAACAGGCCGTTCCTGACCACGGCGGTGAGCTGCGCGTCCGAGATATCCTTGATGTGGGAGTGGCCCTTGTTGAGACCGTCGACTACCCGCTGGCTGATATCATAGCCCAGGACTTTGTAGCCGGCGTTAGCCAGTTCCACGGCGAGCGGCAGGCCGACATACCCAAGCCCGATGATGCCGAACAGGGTTTCCCGCTTGTCGGCCTTCGCAATCAATCCTTCGGCTATCGTCATTACACTCCCTCGACCGGAATAGGTGCGCCCCCCTGGGCCAGCGATCGACTCGCCGCCGCTAACACGCGCACGGTACGTACGCCATCCTTCGCGTCTGCCCGGGGGGTTTCTTCCCCCCTGGCCACCTTGATGAAATGCTGCAACTGGGCCGATAACGGCTCAGTGTTCGCCAGCCGCGGTATGAAAATATCTCCCTCGCGAATGGTCAGACTCTCGCCATACGAGCGATACTCCGGCCGGGCCACCCCTTTGTCATAAATGCGCAGCTTTTCCCGGCTGGCCATGTCGTCGAACACGGCCATCTGTTTCGACCCGACCACGGTCAGCCGGCGCTCCTTATGCGGGTCCAGCCATGACATCTGGACATGGGCCATCACCCCAGAGCGGAAGGTCATCTGGAGGAAGACGATATCCTCAATGCCCTTTTGGAGGTATGAATGCCCTTGCGCGGTTACGGTGACTGGCGCTTCGCCGAGCAAGAACAACGCCACTGAGACGTCGTGAGGACCGAAACTCCAGAGGGCGTTTTCATCGGGCCGAATCTGCCCCAGGTTGACCCGTTGGGCATACAGGTAGTACAACTCTCCCATGGTCTTATCCTGCACCATGGACCTCAGGCGCTCAACCACGGGATGGTATTCCAGGAGGTGCCCCACGAGAAGGGGCACTGAGCGTCGCTCCCCCAGTTCCGCCAGGCGCTCGGCGTCCTGAACGGTCAGGGCGAAGGGCTTCTCGATAAGGGTGGGAATTCCGGCCTCGACGGCCCGGATTCCCAGGTCGGCATGGGTCTTGGCCGGTGTAGCGACGATGACGGCGTCGACCCGACGCAACACCTCATCGACGGAATCAGTCACAAACGTCGCCGGATACTGCCGGGCAAGCTTATCCCGGACCTCGGGATTCATATCGCACACGGCGGCCAGTTCCGCCTCCGCGAGCCCCGCGACCGTTCGAACGTGGTTCTTGCCCCACGCCCCCGCCCCCACAACGCCAATCCGAACTCGACTCACGCGTAGAAGCCCTTCACGGCCTCAATTACGGCATCCTGTTGAGCGTCAGTCAACTCGGGATAGATCGGGAGGGAGATGACCGCATCCATGGCCGCCTCCGTCACCGGGAGCGAGCCGCGGTGGTAGCCCAGATGGGAGAAACAGGGCTGGAGATGGAGCGCCAGCGGATAATAGACCTTGCTGCCAATGTTCTTCGCCTTGAGATGGGCGCCAAGCTTATCCCGGTCCGGCGCCTGAAGGGTGTACTGGTGAAAGATGTGCTCATTGGCCGCATCGGTCACCGGCGGCCGAATAGCCGTATGGCCGGCGAAGGCAGCGTTGTACCGGGCCGCGCGGGCCCGGCGCTTCTCACTCCAGCCGGCCAGGAAGGGCAGTTTGGCAAGAAGGATCGCCGCCTGCAGCGTATCCAGTCGGCTGTTGAGTCCCACCTCGTCATGAAAATATTCCCTGGCGCCACCATGGAGCCGGAGGCGCTTGAGCCGGGCCGCAAGTTCGGCATCCCCGGTAATCATCATGCCACCGTCACCCCAGGCTCCCAGGTTCTTACTGGGGAAAAATGAGAGCGTTCCCACGGTGCCGAGTGCGCAGGCGACTTTCCATTCGCCGCCAATTTTCCGGCGGGCCCCGACGGCCTGCGCGCCATCTTCGATGACTGTCAGGTGGTGTTTCGTGGCGATGGGAAGAATCTGTTCCATCGCGGCCATCTGGCCGAAGAGATGAACCACGACGATCGCGCGGGTCCGCGGTGTAATGGCCGCTTCGATGGCTTTCGCGGAGACGTTGAAAGTATCAGGTTCAATATCGACGAACACCGGCGTTCCACCGGCGTTGTGAATGGCTCCTGCCGTGGCAAAAAATGTGAAAGCGGGCGTGATCACCTCGTCGCCTGGCGTCATGTCGAGCGCCTTGAGCGGCAGGAGTAATGCGTCCGTCCCACTCGCGCAGGCAATCCCGTGGGAGGCGTGGCAGAGTTTGGCCACGGCATCCTCCAGCTGACCGACCTCGGGGCCCATGATGAAACTTTGCCGTTCGATGACAGCCTGCATGGCGGGAAGAACCGTATCCTTGATGGATTGGTACTGCGCGACAAGATCCAGAAGTGGGACGTTCAATTGATTCCTCGTGCGAGGTAGTTGCGATCACTGTCCTGGCCCGTGTCGCGTGTCGCTATTCCGGGGCGACCAGCCTCCTTTCGGAGGGTGCGAAAAGCGATGCGCGATAGGCGTTAACCTTAATTAGCCGCTAAACTTAGCCCTACCCGGGAGGAAGATCAACGAGCCGAAGTTTGCCCTCCGATTCCTGGTACGATGCGCCGCAGGATTCACAGCGCGCAAGCTGGTTTCGTACCTCTAAGCGCAAGCCACACTGACACATCCACCCTATGCGCCGAGCCGGCACGCCGACCATCAGGGCAAAGTCCGGCACGTCGCCCGTCACCACGGCCCCGGCGCCGATGAACGCGAACTGACCGAGAGTCGACCCGCAGACAATGGTGGCATTCGCCCCGATGGAGGCGCCGCGCCGCACCAGGGTCCGCTGATATTCTGATTTTCGGGAGACGTGACTTCGTGGATTGATCACGTTGGTGAATACACAGCTGGGCCCACAGAACACGTCGTCTTCGATCTCCACTCCTTCGTAAATGGAGACATTGTTCTGCACTTTGACGTTGTTTCCCAGCCGTGTACCCGGCATGACCACGACGTTCTGCCCCAGGTTGCAGCGCTCCCCGATAACCGCGCCGCTCATGATGTGGGAGAAATGCCAGACCCGGGTTCCTTTCCCGATCTGAGCGCCATCGTCGACATAGGATGATTCGTGAACGAAAAAATCAGGCATCATGGTTCCTCGGTTTTAGCGGCTCCACCCGGAGACGAGAGTTTGCGACGGACGATTGGACAGCGGGTCAACCAGCCGGAGACCGCGGGGCTGGTCTGCCCCTCGGGGAAACCGGACATTCGCGGTTCTGCCAGGATCGGCTAATCTCGTCAGTCGTTCAGAAGATATTTGCCATCGGGTCCGACAATCTTGACTTCGGTTTCCAGCTCCGCCCCGCAGCGATCCTTTACCACCGCCTGCGTATGACGAATGAGAGCGCGGACATCGGCCGCCGTTCCGCCACCAACATTCACAAAATAGTTGGCGTGTTTGGGCGAGACATGGACCCCGCCGATCGCAAAACCCTTAAGCCCCGCGGCATCGATGAACTGGCCCGCGGTACGCGGGCCTCCTTCGACCACGCCGGATACCCCACCCGGATTCTTGAAGGTGCTGCCACAGCACGGCTGGTTGAACGGGGTCCCCTCCTGCCGCCAGCGGAATAGCTCTTCGACCTCTTCGGTCAGACGCTCGGCCGATTCAGGACGCAGCTCCACCTCGACTTCGAGGACGACAAACCCATCGAGTCCGCTCCGCCGATACGTAAACGGAACACCGGCGGCCTCACGGACGCTGATGGTTCCCTGACTATCGGCCAGGGTCACGCGTCGAACGACATCCGACCATTCCGCCCCGTGACAGCCCGCGTTCATATAAACCCCGCCGCCCACCGTTCCCGGCACACCGACCATCTTGTGCACGCCAGCCCATCCACCCTGCGCAGTACGTCGCGCCGCCAGCGGCGCCGGCATCCCGGCACCGATCCACCAGCGCGACTCCTGCGAGCGAATCCCGTCCAGGCCCTTGCCCAGGCGAATGACCAGGGCCTCGAGACCTTCGTCCGGCAACAGGATGTTCGAGCCGAGTCCGAGGGCGAACCAGGGCACGCCGGCTGACTGCGCGAGGGCGAGGGCGGCGGTGACATCAGGCTGGTCGGCGGGAAGCAGGATGGTGGCCGGGCCACCGATACGCCAGGTGGAATAGCGCGCGAGCGGCTCGTTTTCCTTGACCGTTCCACGAACTCGCTTCCGAAGCTGCTCGATGAATCGGGGATCCCGCGCGTTCACCCGGCCATCTCCCTGGCATATTCTCGAGCCAGCGCGTGCCATTCCTGCAGCGAACAGACCGAACGTACCCTGCTGCGGAGTGCGATGATGGCATCGGAAGCGGCCGACGCAGCCGACAGTGTCGTCGTGTACGGCACGCGCTGTTGCAATGCCGCCTGCCGGATCGCGTAGTCGTCCTGCTGGGTGAGCTTGCCGAGCGGAGTGTTGATCAGGAGATGAATGCGGCCCGACAGCATGAGATCGATCGCGTTGGGCCGTCCTTCGTACACCTTGAGCACGCTCTCGGCGGGCACGCCCCGGGCACGAAGGTGGCGCGCCGTTCCGCTTGTCGCGTACACCTTGAATCCCATCTCGTGGAAGCGTCGCACGATGGGCGTGACATTGGCCTTGTCATGATCGTTCACGGTGACAAAGATCGCGCCTTCCAGTGGCAGCGAGCCATCGGCGCTGATTTGGGCCTTGGCGAACGCCATCCCAAAAGAATCGGCAATACCCATCACCTCACCGGTGGAGCGCATCTCCGGTCCGAGCACGAGATCGGTCCCATGCAGCTTGTTGAAGGGAAAGACGGCTTCCTTGACTGCGACATAGGGCTGCAGCACATCATCGTGCAGCCCAAGCTCCTCCAGCGTCTTGCCCACCATGACCGCTGACGCAAGACCCGCCAGCTGAACACCCGTCGTCTTGGACACGAACGGCACCGTGCGAGACCCGCGCGGATTCACTTCCAGGACATACACCACCCCGTTCTTGATCGCGTACTGCACATTGATCAGGCCGACAACGCCGAGCCGGAGCGCAAATTCGCGGGTAAACTGCCGCATCTGGTCCACCTGCTCATCCGTAATCAGGTAGGGCGGCAACACGCAGGCCGAATCCCCGGAATGAATACCGGCATCTTCGATGTGCTGCATCACGCCGCCGATGATGCACTGCGTGCCATCGGCGATCGCATCGACGTCGGCTTCGAACGCATCTTCCAGGAAGCTGTCGATCAGCACAGGATGGCCGGGTGCCACCCGCACCGCGCGAGCGAAGTAGTCGGTCAGCGACGCGGCATCATACACGATGCGCATTCCTCTTCCGCCCAGCACGTACGAAGGCCGAACCAGAATGGGGTAGCCGATCCGCCGCGCGACGGCGAGGGCGTCTTCCAGTGATTCCGCGGCTCCACTTGGCGGCTGGGCAACTCCCAGCTCCCTCGCGAGCGCTTCGAATTGACCGCGATCCTCGGCCAGGTCGATGGCGCTGGGTGACGTTCCGAGGATGGGAACCCCGGCTTTTTCCAGCCCGCGCGCCAGCTTGAGCGGCGTCTGTCCGCCAAACTGCACGACGACCCCGAGCGGTTTTTCCAGGGCGGCGATTTCGAGAACATCTTCCAGTGTCAGCGGCTCGAAATACAGCGTGTCAGCAGTGTCGTAGTCGGTCGAGACCGTTTCCGGGTTGGAATTGACCATCACGGTTCGATAACCCAATTCCCGGAAGGCCATGACCGCGCGAACGCAGCAGTAGTCGAACTCGACGCCCTGGCCGATCCGGTTCGGTCCGCTGCCCAGGATCATGACGGTCTTGCGATCGCTCGGAAGGGCCTCGTTCTCCTCGTCGTAGGACGAGTAGAGGTACGG
Source organism: Gemmatimonadota bacterium (assembly GCA_039931815.1). Classification (GTDB taxonomy): domain Bacteria; phylum Gemmatimonadota; class Gemmatimonadetes; order Gemmatimonadales; family GWC2-71-9; genus DASYPP01. The sequence goes on from JBDTRF010000063.1 coordinate 7,489, forward strand.
CGTGGCCGATGGAAATTCACCGGCGCAGGTATCGACCATCTTGTAGGCGGGTCGAATCTCCAGCCGATGACGCTCGGCCCGCACGGCGTCTTCGGTCGAGCCGGAAAGATCCGCCAGCTGACGATCGGAAAAGCCCAGCCTCTTCATCGTTCGCAGCGCCGCCGGCGGCCGCCCGGTCAGTCCCGCCGCCCATTCAGTCTCTGCGTCGACCAGTTCCCGCATCTGCGAGAGGAACCATGGATCGATCATACTGAGCTCGGCGACTTCCGCGACGGTCATGCCGGCAAGGAATGCGCGCTTGATCTGAAAAATTCGTTCGGGAGTCGCGGTGCGAAGCGCGGCTCTCAGCGTCTCCGGCTCGCCATCGGTCAGGCGGTCATCCGCCAGGGTTCCGCCAATCGTCCACCCGGGACGATCGATCTCCAGGCCTCGAAGCCCCTTCTGCAGCGCCTCCTTGAATGTCCGCCCGATGGCCATGACCTCGCCGACGGATTTCATCTGGGTTGTAAGCCGGGGATCGGCTGCGGGGAATTTCTCGAAGGCGAAACGCGGGATCTTGACCACGACATAGTCGAGCACCGGCTCGAACGAGGCCGGCGTGGTCCTGGTGATATCGTTGGGCAACTCGTCCAGCGTATATCCCACCGCCAGCTTGGTCCCGATCCGCGCGATGGGGAATCCAGTCGCCTTGGACGCAAGCGCCGACGACCGGGAAACCCGCGGATTCATTTCGATCACCAGCTGTTCGCCCGTCGCCGGGTTCACCGCGAACTGGACGTTGCAGCCGCCGGCAGCGACCCCGACCTCGCGAATGATTCGCATGGCCGAATCGCGCATCTGCTGATACTCCCGATCGGTAAGCGTCATGGCCGGGGCGACAGTAATCGAGTCCCCGGTGTGCACGCCCATCGGGTCGATATTCTCGATGGAGCAGACGATGACGACGTTATCCGCTCCGTCCCGCATCACCTCCAGCTCGTATTCCTTCCAGCCCAGGACGCTCTGCTCCACCAGCACCGACCCGACGGGAGACAGCTCGAGACCCCGACGAATCAGGGTCTCGAATTCTTCCCGGTTGTAGGCGATACCCCCACCCGTTCCCCCCAGAGTGAAGGATGGCCGAATGATCGCGGGATAGAAGGTCCGCTCCACGACGGCAAGGGCCTCATCGATATCGTGCACCGTCCTGCCCTGCGGCGTGGCCAGGCCCAGGCGGTACATCGCCTTGGCAAATTCCTCGCGATCCTCCGCGATACTGATGGCCCTGGCGTCGGCGCCGATCAACTCGACCCCGTATTTCTTGAGGGTGCCGTCCTTCACCAGGGCCATGGCGACGTTGAGCGCAGTCTGACCACCCATGGTGGGCAGTAACGCGTCAGGGCGTTCCCGCTCGATCACCCGCGTCACCCATTCGGGTGTCACTGGCTCGATGTAGGTTCGGTCCGCCAGTTCGGGATCGGTCATGATGGTGGCGGGATTCGAATTCACCAGGACGACCCGATAGCCGTCCTCCTTGAGCGCGCGCACCGCCTGGGTACCCGAATAGTCGAACTCCGCCCCCTGGCCGATGATGATCGGGCCGGAGCCGATGAGCAGGATGGTGTTGAGATCAGTGCGTTTGGGCATGGACCATATCGCGAAGGGTCTGCGAGAGCGGATAGTGAGGAGACCAGCCGGTTTCGTCCTTGATCTTAGCGGGATCGCCGACCGAGTGCTGTTCGTCCCAGCCTCGCCGCCGCTGGGGGGACGACACCAGCTCTCCCGCCACGCCAGCCGCCTCGGCCAGGAGGGCAAAGAGCTGGCGAAAGGTGTAGCCTCTCCCGGTCGCGACGTTGTAGGTCTCGCCCGGTCGCCCTGCAGTGAGCAGGGCCATGTAGGCGCTCGCCACATCGCGAACGTCCAGGTAATCACGAACCGCATCCGGATCGCCGAAGTTGATCGCATGTTCCCCGTGCCGGAGACGGGCCAGCCAGTCGGTCATCAGCCGGTCGCGCTGCTGAAACGGGCCGGTGTGGGGCCAGGGTCGCGCGACCATGAGCTTGAGTCCGAACTGCCGCGCGAACTGCTCGGCACAGATCTCAGTTCCCAGCTTCGTTGCGGCGTAGGCGGAGAGCGGTCGCGGGAGATCGGACTCCTGGTGAGGCCGTCCTGCCCCTTCGCCATAGACCACCGAACTGGAGACGACCAGCACCAGCGCTTCACTATTTCGACGCGCGATGGCATCGAGGAGACGGGCGGTTCCCCCGGCGTTGACGGCCCACGCGTAGCCCGCATCGCCGCCCGCGTCATTGGACCCTGAGACCGCCGCGAGATGCACCACCGCCTCGTAGTCTCCCGTCGTTGCCTCCTTGACCGACTCCGACCGCATGAGATCCAGCTTCACCCAGCGAATCGCATCGTATTCGCCCTCGGTCAGCAACGGGCTTCGCGTCCGAGGCTCGAGCCGAGTTCCCGTTACACCCCATCCCGCGGCCAGCATCACCTTGACCAGGTGGGAGCCGACAAAGCCATCCGCACCAGTGACCAGGACATTCATGGCGACACACCGTTGTGCCCGCAAGGCGATGGAGGCGACATCGCTATTTCCTCAGCGTGGCGAGGTCGGCATCGACCATCATCCGGATCAACGTCTCAAAGCCGACCGCCGGTTTCCAACCGAGCGATTGCTCCGCCAGCGACGCGTCGGCGAGGAGGAGGTCCACTTCGGCGGGTCGAACGAGCTTGGGATCCACCGCCACATACGTGCGCCAGTCGAGACCGACGTGAGAGAACGCGACGTCCACCAGCTCTTTTACCGAGTGGGTCACGCCGGTTCCGATGACATAGTCGCGCGGTTCAGGCTGCTGAAGCATGCGCCACATCGCTTCGACGTAGTCTCCCGCGAAACCCCAGTCGCGCCGGGCATCGAGATTTCCCAAGCGAAGCTCTTTGGCCAGGCCGAGCTTGATGCGGGCGGCCGCCTGGGTGACTTTCCGCGTGACAAACTCCACGCCTCGACGCGGGGATTCATGGTTGAAGAGAATCCCGCTCACTGCGTAGAGCCCGTAGGACTCCCGGTAGTTGACGGTGATCCAGTGTCCGTAGACTTTCGCAACGCCGTAGGGCGAGCGGGGATAAAACGGAGTGGATTCCCGCTGCGGCGTCTCCATGGCCTTTCCGAACATCTCGGAGGAACTGGCCTGATAGAACCTCGCTGCCGGGTGAGCCAGCCGGATCGCCTCGAGGATGCGAGTCACTCCGAGCGCGGTAAATTCGCCTGTCAGCACCGGCTGGGTCCACGAGGTCGGGACGTAAGACTGGGCGGCGAGATTGTAAACCTCGTCCGGCCGGGTATCGCCGATAACGACCGTGAGGGAATGCTGGTCCAGGAGATCCGCCGCGACGACCTCAATCCGGTCCAGAATCGGCTCGATCCGCTCGTAACTGTGGTGGCTGGTCCGCCGGACGACCCCGACGACTTCGTAGCCCTTGGCCAGCAGGAGCTCGGCGAGATAGGACCCATCCTGGCCCGTAATCCCGGTTATCAATGCCTTAGGCATGCGTGTTCCGTCCCGGTTGTTTTTCGGGCGACCGCGGGTTAGCTTTCAAGACTGTTTCCGATAACGAGTTGGGACCATTTCAAGGAATAGAACGTATGGCGCGCATCTGCACTGTCTGTGGCAAAGGGCCGATCACTGGTCACAACGTGAGTCACGCGAACAACCGGACCAATCGCCGGTGGTATCCCAACCTGCAGACCGTTCGGATTGACGTGAACGGAGCACCCAAGCGGGTCCGCGTCTGCACCCAGTGTATCAAGGGTAACAAGGTCAAGAAGGCGAGCCGAGTACCGGCGGCGGTTGCTGCCCACTAAGGCCCGCTGAGAGCCAGGCTCATCGTTTGATTTGCGCGATGAATCACCTGAGGATATGAAAAAGGGGACCAATTGGTCCCCTTTGACGTATTTAACGGTTTGACGGTCGATAAATCGCTGATTCAATCCTCTACTCCGCCAGAAGTTCAATCTTCGCCACATCGGCCCCGTCGCCCACCCGGTGACCCATCTTGAGAATCCTGGTGTAACCGCCGGGACGGGCCGCGAACCGCGGGCCGATCTCGGTGAACAGCTTGTGAGTGATCTCGCGGTCCTTGATTTTCCGCTCGACCAGGCGCCGGGAGTGCAAATCACCTCGACGGGCCAGCGTGATCAGTTTTTCAGCGAAGGGACGAAGCTCTTTGGCCTTGGCTTGCGTCGTGGTGACGCCGCCGTGGGCGAAGAGACTCGCCGCCATGTTGTTGAGCATGGCGCGCCGATGGGTCGCGGTCCGGGAAAGCTGCCGGCCCTTGGCATTGTGACGCATCAGCCCTCCTCGCCCATATCAATGCCAGCCTGCGCGGACGGCGGATTGCCAACCTTGGCAATACGCACATCGCCATCGGATTCCTCGAAGACCATGCCGAAATTCAAGCCCTCGCGGCGGAGCAGGTCAGCGATTTCACTGAGCGCCTTTTCGCCGACGTTCTTGACCTTCAGGAGATCTTCTTCCGGATACTGCACCAGGTCGGCCAGGGTCCGGATGTTGGAGTTCTTGAGCGAATTGAGCGAGCGCACCGAGAGACCGAAATCGTCGATCGGGCGGGCCAGCCGCTCCCGCAACTGGCTGCCGGAACCCGAGGCCGCGTTCGATCGATCGGCCCGCATGGTAGGCACCTTGCCGAACTCGACGAAGTAGCGGAAGTGTTCCTGCGCCAGCGCGGCGGCGTAGGCGACAGCGTCTTCCGGGGTGATCGTGCCGTTGGTCTCGACGGTCACGACGAGTCGATCATAGTCGGTGCGCTGGCCGACGCGGGTTTCCGCGACGACGAAGTTGGCCCGGCGAACCGGGTTGTAGATGGCGTCAATGCGGACCAGGTCCACCGGCAGCGACCGATCGATCTGGTGCAGCTCGGACTCGACGTACCCGCGGCCCTTGTTCACGTACAACTCGCCGTTGATCTCGCGGTCATCCTGCAGCGTGAAGAGCAGGTGATCGGGATTGACGATGCGCACGTTCGCGTTGGGCTGAATATCCCGGGCGTAGACCGGGCCGGCGGTTTCCCGCTTGATCTTGAGTACCGCTTCATCGGTGTCTTCCGCCAGTACCAGCGTCAACGCCTTGAGCCGCTGGATGATCTGGTGAATGTCCTCCAGCACGCCGGGCACCGTCTGGTGCTCGTGCACCACGCCGTCGAGCCGAAGACCCCACACGGCGGTGCCGCGGAGGGATGAAAGCAGCAGACGCCGGAGCGAATTGCCCAGCGTGTAACCGAAACCACGCTCCAGAGGCTGGAGGCGGAACTCGGCAAAATTCGGGGTTTCGTCCCGCTTGGTCATTTCGACCAGGTGCGGCCGAACCAGTCCTGTCAGGTCTATGCTCATGGTTACTTGGAGTACAGCTCGACGATGAGCTGTTCCTGGGCGTTAATGGGAATGGCCTCACGCGTGGGGCGCTCGGTCAGGCGGCCTGCGGCCTTTTCGGAATCGACGGAAAGCCAGGAAACCTGGGCTCCACGGGACGAAAGCTCCTGGGCAACCTTGACCCGCACCAGCTCGCGGCTGTCAGGGGTCACGCGGACTTCCATACCGGGAAGGATCTTGAACGATGGGATATTGACCTTGCTGCCGTTGACCTGGATATGTCCATGCCGGATGAACTGACGGGCATCCTTGCGGCTGGCGGCAAATCCCATCCGGTACACGATGTTATCGAGACGGGTCTCGAGGGCGATCAGCAGGTTGGTGCCTTTGACGCCGGGCAGGCTGGTCACGTTCTCAAACAGGCTGCGGAACTGGCTCTCGGACAAGCCGTACATCCGCTTGACCTTCTGCTTTTCCCGCAGCTGCTTGGAATATTCGGACGCCTTGCGGCTCCGACCACCCGACTGGCCGTGCTGGCCGGCCGGATACGGCCGCCGCTCCACGGGGCACTTGTCGGTGAGACACTTGGCGCCTTTGAGGTACAGCTTGGTGCCTTCTCGCCGGCAGAGCCGGCAGCTGGGACCGATATAACGTGACATTGGCTCAGACCCTCCGCTTCTTGGGCGGACGGCAGCCGTTATGCGGAATCGGCGTGACATCCCGGATGGAAACAACACGAATGCCTACCGAGGCGATTGCCTGGATGGCCGATTCCCGACCGCTGCCGGGACCCTGAACTCGGACGTGAACCCGGCGCACTCCCAGGTTCATCGCCTCGCGAGCGCAGTTCTCGGCCGCGACAGTCGCGGCGAAGGGCGTCGATTTCTTGGAGCCTTTAAAGCCGGCTTTGCCGGCCGAACCCCATGCGACCGTATTCCCCTTGGAATCGGTGATGGTAATCAGCAGGTTGTTGAACGTTGCCGAGATGTGGGCAATGCCCTCGGACTCGACCAGTTTCTTGGAGCGCTTGGCGCCACCAACGGGTTTGACGGGAGCAGTCATATTACTTCTTTGTCACCTTCTTCTTACCAGCGATGGCACGCCGGGGACCCTTCTTGGTCCGCGCATTGGTATGGGTCCGCTGTCCGCGAACCGGGAGGCCTCGGCGATGCCGAATGCCCCGGTAACTGCCAATGTCCATCAATCGCTTGATGTTCATGGCGACTTCAGTCCGAAGCGCGCCCTCAACCTTGAGGCTTCGCTCGATATACTGCCGGAGTCGGGCTACCTCGGCGTCCGAAAGATCACGGACCCGGGCATCGGGACTCACGCCGGTTTCACTGAGGATGCGGCCACTGGTCGGACGACCAATACCGAAAATGTAGGTGAGCGCAATCTCCACCCGCTTTTCACGCGGCAGATCCACGCCAGCAATACGTGCCATCTTAACCCTGCCGCTGTTTGTGTTTGGGATTCCGCTTGCAGATAATGCGAACCACACCCTGGCGTTTAATCACCTTGCAGTGCTCGCAAATCGGCTTGACACTTGAACGTACCTTCACGACGTAGCTCCTGGACCGGTATTTTTGGCTAGCTGCCGAATATAGGCAGGGCTTTTGGGAGATGCAAGTCAAGGTTTTACGGGGACCTAGGGCAGGCGGTAAGGCGGTAAGGCGGTAAGGCGGTAAGGCGGTAAGGCGGGCCCAACTTAGTCAAATCGCCTGGATCGCAGCAATTCCAGGTAAAGACCTATTCTCCAGCCGTCTTGCCGTCGGCCGCCAGGACCTCCCCCACCACCCGAA
>JBDTRF010000064.1:0-14553 GCA_039931815.1 Gemmatimonadota bacterium
GCTGGGCGATTCAATTCGAAGTACGCCCGCGTGGCCCAGTACGAGACGGTGGGAAGAATCGAGCTCGATGGATAGTCGGCCTTGATCCGTTCCAGGCTGCGAGCGCTCTCCTCGGCCCGCCCCGCCGCAAAGTCTTCCTCGGCCAGGCCGAGTAACGCATCGTCGGCCCAGTTGGACCCGGCGTACTCCACCGCGACTCTGCGAAAATTGCGGCTGCGATCCGCGCCATCCCGGGCGACGATGCCCATCGTGTAGACGATTTGGGGATAGAGCGTATCAGAGGTGGGTGTCCTGGAGATGAGGTCGAGTACAATCGATCGCGCCGAATCACCCTGGCCATCCTGAGCCAGCCGAACGGCGGCGAGGAGACGACTATCGTCCTGGGCCGGGAGCGATGAGTTCAGGAGCAACATTCCTCCCACGAGCCACAAGTATCTCATGCCGCTTCCCCCCAGCGATGCTCGGTTAACTGCAGAACCAGGTCCGTGACGACGCCGCAATCATCGGAAATGCGGGTGTTCTTGAGGGCCCGATCCGCCGCCATGGCTGCACGGAGACCATCACGCACATGCGCCTCAGTCCAACCTGGGGCCCAGCGAGCCCACTTTTCTGCTTCCATTTTCCAATCGGGCAGACCGTAGGGGCGAATACTGAGCAAGGTGCTCATCACCTTTTGCTGCAATCCACGTGGATTGGGATTTCGCTCGAAGATCGCCCGGGTCAAACCCATTCCGGTCAGGGCAGCGCCCAGGGCGGCCACCATCTTGACGCCCGACATTCCCGATTGCTCGAGCACCCGTGCGGTCATAGGGAGCGCCCGCGCTGTCGATCCCTCCATGACAAGGTCGCGCCAGCTCACCAGTGTTTCACCGCGTCGCACTCCAACCAGGTTGGCCACCTGGTCGATTCCCACCGCCCCGTCCACGGCCAGGCTGGCAATCTTGTCCAGCTCCATGCGGAGTGTTCCCAGGTCATTGCCGATCGCTTCAAACAGATGGGAGGTCGCTTCTGACGTGAGCGTGAGGCCCAGCTTGCCCGCGTGATGAACGATCCAGCGCATGGCGCGATCAGGTGGAAGCGGCGTGAACTCGATAGCCATACTGTTGCGTGCCATCGCGGGGTCGACCTTGGGATCGGCTGAGCTCTGTACCAGGACGAGCACGGTATCGGGCGAAGGCTTTGCCAGGTAACCCTCGAGAACGGCTTTCACCTTCGTCTTTCGCTTCAACGCTTCCAGGTCACGCAGAATTACCACGCGGCGGTCGGCCATCATGGGAAGAGTATTGAGCAGTGAGTGCAGGGCTTCGGCATCGAGCTGCGACACAGAACGCTGATCGTAGTTGAAGTCTCGAAGAGAAGGATCGAGCACACGATCGACGATGGTACGCATCGCCTCATCCTTGAGAATCTCCTCCTCGCCAAAGAAGTAGTACACCGGGGAAAACTCGCCGTTCTTGAGCGAACGGTGCAGCGAATCAAAGGTGGGCGCAGGCATGAACAATTCTACCAGTGCAACGGGAAGGCGGAAAGGCGGGAAGAATCGATATGATCCAGGTTTGCGGGCAGTGACTCGAAATTCTTCCTGCCACGACTCACCATCGCCTATTGACAAATATAACTGTCCAGACAGAATTAGACGTCATGGACCAGCCAGATATTGAATATCTTACCAAATTAGATAGAGTTAGCGTACTTCTCCATCCTCTGCGCCTCCAGATTATGAATCTGGCTGTTCGTGGCACTTCCGCCACGGAGGCGGCACGGCAACTGAGTCTCCCACGCCAGATGGTTCATTACCATGTGTTGGCCCTGGAGCGAGCGGGTTTCCTTGTCCCCCACGGCGAGGTGCGCCGACGAAACATGGTCGAGCGAAGACTGCGATCGAGTGCCAAGACCTACCTCATTGACCCGGATATCCTGGCGGCGTTGTCGCCAGGACGCCGACGATCCCCCGACCCCGCCACGCCAGACGCTCTGCTTAGTTTAACCGCTCGAATCCAATCTGAAATCGTCGCCGCTCAAAGCATGGTCTCCGCCAGTTCCCTTCCGGTTCTCTCCTTCTCCTCCAAGATCCAATTCTCCGGCCTCGAGCAGCGCCAGCGCTTCTCCGATGCGCTGGGTGATGCCGTTGGCCGAGTGATCCGTTCGTTTTCCCAGTCCGGTGGCTCGACTGCGGTGCCGCCGGACGGAGGACCGAGTGTACTTGTACTGGCTCTCTATCCCCTGCCCCTCCCCTCCCTTCCGCCATCCGAGGAGTGATCGTGCCCATGACGAGCCCTGGCCCAGCGTCCCACCACCTTGGGCGATGCATCGAAGTCGCAATCGTTACGAGGGCCACTCCCGCGAGAGTCTGGGACGCGTGGACCGATCCTGATCGCCTGGTTGAGTGGTTCGCCGACCGGGTTGAAGGCTCGCTGGAGGAAGGCCGGATTGCCTGGAGCTTCGAGCGCCTCAAGTCAACCATGGCTTTCCGAGTCGTCGCCGTGACAGTGGGAGCGCGCCTCCTGCTGGAAAGCCTGGATCGGGAGCCTCGCCGACTGGAGCTTCTCATCGGCGGTGTTCCTGGAGGAACGGAGGTCCGGGTCATCGACTCCGGCTTCAGCAACGCGGGCGCCGAGGATGAGGATTTCGTGGCGGCGGATTCCGGTTGGCGCATTGCGCTGCCGATTCTCCGGTACTATGTCGAGTTTCACTTCAATCAGCCGCGAGAGTCATTCTTCGTTCTTCGCCCAGCGCGATTTACACCCTCGCTCCTCAGTCGACTGTATCGGGAACCCGATGGCCTCAAGGAGTGGTTGTCGGATGGTGGAAGCCTGGGGACTCCCGGAGGCCGGGTTCACCTGGCGCTCAAGGATGGAGAAACCCTGCGAGGAGACATGCTCGCGGATACAGGCACAGAGTTGGCGATGGCCTGGGATGAAATCGCCGGAGTGCTTCAGTTCAAGACCTGCGTGCTTCCGGGCGAAGTCGGTACCAGGTCAGTGTATCTGCATGGCTGGGGCTGGGGAATTTCAGGCGACCGGGCTCGGCACGTCGAACGGCGGTTGAGCGAGGCGGTGGATCGACTCGAACGCGCCTTGGATCAGGCCGACGCTGACAGGAGTGTGCTGACCAGCACGTAATCGCGATCCGAATCAGGAAGCAGTTCGCTCGAGCATGGGTCGGATATCAATCGCGAAGCTCTGCCGCGCCCGGTTGAGCCGGCTCTTGACCGTCCCGAGGTTGCATCCGGTAATGGTCGCGATCTCCTCGTACGACTTACCCTCCAGTTCCCGCAATACGAACACTTCCCGGTGCCGCTCGGACAGGTGGGCCACACTTTCGGTGACTGCCACCGCGATACACCGGCGCCGATACAGGTCCTCGGGTCGATTTGCCGGATCTTCGATCTGCAGGGCAGGGGAGTCTTCGTACTCAAGTCCACTCGATTGATAAAAGAACAACGGGGTGCGGCCTCGGTTGCGGAGCTCGTTCTTCGCCAGGTTCGAGGCGATGGTATAAATCCAGGTTGAGAATTGCCTGCTCTGATCGAATCGATGAAGATGCCGATGTACACGAAGGAACGCTTCCTGAACCAGATCCTCGGCACGTTCCCGGTCGCCAATAATGCGGTAAATAAAGTTGTGCAAACGGGAGGAATAGCGGCGAAAGAGCTGGTCGAAGGCCCGAACATCCCCGGAGAGATGCGCTGCAATCAGGGTGGCATTGTCGGCGGGGACCAAGGGTCTCCTCCCAGCCTGATTGTGCGACCCGTCCAGGTTACGAGCGCTGAGGCGTCGCTGTCCAGTGTTGCCGCTCGGCGCCTTCGGTTTGCGGCAACGAGAACCAGACCACGTAAGCCTCCGCCGATTCGTCGCCATAACCCCTTGTGTACCAGTTAATTACGTAAGAATCATCCACGCTATCGTCAGGCGGGAACAAGGTAAGCACTGGTTCAAGTTTGTTCAATCTTTCTTTACAAAACATTGTACAAACAAGATAGTGGAAATGGTCTTCCCGTCGACAATTTTTCCATTCTTGATCATGGTGAGAACCTCCGACCATGGCAGAGCATGTACTTCCATGAATTCGTCCGCTTCCCGCCGGTGCTGGCCCTGAGTAAGACCGCTAGCAACAAAGAGATGTATACGTTCATCGGTGAAGCCGGGCGTGGTGTAGATAGTCGTGAGCCTGCTCAGAACAGTTGAGGAGTACCCGGTTTCCTCTTCCAACTCTCGCTGGGCACAAGTTTCGGGAGATTCGCCGGCATCGAGTCTGCCCGCCGGGATCTCATAGACGAAGTCATCGGTCGCGTGCCGAAATTGACGAATCAGCACCACTTGCGGATTGTCCGATGCAGGATCGTCAAGAAAGGGCAGAACCGCTGCCGCTCCCGGGTGACGAATCATCTCCAGCTTTCCGGTAGACCGGTTGGGAAATTCGACAGTATCCAGATCGAGGTTGAGCACTCGTCCAGTGTAGATCCGCTCGGAGGACAACAGTGTCATATTCGAATTTGGTTGAGGGCTGAGAACTATTGCGACGAAACGAAAGGTGGCTTGCCGTACACAGGAAGTTATTTCAAGTTGATCGCCTGCGCAGGAAAACGGGCAGCCTGGATGGGCTGCCCGTTTCACCAGGTCCCGAGCCGGGACTCAGTGGATTTCATTTCCCAGCATATCACGCACCGAAACGGGTCCGAGCTTGAGCGCTTCGATTCCGGGGCGGATCGTGGCGAGGTCGCCAACGACGACGACGGTGAATCGATCGCGCTTCACATACTCGTCCGCAACCCGATGCACATCGGCTGCGGTAACCTTCATGATTCGAGGAATGAAGTCGTTGTAGTACGTAAACGGGAGACCAAATCGAACCAGGTTGCCGACCTGGCCAGAAAGCTGGGTCGTGGTTTCGAAATCACTGGCCAGGCCGAGGGCGATATACGCCTTCGCCCGTTCGACCTCGACTGAATCGACTGGCTCGTTTCTCAGGCGATCGAATTCCTTGAAAAACTCAATGAGCGAACTATCCGTAACATTGGTTCTCACCGCGGAACGCGCGATGAACGGCCCCGGAACGGGGCGATAGAGGTACCCCGAGCCAGCGCCATAGGTGTAGCCCTTTGTCTCCCGGAGATTCTGATTGAGCCGGGAGGAGAATGATCCGCCGAGCAGGTTGTTCATCACTTCGATGGCGGCGAAGTCCGGATTGTTCCGCTCAATACCGGGCGATCCGATCCAGATAACCGATTGCGCGGCCCCGGGCTTATCGACCAGAAAAACGCTCGTCTCTCGATCAATCGCCGGCGGAGTCGCCGATGATGCGACAGCCGACGGGTGACCTTTCCAGGCGCCAAATCTCGACTCGATCGCGCGGCGAACCTCGGTCATCGTGACATCGCCGGTGACAACCAGGGCCGTCCTGCCTGGGGCGAAAGTCGCGTCATAGAAACTTCGAACTCGCGCTGAATCGAGACTGGCCGTTGAGGCCGAATCGCCCGAGAGGGGCTGGTGGTACGGGTGATTGGCGGGGAAGAGCAGGGCATTGAACGCGAGGGAAGCCATTGAATTCGGCTGATCGCGCTGCTGGAGAATATTGGCCAGCCGGAGATCGCGCTGGCGAGTGACCTCGGTCTGCTTGAAGGTTGGCCGCAAGGCGACATCAGCCAGCAGGTCCAGCGACTGGTTCATCGTGCGCCTGGGCGTCTTGAGACTGACATAACTCGCATCCCAGTCGGCCGAGGTGCCCAGGCTGGCCCCCAGAAAAGCGGCCTCCGATGCGATACCGAGAGCATCCCGGGTTCCGGCTCCCTCGTCCAGCATCTCAGCGGTGAAGGAGGCAATACCAGGTGCCCCCTGATCGAGGCGGCCGCCGCCTCCCACCGTCAGGGTGAACTGAACCACCGGGACTTCGTGCATCTCGACGACGTACAGCTTGAGTCCGTTCGCCAGGGTAGCTGTTTCTACCGGCGGCATCCGGACCGGGGCAGGTGATCGCAGGGCAGGGGGCTTAGTGCGATCAAACCCCTGCGCTCCAACCGGGTTCGCGGCAAGCGTAAGAACGCCCGCAAGGAGAACAAGTCGCTTCATGGAAGATTCAATCATGGGGTGGCCTCCACGGCCTTCACTGCCATTTCAGGCTTGCCCTGGGGTACGATGCTCAGGACGACCCGGTGCCCGCCGAGATACTGGCGAGCTACCCGTTGAACATCCGCGGCGGTAACGGCCCGGTAGCGGGCGAGATCCTGCTGGAAGTAGTCCGGCGTGCCGACAAAGTAGAAGTATGAATTGAGCTGATCGGCCTTATCCGCCACTTCTTCCAAACGGTTCAGGAAGGAGGATTCGGTGGCATTCTTCGCTTGTTCCAGCTCCCGGGCGGTCGGCCCTTCCGCGAAGATTCGTCGAATTTCACCGTCGATCGAAGTCTGCAATTCGGGCAGTGTGTGACCCGGCTTCGCGGTCGCGTAGATGATGAAATCCCCGTCGAGGCGTTTCGCGTCGTTGAAGGCGACGACGTTGGTCGCAATCTGCTGGTCATAGATCAACTTCTCGGTCAGTCGACTATTCTTGGCCCCGCTCAGAAGATAGGCCAGGAGGTCGAGGGCGGCGTCGTCGGCTGAGTACACCTTGGCCGTGTGCCAGTTAAAGTAGAGCCGCGGAAGCTGCACCCGGTCTTCCAGCATCACCATGGTGTCCCTGGCCAGGGTGAACGCGGGAGCGACGGGGCGAGTGATGGCCGGTCCTCGTGGAATTTCCCCGAAGTATTGCTGGGCCAGTGTCTTCACGTCGGCGGCGCTCACATCTCCCGCCACGCTCAACACCGCATTGTTGGGGGCGTAGTACTGACGGAAAAAATTCTTGGTATCGTCAAGGGAGGCCGCGCTCAAGTCGGCCATCGATCCGATCACGGACCAGGAATATGGATGGCCTTTTGGATAGAGCGCCTGGGCGAGGGTTTCCCAGGAGAGGCCGTACGGCTGGTTCTCGTAGCTCTGGCGCCGCTCATTCTTCACGACGTCGCGCTGCAGATCGACTTTTTCCGTGGTCATGGTAGGAACGAACCAGCCCATACGATCCGCCTCGAGCCATAGCATGAGTGGCAGCGAGTTCGCGGGCCCCTGTTCGTAATAGTTCGTTCGGTCGTTGGTGGTGGAGCCGTTGTTGTTGGCGCCAGCTGCTTCGAGCAGCCGATCGAACGCCGGGTATTCCGCGTTCTGGGAGCCCATGAACATGAGATGCTCGAAGAGATGGGCGAATCCGGTGCGCCCGGGGCGTTCATCACCGGACCCGACCATGTACCAGATATTGACGGCCACCGTCGGTACCGAGTGATCTTCATGTACGATGAGGGTGAGACCGTTGGCCAGGGTGTCGACTTTCGATGGCACCGAAAGCCGTGTTGCCTGACCCTCGCACGGGGATGCCGCGATCAACGCGAGAGTAGTAAGTCCTATCAGGCGCATGCTAGCCTCAGTTTGAAAAATGAAATTGAAGATCTCCCAGCCTGGGCGCGTGCTGGATCAATCGTTGCCCTGTGGTCTCGGTACTCCCGATGTTCGCGGGCGGACAAACGGGTTTCGGTAGAGCCCGCCATTTTCAGGTTTCGTCAACTTGCCACCGGTTGGATCGGTTGCGCCAACCCTCTACCAACTTCTCACCCATGCAATCGGAATCTTCAACGCCTCCGCGGCGAAGTAACTGAATTCGTGGTGCTTTGCCGAAATAGGGCTGGTCCGGGTCGGTGACGTGTATGCCTCGAGGTCCATTCGACGGGCTTCCAGTCGAAGTCGGCACATATGGAAAGGGTCACTCACCAGAACTACCGTTTTGAGGTGTCGGTCTTTGAGCCACTTGCCCACCGCTTCGATTGACGCCACGGTCGAGCGGCCTTCCGGTCGAACTATTACGGCTGAATTGGGAACGCCGTTGGAGAGAAGGTACCGCCGACTTACGGTGGCCTCGCTTTCGGAATCTCCCTGGGCTATTCCACCTGTAACGATGACCCGTGGCGCGTAACCGTCATGGAAGAGGAGGATCGCGTGATCCAGCCTCGCCCGGAGAACCGGCGAAGGCTTCCCATTGTACTGGGCCGCGCCCAGGACCACGATGGCGTCGCTTTTCCTCCGCTGATCCTGCCGACTTACCAGGAACACGATGAAAAATGAAACGACATAGGCCAGGCTGACGCCCAGGAGGAGGAGAAGAAAGAGTTTGAAGGGCTTGGATTTGAGGGGCACGGTCGGGAACCTAGCGGTCTCTCATCCCCCGCTCAAGCGGTGAAGTCCGTTTGTTATATGATGCCACAACGCCTACAGATCAAACGACTCGCCCATTTTCGGGACGCTGACCTGTTGCACTCCCTCTTCCTTGAGAAGCTCGGCCATGGCGGCGAGCGCGCTTTCTTCTCCATGAACGCAGAAAGCTCGTCGAATTGGGCCTCCCAGCTCCCTGACCCACGCGCGAAGTTCGTCTCGATCGGCATGGGCTGAATAGCCGGCGAGGGTTTCGACTTCGGCGCGGCGCTCATAGATGTCGCCAAAAATTCTTACCTGGGTCTGGCCGTCCTGGATTCTCCTTCCCAGGGTGTTTTCCGCCTGAAAACCAACCATGAGCACGACATTCCGATGATCCCCGATGTTGTGCGCCAGGTGATGAAGGATTCGCCCTGACTCGGCCATGCCGGATGCCGCGATGATGATGGCGGGACCCGACAGCGCGTTCAGGGACTTGGATTCATTGACATCCTTGATGTAATGGACCAGGGGAAAGTCGAATAATTCACTGGCCCGATCCATCAGCTTCTCGCGTCGGTCAAAGATCTCGGGGTGCATCCGAAACACCTGGGTTGCGTCCACGCCGAGTGGTGTGTCGATGTATATCGGAATACTGGGAATCTTTCCCCCGCGGAACAGCTGGTGGAGGGCGTACACGATCTCCTGAATTCTCCCGAGGGCGAATGCGGGCACCACGACCTTGCCGCCGCGGGCAGCGACCCGTCGAACGATTTCGCCCAGCCGTTCCTCGGAATCACCGATGGTCTCATGCTTCCGATTGGCGTAGGTGGATTCAATGATGAGCGTATCCACTGGGCCGGTCGGGGGAGAGGGGTCCCGAATGATCGGGAGGCCTTTGCGGCCGATATCCCCGGAGAAGACCAGCCGATGAACGGTTCCCTCGGTGACCCGCAGATCCACCGACGCCGAGCCGAGAATATGGCCCGCCTCGGTGAACTCGAAACTCATGTTTTTTCGAACGTGCTGCACCCGCCGATACGGGATACCAACCATCAGGTCCTGGACCTCGATTGCGTCAGCCATGGAATAGAGTGGCTCGCTCTGGGTACCCGCTTTGCCACGGCGAGTCAGAAACTCAAAGTCCTTTTCCTGGATATGAGCCGAATCGGGGAGCATGACACCGCAGAGATCGCGGGTAGCGCCGGTCGCGAGGATGGGCCCATGAAAGCCGTTCTTGACGAGAAGCGGCAGCCGGCCCGAGTGATCGATGTGAGCGTGACTCAGGATGATCGAATCGATCCGTCGCGCGTCGAATGGCAGGGTGAGATTTAATTCGTGGGCTCGCGCGCGGTTGCCCTGGAAGAGTCCACCGTCGAGGAGAATCCTGGCGCCAGCGGCCTCGAGCAGATGCATGCTGCCCGTCACCTGTCCCGCGGCGCCCCAGAAGGTGAGCTTCAGCGTCATGGTGTCAGTTCAGGTGAGCAAGGGTTGGATGGGGTGCGCGTGCCTGGCTCAACGAGCCGAGTTCAGGCTGGGCACCATTCAGTTGGTTCCAAACAGGCGGTCGCCGGCGTCTCCCAGTCCCGGTAGAATAAAACCGGAGGCATTGAGCTGGCGATCAAGTGCGGCGGTAAAGATGGGCACATCCGGGTGGCGCTCCAGCATTCTCGCCACGCCTTCCGGAGATGCGACGAGGCACAGAAAGCGAATGCTGCGGGCGCCGGCCTGTTTGAGAGCGTCGACCGCCGCGACGGCGGAGCCGCCCGTGGCGAGCATGGGATCGAGAACCAGGAAATCACGCACGCCCTCGGCGCCAGGGATTTTGAAGTAGTAGTCGTGCGGGCGCAGGGTCTGTTCATCCCGATACATCCCGATGTGTCCCACCCGGGCCAAAGGTATGAGTTGAGCAATGCCATCGACCATGCCAAGGCCGGCGCGGAGAATAGGCACCAGCGCCAGTTTTCGTCCGGGCACCTGGGCGCCAATCATCGTCTCGAGGGGAGTCTCCACCTCGACTGGCTCCGTGGGGAGGTCTCGGGTGACTTCGTAGGCGATCAGGGTGGCAATCTCAGAGACCAGCTGTTTGAAGTCCCGCGTCCCCGTCCGGCGATCGCGCAGCAGCGTCATCTTGTGAGCGATGAGCGGGTGGGCGATGACGGTAAGATTGGGAAATGGGGCTTGTGTCATGTCAGCAATATAGGGGGACTGGCGCGGGCCGTTGCAACTTCCGGGACACGGTCCAGCTTCTCGGGGCATCCCAAACTGGGCCAGCTAGGTACGTGAGGTGTGGCCAATCACGCATCGCAATGTGATCGGAAAGACCCAGCCAAAAAACTGCCTTTGGGGTTCATGCGAGTCTCCGCAATCACGTGGCGATATACCATGTGCGGATATACCTGGAGCAGGAAGGAGCATCGGGCGATGGGGCAAGGTGAGCCGCCAGAACATGACTGCGTAAAGGGTGCGTGGGTTAAGCTTTACGCCTTCATGTCCTGACAGTTCAACCCTTCGGAATGATGCAGATATTACCGGCGACAAGGGAGACAGAAAACTCCGTCGCCACCCTTGAGACGACGGAACAAGGGAGGGTCGCACAACCGGTGCGGGTGGGCAGGTCATACCCGGGCTCGCCGCATCGCCGTCTGTCCTTCCGTTCGTCTGGCCCTCCTGCCGGGGCAGGTTTGCTGTCGGGCCATTCTACCATCCGGCCAGCCCTCCGGATGCGCTGCCCTGCCGTCCGCCAAGGGCCGCACTTATATTCCCGCCGTTCGAGGAGGCCGGGTAGCTCAGTTGGTAGAGCACGTGACTGAAAATCACGGTGTCGGGGGTTCAATTCCCTCCCCGGCCATCGAAGTCAGGACCAGAGAATAGCTCTGGGGGACGGGCTGCTCCTGCAAGGAGTTAGCCCGTTTTCCGTTCAGGACGGCCAGGCGGTAAATTATCGTTCATCGTTGGTTCGAAACAGCTTCTTCGCGTTGTCGAGTTATGTAAGCTCTGCCTGGTTTCTGCCGCGTTCGCCATCGTCAGGAGAAAGCATGATGGAAACGGCTCTACCGATGTCCTCCTGGGAATCCTTTTACGTAATTGTTGGTTCTTCCGGCGGTGCCCTCACCGGCCTTCAGTTCGTCGTGATGGCCCTCATCGCGGATACTGATGCGCCGCGAGGACCCAAGGAAATAGCGGCCTTCGGAACACCGACCGTGGTGCACTTCTGCCTGGTCCTCCTGATCTCCGCGATTCTGAGTGCGCCATGGACGTCGCTTTCGGGCCCTGCCTATGCGCTCGCGGGATGTGGCACATTCGGGGTTATTTATGCTGCGATCGTCACGATCCGCGCCAGGAACACCGGTTATAAACCGGTGATGGAAGACTTGATCTGGCATGTATTCCTGCCCTTCCTGGCTTACCTGGCACTGCTGACTGCCGCGATCACATTGCCACGTTATTCCACGGTTTCGCTCTTCGTCGTTGCCGCAGTAACGCTGCTCCTGCTGTTCGACGGCATCCACAACGCCTGGGACACCGTCACCTATGTCACCGTTAATCCTGCGTTGCTTGCGAAAGCATCGGGCCGCTCGACCGGCAAAGCGGATACTGGAGCTACCTGATTTCAGCGTGCTTCAATGCCCGGATTCACGGAGGGCAAGGTCTTAGCGGTCATCACTGACTCACGCGGGACAATAGACTATGTGTCGCCGCGATTTCCCGGGTTGCGCTGCCCCGGGAAAATTGTTCACCAGTCAACGTCTGGGTGAATTTCATCGCCCCGGTGACTCGGTGGTGAGTGGTCAACGCCCAAGCGCTTCACGAGAATCCTGTGGAGCTTCCTCCCGGTTATTCATCCCGTAATCCCGCATTACCGTGGCCACCCGGAGGCGATAGTCCTCGAAGATCGATTCACGCCCGGCCTGCTGGGCCTGGCGGTGCGCCTCGAGCGTGCGCCACCGGCGTACCGCTTCTTCATCGCGCCAGAACGACAGCGAAAGGATCTTCCCTTGGTGACTCATGCTTTCATATCGTTCGATCGAAATGAAGCCTTCGATGCTTTCGAGCAAAGGCCGGAGCTTTTCGGCAGTCCCGAAATACGCGTCCTTCCTGTCCGCAGCTGGTGTAACTTCGAAGATGACCGCAATCATCGGCTGGCCCCGTGCGCTGGTTCTGCTTTGAGCGTACCCTGCACTCCCTCGAGAAACGTCCGTTCTTCCTTTTGAATGAAGCCATGCTTACAGGCCATGGCAAAGTTGGCCTGTGCCGCCGGATCCGCCTTGAGCCGCGCCCGGTAGGTTTCGTATGCGGCGAGACTGGAGAACGAAATCAACCCCCAGCCCACGTTGTTCGTCCCTTCCCAGGGCAGAAAATATCCGATCAGCTCCCCGCCACAGCGAGGAATGATTCGGGACCACTCTTCGGCGTATCGTTCAAAGTCCGCTCGTTTCCGCGGATCGATCTCATAGCGAATGAAACAGGTGATCACCATCGGGGATCCTCACGGGCCGGAGATGGGTTGACGATAATGCTTGCGACGGCGTGATGGTTCGGCTAACATCGAACCATGTCCGACTCGCCTGATATCGCCAGGATCGCGGCCCTGATCGGGGACCCAACCCGGGCAACCGTTCTTACCGCCCTGCTCGGGGGACGGGCGCTCACGGCCACTGAGCTGTCTCGGTTTGCAGGGGTGACCAAGCAGACCACCAGCTCCCATCTTTCCCGGCTTGTCGGGGCCAAGCTGATTTCGGTTGAGAGTCAGGGTCGACACCGGTATTTCCGACTTGCTGACGCCGACGTGGGTGAAGTGCTGGAGAATCTCATGGGCGTGGCGCAGAGGGTGGGAGCCGTGAGAACACTGGTGAATCCGGTTGATCCTGTCCTCCGGAAAGCCCGGGTCTGTTACGACCATCTCGCCGGTGAGCTTGGTGTGCTGGTTCTGGACAGCATGAAACAGCGGAGCCTGGTCAAGCCAGATGGGAAGGACCTCACCCTCACCGAGCCGGGCGGGCGATTCTGCGAGGCCATGGGAATCGATATTCGCTCGCTTCAGCATCGTCGTCGCCCCCTTTGCCGAGCCTGCCTGGACTGGAGTGTGCGCCGGCATCATCTGGCCGGCGCGGTAGGTGCGGCGATCCTCACCCGCTGCCTTTCACTCGGATGGGGCAGGCGCGCCAGGGGATCGCGGGCGCTCGTGTTCTCGGCCCTGGGTGAAAAAGCTTTCCGTGATCGATTCGTCCTCCGATAGCCCTCGCTGGGTACCAAGAACGCCATGAGCCTTCGCGAGATGCGACTCACCTACATAGGCGGGCCCACGGCGCTGATCGAAATCGGCGGTCTCCGTTTTCTGACGGACCCCACGTTTGATCCTGCCGGTACGGAATACCCTACCCCGGTTTACACCCTTCGAAAAACCCAGGACCCTGCCATCAGGGCGACGGACCTTGAACCAGTGGATGTCGTGCTGCTCAGTCACGACCATCACTTCGACAACCTGGATCATGCTGGGCGGGTGGTGGTGAACGCCGCTCCCCGTGTTCTGACGACAGAAGCGGGAGCCGGACGGCTAGGCGGACGAACCACCGGCCTGGCGCCAGGACAGAGCGTGACAATCCCGACTCCTGACGGTCGTCTGCTCACCGTGACGGCGACGCCAGGCCGCCATGGTCCGCCGGATGGGGACCGGGGTCCGGTGATCGGGTTTGTGATCGCCGACATCGATGAACAGAATGGTGTGGTGTATCTCTCTGGAGACACCGTCTGGTATGAAGGAGTCGCCGCGGTAGCGCGTCGATTCTCCGTGTTTGTCGCCGTCCTTTTTGCCGGCGCTGCCCGAGTCCAGGCGGTAGGTCCGGCCGCTCTTACTTTTACCGCGGCCGAGTTGGTCCAGGCATCACGGGTTTTCGATCAGGCGGCGATCGTCCCGCTCCATTTCGAGGGATGGGCCCATTTCTCAGAATCACGTGATGCAATCGCCGAGGCCTTTGTCGCGGCGAACCTGATCGAGCGGCTTCGCTGGCCGCAGCCTGGTCGAGCACTCCGTTTCGACCAGTTTGGCCCCGGCATTTCATTTACTTAATCCTGGAGTAACCTGTGACGATTTTATCCGACCCCCGCGCCCGCGCCATCACCCAGACCGCGCTCCGAGTGGTCGCTGGTCTCGCATTTTTCAGTCATGGCGGGCAAAAGTTGTTTGGCTGGTTCGGAGGTATGGGCCCCAACGGCGGGTCGGTCGAGTTGATGAGTCGTTTCGGGGCAGCTGGCGTGATTGAAACGGTCGCGGGGCTGGGTATCGCGCTGGGCCTCTTCACTCGTCCACTCGCGTTCATCGCCTCAGGAGAAATGGCTGTCGC
>JBDTRF010000065.1:0-14524 GCA_039931815.1 Gemmatimonadota bacterium
CAAGACGGCGATCGTGACTGGTCGCACGCGCATGACCGGCTCCTACGGCGATCAGTACTTCAATGCCAGGAGCCGCTACACCCATGTTTACGTCACAGAAACAGCTCGGTGGAGACTGGTAGCGGCCCAGGGGACACCGATAGCTGAGGACTGAGGACTGAGGCCCGGCGGCGCATCACGCTGTGCGGGCCGGCTCCGGGCCGAATCGCCATGCGCCGGTGACGTAAGACGTGGCGGTCGCGAAACCTCGTTTGATCGCACGAACCGACAGGCGGCCATGACCCGAACCCCACCTTCCGTGCTTGCTATCTACGGTCTCATTGTATTCGTGGTCGCCGGGTTTGTCGCTGCGTTCATGTACAATCGATCGCAGCAGATTCCCGATCGCCATGAAACCGTGGGGCCATTTGAGATCGTGAATCATGGCAAGGGGTCCTACTTCTCCTTGCGCTACCAGGGGAAGCCGTTCGCCTTCGATGGCAAGTCGGGAATGTTCGGTGATGACACCGCCCATTACGAGACCATGAACGCGGTGGTCACCTTTCCCTCCGGGGAGTCGGCATTTGTGGTGAACGTGGGAGATCCCAACAACAGCAGCTTTTTCTACCTTATTCGAGAGGTGAATGGCTCCCCGGTCGCGCAGTTTGCCGGCGAATCGAGCGGGGACGTGTCCGTTGATTTCCTCGACCCCGTCGCGAAGGACTCGTCGGTCATCCGGAACGTCGCGGTGCACCGGTCCAGGCTTCATGGCGGACGCTGGCTTCTGCTCGGCCAGTTCTCCGTTCTCGACGTCGAGAAAATGGAGCTTTATCGCTTTGCCTATCATCCGAATGCTTCGCTGAACCAGTTCAAGCCGCCGATTACGATGTCGCCGGATAAGCGAAGTTTTGTGCGGTTTGGCTATGGAGAAAGCCCGGCCAATGTTCCGGTTCTCATTGTCTTCGTCTTTGCGGACAGTACGTCGTACACGGTTCCCATCGAGCGCGGCGTAGCCCGATTCAACCAGTGGGAGGATATCGACCTGGCGTGGCTCGACCATTATTACGAATGGCAATCGGATAGTACCGGGCACGCGAGGCTCCTGCCGCGGGCCAATGTCACTCCCCTCCCCTACCAGGGCAGGCTCACCGTCGAATCCGACGGCTACCGCGAATACAACGTCCTTCCCGTCAAGCCGGAGATGAAAGACAGCCTGGTTGCGTTCCTGATCCGGGAGTACAAGGCGGAACGTCAGCCCCCGCCTCAGTATGATGGCGGCGCGGTCGAGCTGCGTATCGGTGAGCAGGTGGTCAACGTCATGATCACAAACGACACGCATGCCGGGATCTGGATGGACCGGGGATCCGACAGCAAACTGGTCGAGGAGATCGGCAAGCGGTTTGATGAAGAGCTCAAGGGCGGGACGTACGACCATCTGTTCCTTCAGTAACCGCAGCTCACGGAAAACCCGTCGCGTCCACAAGCTGGCGGACTCCCGCAATTGCTGCGACATTGGGGCGTGCGAAAATCCATCCTTATATATGGCCTGATTGGGGGCGCGCTCATTGCGCTGCTCAAGGTAGTCGAGTACCGCTATCTCGTGGTGGATCATTCCATTGAGATCTATGGCGGGCTCGTCGCGCTGATATTCGCGACCGCCGGTATCTGGCTGGGCCTCAGGATCACCCACCGGAAGGAGCGGATCGTCATCCATGAAGTCGCCGTTCCCGCCCCGGTGGTCTTTAGTCGTAACGAAGTGAAGCTGGCCGAAATCGGAATGACCCCGCGGGAACTGGAGATCCTGGAGCTCATCGCCGCGGGCTTAAGCAACCGGGAAATTGCCGAGCGGGTGTTCGTCAGCGAGAACACGGTCAAAACCCATTCCAGCCGGGTCTTCGAGAAGCTGGGGGCGAAGCGTCGGACCCAGGCCGTGCAACTGGGAAAGGATTTCGGGCTGATCCCCTGAGAAAAGGGTCGTACAAAGGGATGATTTTCCAGGAAATGGCGAAAATCACCCGAATGGGTGACGCGAAATAATGATGGGTGGCGTAGAGTGACTCCAATCCCGACCCCCTCACTCTGCATCCTGGAGCTTCTGATGAAACCGATCGTCTGGACCTTTGGCCTGATTGCAGGCGCCATCATGGCGGCCATGATGGCAATCACGATGCCATTGATGGATCATATCGCCGACAAGGCCGAGATCATCGGGTATACCACGATGATCCTGGCATTTCTGATGGTGTACTTCGGCATCCGCTCCTATCGGGACAACGTGCTGACCGGAACGATAGGCTTTGGACGGGCCTTCAAGGTGGGAATCCTCATTACACTGGTCGCATCGGCCTGTTATGTGGCGTCATGGGAAGTCATTTACCATACCATGGTCCCTGATTTCGCGGAGAAATACGCGGCCCGGGCGGTTGAGAAGGCGCGCGCTTCCGGCGCGAGTGAGTCCGAAATCGAGGCGCAGAAACAGCAGATGGCAAAGTTCGTCGAGGGATACAAGAACCCCTTGATCAATGTCGGTCTCACGTTCCTGGAGGTATTCCCAGTCGGGCTCGTGGTGGTGCTGATCAGTGCCGGGGTGTTGAGCCGGAAGAAGTCGGGAGGTGGGCTGGAGGTCGCGCGGGCCTGACGACACGAAGGACACAGAAACGCTCGACCCGGCACGTTTCGCTGCGCAGGAACGCAGATTCAATTGAGACGACACCACTTGTCAAACAGGCGAAAACCTCGCAAGGACTACCATGGCATCGACAACACCGGCCACCGTTACGGAATACCTGGACGCGCTCCCGGCTGAACGACGCGCCGTCGTCAGCAAGGTTCGCCAGTTCGTCCGGAAACATATCCCCCGGGGTTACCAGGAATCGATCACCCACGGAATGATCGGCTATAGTATCCCGCTTACCGTGTTTGCCAACACCTACAACGGACTCCCGCTTGGGTATGTCGCACTGGGTGCAAAGAAGAATTATTACACGCTTCACCTGATGAGCGCCTATACCGACCCGGCTCAGCAGAAGACATTGCAGGACGGCTACAAGCGGGCCGGAAAGAAACTGGATATGGGAAAGGGCTGCCTTCGCTTCACCTCCTTTGATGACCTGGAGCTTGATACGATCGGCAAAGTGATCGCCAGCACGCCGCCATCACGCATGATCACGTGGCACGAGGCTGTGCACGAAGGAAAGAAAGGGAGCAGGGCGAGGCGAGGTAAATAGGCGGTCACACGGGAGGCCCGTCGTCCTGGCCGTGCCGCATCTGGCCTCATTTTGTCCCCTTGAGTATGTAGACCCTGCCCGCGTGGGTTCCGCTCACCGCACTCCAGGCGGAACTCACCAGCAGATCGGGTATCCCATCGCCATCGACGTCGCCGAGACCGGTGGAGTCAAATCCCAGGGTTTCACCCGGCACCTGGCCAGTGACAGTTCTCAGGAGAGATCCATCTTTTCCAGAATACACGTAGATCTTTCCGCCCGAGGGAGCAGCACCAGCGAACTGCCACGCGCCCACGGCCAGATCCGCATGTCCATCGCCGTTGACATCACCGGCATCGGATGGGCTGGTGCCAAATCCTTCCCCGGCGTTCTCCCCGGTCAGGGTGAGAATGGGCTTCCCGGTTTTGCCCGAGTAAACGTAGATCCGCCCGGTATTCCGGCCCCTGGCATTGTTGCTCCAGTCTGATGAATAGATATCGTCGGTGCCGTCGCCATCGACATCGCCCGGCACCGCGACGAACATCGCTCCCTGGCCTGAGCCGGTACTATCGGCTTCAATCACGAAGGCCGGTCGTGCTGTCAGCCCCCGATAGACGTAAGTCCGGCCCGTGTGCTGAGCTCCGGCTGACGAGGCGCCGATGACGATCCAGCTGGTTCCCTTGCTGGTCTCACCGGCGGAAGTCGATCCGAAATGGTCACCAGCTGCCTCACCGGTCAGGGTATGCAGCAGAGCGGCATCTCGCCCGGAATAGACGTAGGCTCGGCCGGCGTCCTGTCCGCCCGCGTCATTGTTCGGGGCACTCACGATCACGTCGTCAAACCCGTCACCGTTGACGTCGCCCAGGTCGGCGACATGCTGTCCAAACGCGTCGTCTTTTTCCCCGGTAAATGTCAGGAGCGTACTACCATCCCGTCCCGAGAAGACGAAGGCCTTGCCCGCCCCCGCGGTTCCGACAATCACATCGGCCACACCATCCCGGTTCACGTCGCCGGCCGCCTCGACACCGAATCCAAGCTGATCGCCCGAATCGCCCGTGCGGGTCCAGAGCAATCTGCCGGAGCGTGAGGAGTAGGCGTAGACCTTTCCCCCATTTGCCCCGCCGGCCCCGCTGCTGGGCGCCGAGGTAATGACATCGTTGATCTTGTCGCCATCCATGTCGCCGGAATTCCGGGCAAGCCAGCCAAACTGGTCATTGGCCGCCTCACCTCTCCATTCACGGATGATGGTCACCTGCTCAACGAATGGGTGGGCAAACTCGGCTTCGGTCGGGAACAGCAGTCGGAATCGGGGGTCGGTGCGGAGCGAGACGGCGTCAGAATCGTTGCCGATCTGGGTCAGATCGATACGCCCGGTCCCCTTGGCCCGCGACAGATACACGAAGGCCGAATCCCTTTCACCGAGAAGCGCGTACATGAGACCGGCGTTGTACCAGGCGGCCGGCTTCGACTGCTCGAACGAGGCGGCCTTGAGATCGGCCTCCAGCGACCGGCGATAGTCCTTCATCTGGTAGCGCGCCATCGCGAGCAGCGTCCAGGCGCGAGGATTCTGGGGTTCCCGGGCGGTGAGTGTCTCGAGCATTGTCTCAGCCTCGGCCAGCTTACCCGATTGGATGAGGGCAAACGCCCGGGGACCACTGATCGTGGTATCAACCTGTGCAAAACCTGGATCGACGATGGCCATCAGCAAGGCCATCGCGGCCAGGGGGGCTCGAATCCGACGCATGGAGGGGCTCCGGGGTGAAATACGAACGCAACGGATAAGGAAGCCTACGTCCGGCGGTGGAGGGTGTTTCGAGTGGTATGGCCGTCCGGGAGTCGAAGTGGTATCTGTTCTCCCGGCCCTGCTCGCCAGGGTCAGGCTATCCCAACCCTTGCCAAGCGGCGATGGCCAGCCACTTTTCGGAGTCTTTCTCTTTCAGGGAGCTTCGCATGGATCCGGGTTCGATAGCTCTGCTCATTCCGGTCGTCGCCATCCTCTCCGGGGCGGCGGTCAAAATCGCCAAGGTTCGCCAGGGTGCCGGCGGTTCTGCCAGCCCAAGCCAGGATACGGCCAGGCTCGAATCGCTGGAAGACGAAGTCAGTCAACTGCGGCAGGAGTTGTCCGAAGCCCAGGAACGGATCGACTTCGCCGAACGCATGCTGGCGAAGGGTCGAGATGAAAAACACCTCGATGGCACGGGTTGAATTGATGGCAGTATCTGAACTTCTGCAAAAGGAACGGTTATGTCCCCCAAACCAAAACCGATACCGGACGGGAAAGCTGGAGCGACGCCCTATCTCGCTATTAGCGGCGCAGCCGCGGCACTCGACTTTTACCAGAAGGCCTTCGGCGCAACAATCGTCATGCGTCTCGACATGCCGGACGGCAAGGTCGGCCACGCGGAAATCATGATTGGCGAGGGCCGCGTCTTCCTTTCCGAGGAATATCCCGAGTACGATGTCCGGAGCCCCAAGACGATCGGCGGCTCACCAGTCACGATCAATCTCTACGTTCCGGACGTCGATGCATTCGTTGCGCGGGCCGCCGCCGCCGGGGCCAGGGTCACTCGGCCAGTCGAGGACCAATTCTATGGCGACCGGGGCGGGAAACTGGAAGATCCCTTTGGTCATGTGTGGTGGATCGCCAGCCATGTCGAGGATGTTTCGACCGAGGAGATGCAAAAACGGGCCAGCGCAATGTTTGCCGGGTAGGGAATTGCCGGGCACTGGAGTATGGCGGATCGCTTCGCAGCGACAACGACAGAGTTGATGCAAGGTCGATCACCTTACGATACGCGCTACGCGATACCTCATCTGCGCCGTGCCATTCCCATGAAGTCGTACCATTCACCATTGAGATGAGAGGATGCAAATGGGTACCGCCACTGTCATCGTTCTTCGCCTTCTTCACGTCGTCATGGGTGTTTTCTGGGCGGGAACGGTCCTGTTCATGGCGAGGTTTCTGTTACCGAGTATTCGAGCGGCTGGACCAGCCGGAGGTGCGGTCATGCAGCAACTGGTCCAGATTCGGAAGGTCCCCATTGTTCTTATGACCGCAGCTATCCTGACGGTGCTTTCAGGGATCACGCTCTATTGGCACGACTCCGGAGGGTTCCAGGGAGTCTGGATGGCCTCGGGGTCAGGTCGCATGTTTGGCCTCGGCGGTCTCTTCGGTCTCATCGCCGTCATCGTGGGCATGGCGGGAAATGCACCGGTGGGTAAGCGGATGGGTGAGGTGATGGCAGCGATTGCCAAGGCAGGCGGCCCTCCTTCTCCCGAACAGGTCGCCGAGCTCAAACGGCTGCAGGATCGACTCTACAAACTCACGCAGGCGGTGGCAGGCCTTGTATTTCTTGCCGTCATCGCGATGGCCGTCGCACGGTACGTACCCTGATCCGCTGAGGTCGACTGCATGAGATTCCGAGCTGCGTGCGCGCTCCTGTTTCTGTTTCCCTGTATCGCGTCGGCCCAGGCCGGCGATTCCACGGACAAGGCCGCGGTTCGCGAGGTGATAGGGCACTACCTGCACGGCCTCAAGTTCAACGACGTCAACGATCTCAAGACGGCATTCTGGCCTGAGGCAAAGCTCTATTTTACCAGGCGGGATGGTGGCCTCGGTCAGCTCAGCCAGGAGGATTGGTACCGGGGATTTGAAGGAAGTGCCGGAAAGGAAGAACCGGGTGATCTCCGGATCGCCGACATGGAGATCACCAACGATATCGCCCTGGTCAAGGTCGTCGAGGACTACGCGACCTCCCGCTATGTCGACTACATCTCGATGGTGAAGTTTGGCGGGAGATGGTGGATCGTCAACAAGGTGTATAACGCAACCAGGAAGTAACTGAAAGAAGAACGAGGGAACTGAACGTCAGGCAATTTAAGTCCACAGCCACTGATGGTAACTGAAAGTTACACGATGAATATTCCGGCTGGCCCGAGGCGGATCCTGGTCCGCGGTATGGCAATCCTTCTCTTCAGCATCGTACCGCTGACGGCCGCTGCCCAATCGCGGCCGGTTGTTTTTCGGGGTGCACTCGTCGTCGATGGAACCGGTGCTCCCGGACGTCACGTGGATGTCCGGATCGCGCGTGGACGCATTACCGCAATCGGGAAGCTTATCCCGGCAGCCGCCGATTCGGTCGTGGATGCGACCGGGTACGTGCTGACGCCCGGATTCATTGATACCCACAGCCACCACGATCGCGGCCTGCTGGAACATCCCGATGCCCTCGGAGCCATCAGCCAGGGAATCACCACGATCGTGGTGGGCCAGGATGGAGGGTCGCAGTTTCCGCTCGCCGATTTCTTTGGCCGGCTCGAGAAAACACCCGTCGCTCCCAACGTTGCCTCGTATGTCGGCCACGGCACCCTGCGCGATCGGATCATGGGTGCGGATTTCAAACGGCCCGCCTCGGCAGCCGAGGTCCGCCTGATGGGAGCGTTGCTCAAGGAAGAGATGAAGGCGGGGGCGCTCGGCCTCTCATCAGGGCTGGAGTATGACCCCGGCATCTACTCAGCCCAATCCGAGCTGGTGTCGCTGGCGAGGATCGCCGGAGCCAACGGTGGTCGCTACATCAGTCATGTGCGGAGTGAGGACCGGCATTTCTGGTCCGCGATCAATGAACTGATCACCATTGGGCGGGAAGCTCACGTCCCCGTGCAGCTGTCCCATGCCAAGCTCGCAATGCGGAGCCTCTGGGGCCATGCGGACAGTCTCATCGGCATCCTCGACGCCGCGCGTCAACGCGGCGTCAATGTAACGCTCGACATCTACCCCTACACCTACTGGTTCTCCACCCTCACCGTGCTCTTTCCTGAGCGGAATTTCCAGGATCGGGCGGAAGCGACTTTCGCGATGACCGAAGTCGCCCCGGCGGAGAGCGCCTTCGTGACCTCCTTCGAGCCGGACACCTCAGTGGTCGGACAGAGCATTGCGACCATCGCGGCGCGACGTGGCGCGGACCCGGCGACGACCCTGATGTCGCTCATCGCCCAGATCGAAGCGCCCAGGCCCGGCGGTGGCGAGTGGGATGAAGGTGTCATGGCGACGAGTATGTCGGCGGCTGACATGGAGAGACTGGTCCAGTGGCCCTATGCCAGCGTCTCCAGCGATGGGGGGCTGGATGGAGCGCACCCGCGGGGATTCGGCGCCTTTCCACGCTACTACCGCCTCTTCGTTCGGGAGGGTCACGTTCTTTCCCTCGAACAGGCGATTCGTCACATGACGAGTCTTTCAGCCCACAACATGGGAATCACAAATCGTGGGTCCATTGCCGTGGGGATGGCAGCCGACCTGGTTCTCCTCGACACGACCAGTCTCTCGGATCGATCGAGCCAGGCCGAGCCGCACCGGGTGTCCAGTGGTGTAAGGGGGGTCTGGGTCAACGGGATCTTGACCTACAATGGGAAAACGACCGGGGCGCATCCGGGCCAGGTTATTCGGCGTGAGCGTCGCAAGACAAGGTAGAATACCCCGAGTATTCTGACGCCAGGATGCGGAGGAAGCGCTACAGCGGGCAGAAACGCGCAGGGGAATCCAATCGATTTCTGGAATCGAGTGGCGCGCATTCGTGTCGACCTGCTCCTGCCCGTAGTGCTCCGCCGTGATCTCCCGCCTGATTCGCCGCTCGCATGCGAAACCGCTTGGATTCTGCTCAATGACTGCACTTCCCGACCTGCTCAGTGCCTTGTGTCGCCGCGCTGACAATGACCTGGACGACACGAGAGATGCCAGGGAGGAGCCTCACTCACATTCCCGCGGCATGCACCAGGTTCTGGAACCTCGCGTTTGATTTCAGGGACTTGAGTTGGGGGTCCACCTTGAGAAAGACCATTGAGTGAGAGCGTTCCAGTCGCGCACGTTCAAGCCAGGTGAAGACCGAGCCGGTGTCACCGAGCGCAAGGTAGACCTTGGCGATATCAAACGACGGCAGGTAGCCGGCACGCTTGAGCAGACCGTCAAGAACTGAGCGAGCCGAATCTGCGTCCCCGGCGCGGGCCAGTCCGTACGCCAGCGCCGCATCGGCCTGGGCGCTCGTGGGACTCAGGCTTAACGCGCGTTGCAGATTGCTGACCGCATCCGACCACCGGCCCTGTTCGAGATAGATAAATCCGAGCCATTGGTGCGCCAGCGAGAAGTTCTGATCCAGTTCGAGGGTTTGGAAGAGTTGGCCAATCGCGGAATCCTGCTGGCCTCCGTAGTAATACACCCACCCAAGCGCTGCGCTCGCGATAATCGACTGAGGATCAATGGATTGAGCCCGCTGCATTTCGGTGGCGGCTTCGTCGAAACGTCCCAGTGCGGAGAGGAGATTGCCATACCATTGATGGGCGACCGAATATTCCGGATCAATCCGAATCGCTTCCCGAAACTCTTTCTCGCCCGCCGCGAGGTCCCAGTCATAGTAGAGATTCACATACCCTAACGTCGCATGGGGGGCGGCGAGACGAGGATCGAGACGCAGGGCCGCACGCGCGGATTGCCGGGCGGACTCGAAGGCGTCGGCCGGCTTGAGATAGTCATAAAATCCAAGCACGGCATACGTGTCGGCCAGTCCGGCATGCGCCAACGCGTAGTCGGGGGATCGCTTGATTGCCCCGGTGAAGTAGGTGACGGCCTGCTCCAGTCCCTCCCGGGTTCGTCGGTTCCAGGCGTAGCGTCCCTTCTGATAGAGAATGTTGCTTTCGCTATCGACCGCGGTACTCTGCGGAACTCCCCCCCGATCGACCCTTCCCTTGTCTCGACCTCGGAGCAGGGTGACTCCCGAGATCCCGGCGAGAACCAGAATCAACCCTGCCAGCATGAGAAACCGAACTCGCGGCGGATTGGCGGCTGTTGGTTTCGATGAGTCCAGTGAAGCCAGGGAGGTGACAACCGGGGGTCGAGCGGCGACTGGCGGTGCAGGAAGAGCAGGTCCCGGAACCAGGGATGCCACCAGATCACGAAACCGCGGGTGCGCCCGGAGTTCCTGCAGCTGCGGATCCACCCCGATCAGCGCCATGGAATGCGAACGTTCATCCCGGGCTCGCTCCAGCCAGTGGAACGCCTGGTCCGTTTTGCCCAGCGCCAGGTGGGCCTTCGCAATCTCGTAGGAAGGGAGGTACCCGTCGGCAGCAAGCAGCTGGTTGAGCAGTCTCTCCGCTTCCGCCGGGTCGCCTGCTCGGGCGCGGACAAAGACGAGGGCAGCCAGGATCGCCGGCTCATTGAGTGAAAGTGTGACCGCGCGCTCCAGGGCCTCAAGCGCCGCTTTCGGCTCGCCGATCTGCGCCAGGGCCAGCCCGAGCCCCTGGTGGGCCATGACGAATGCTTCATCCAGGCGAAGCGTTTCCTTGGAGGCTTCAATCGAGCGGGGAAAATCTCCCGCGTGATAGTGAACCCAGCCAATGGCGGAGGTCGCAATGATCGAAAGCGGATCCAGCTCAATCGCTCGGAACATCGCCGTGAGCGCTTCATCAAATCGTCCCATCACCGTCAGCACGTTGCCGTACCACTGCTGAGCGGCAGGATATGACCCGTCTCGCTCGATTGCCGCGAGGAATCCGCGCTCGGCGGCAGCAAAATCCCAATCGTAGTAGAGAGAGATGTACGCCAGCATCGCCTGCGGTTGAACCAGTGATGGGTCAAGCTCCATTGCGCGCAATGCCGCGTCCCGGGCAGGCGGGAACGCTTCCACCGGGGGCAGGTAGTCATAGTATCCGGATATGCCGTAGGCATCTGCCAATGCGGCCCAGGATTGGGCGTGACCCGGGCTGATCGACACCGCCTGTCGCAGGAACCTGATGGACTGGCTCAGGCTTTCCCGGGTACGGCGATTCCAGGCGTACCGCCCCTTCAGATAGAGGTTATAGCTCTCCGGGTTCGTGTTGGGCCGGGAGATTCGGGGATGGTCCCGATGACCCAGGCGCGCCTCGGTCGCTTCCAGCACCCGGGGAGCGGCGAAACTCACGTTTCGTGTTGGTTGTCGCCGAAGCTGGTCGGTAAACGCGATCAGCTCGGCATCAGGCTGCGCCCCAAATTCCTGCGACAGGAATTGGCTGTGTTGACGGGCATGATGGAGGGCACCGGCCCGGTCGCCAGCTGCATCGAGCGCTTGTATCAGCCGCAAAGCGACTCGGGAGTTGAACGGCTCCGCCCAGGCGAGTCGGAGCCAGGCGTCCACGGCCGCCTGGTGATCGCCGGCCAATGAACGAGCTTCCGCGACGCCTTCAAGGACGCCACTGAAGAGGCGGCCGAGTCGTTCTCGCTCCCGCTCGATCCAGCGGTCGAATTCAGGCGCATCGGGCAGGAAAAAACCGTCCAGCAGGGGGCCGCGATACAGCTCCATCGCCGCGTCCGAGTCCTTTCGAGCCAGTGCCGCTTCGAATTCAATCACATCCGCGGAGACCAGGTCGAGGTTCAGGCCCAATCCATCCCCACCGGAAGTCAACGCCTGCTCCCCCAACGCTCGTCGGATTACGTGAGCGGCGAGGTTGAGCAGGCTTCGCGCGTGGGCGTCATCGCTCTCCGGCCAGAGCAGCGCCATGAGTTTGTCCCGGCTTATTGGGCGCGGATAGCTCGTGGTCAGCAGAGCCAGAAGTGCCAGCCGATGCCGATGGCTCACCGGGCCGCTGAGCGGACCGTCGGGGCCGCGCAGGGTCGCACCGCCAAGCAGTTGCAGCAGAATCACTTGAGTCTGTTAATCCCGGGTTAACGGCAGAGAAATGACCAGCTAAGTGTGCTGGTCTAGAATAGGTCTCACGTAGCGGCTGGACAAGCCGTTTTCCTCGACTCGCGAAGGTTCGATATGCCCCAACAACCCAGGGTTGTCCGGACTGATTGTAGTCCGCAGTCCTATGCGTCAGGCGCCAAAGCTCTGACCATCACATGGGTGGGCTCCCGATCCACGGCAACAGCGTCGAGGCCTAGCTTGGCACGGCATTACACACCGAGTTCAAAGGTACTGACGGGCGATAGGCGCCCGCGGCCGGCGGCTCAATGCACGAGGGAGAGTATCATGGCTGGAAAGTTCGCGGGCCGTCGGGCGGCCCAATTCGCAGTTCTGGCGACATTGACCCTGGGAGCGGGCGCCGCATGCGACAAGCCCACCGCCGAAAGCAACAACACCACCTCACCGCATCTGCAGCATGACATGACCACCCTGTCACCAGCCGACGTCCAGGTCCTGCGTCACGCCACCAATCGGTTCCACACCCTGGACAAGGCGCTCAACGAAGGATACGCCATCTTCGGCGGATGTTTCGCCGATTCCACCCTCGGCGGCATGGGGCAGCACTATGCCAACGACAAGGTGATCGGCGACTCGGCAATTTCGCTCAACCGACCGGAGCTCCTGCTGTACGAGACGGACCGGGCCGGGCAACCGCAACTGGTCGCGGTCGAATACATCGTCTTTGTGGATGAGTGGCTGGCCAAGGGACATACCAGTCCGCCACGGCTGTTCAACACCGACTTCCACATCAACAGCACGCTGCTTCCCAAGCCTTTCTACCTGCTGCACGCCTGGGTGTGGAAAGAAAATCCGAGCGGGCTTCTGTCGGACTGGAATCCGCGCGTGAGCTGCAACTAGCGGCGTATCGCTTTGCGTATCGTATATCGCGTACAGGAGCCGGGCGATCGGGTAGCTTCGCGATTGGTTCGTGACGACCCGGCGGCGATGTGCGATACGCGACGCGATGCGGCATACGAGTGGCAGACGCGAACCCTCTGCACGGGAGAACCACGATGCCGAAATTCCTCATTGAACGGGAGATCCCCGGCGCCGGTGACCTGACTTCCGCCGAGCTCCAGGGAATAGCTCAGAAATCCTGCAGTGTGCTGCGGGAATTAGGGACCCAGATCCAGTGGGTACAGAGTTTTGTCACGGGGGAAAAGATCTATTGTGTGTACATCGCACCGAATGCAGCAATGATTCGTGAACATGCGCGGCGAGGCGGTTTCCCTTCGACCAGGCTCTCCCGGGTTTTCGGAATAATTGATCCAACCACGGCCGAGGGAAGCATGCCCCGGCCCGATGAGACAGTGGTATCTGCGTAAGACCGCAGGGGCGGTACGCCGCCCCTGGCCGTCCCATCCTCCTCACATCAGATCGTCGATTCGGCGTCAACGGTTGTAACTTCCTGCCGCGTTTTCACCACACGGCGGGGCGAATCGGGGACATCGAATGAAATCGGGCAAGGCTGTTGCGATCATCTCACTGACGCTCCTCATGCTGACATGGGGCAGCGCCTTTGTGGTTTCCAAGAGTATCGTGGAGCGGATACCCCCGATCTTTTTTGCCCTGATCCGACACATCCTCGCCTCCGTCATCATGCTGAGCGTGGTGGGACTGCGGCGATCCCGGGGAATCAGGCGAGAGGCCCCCGGCTGGGGCATCGTGACGCTGATGGGTCTCACCAGCATCACATTTTACTACATCTTCTACAACCTGGGCCTGTATTACACGACGGCGTCGCAGGGCGCTCTGATTCAGAGCTCCACACCTGCGATCACCGCGGCCCTGGCGGTCGTGGTCCTGCACGAAAGAGTCACCCGAAAACGATTCGCCGGCCTCGCCCTGTCAATTATCGGAGTCCTGCTCGTGGTCGGCAGTGCGATACCCAGCGGCGAAGCCCGTAATCCCCTCTGGGGAACTCTGCTGATGTGCGGAACGGTAATCGCCTGGTCCATATACACCATCGCGGCCAAACGGGCCGCCAACTCGGATCAACTTCTGCTGGCGACCATGAGCACGACCATCGGTACTATTCTCCTCATTCCCCCGGCGATCTGGGAGGGCTGGGGAAAGCCGTTACCTCATGTCGCGGGGCGGGAATGGCTGGCCATTGGCTACCTGGCGGCCGTTGTGTCCGCTGGCGGATATCTGATCTACAATCGGGCGCTTCGGGAGCTTGATGCGCATCAAGTGATCAATTTCACGAACCTGGTCCCGATTATCGCCGTGATTGCGGCCGTGGTGTTCCTGGGGGAATCGATTGTGCCGCTGCAGGTGGTCGGTGGAACCGTGGTGCTGATTGGAGTGTGGCTGGCGAGTTAGGCGGATTGTGCGGTAGACCAATCGATGGATGGACTACCCTGCCGATGAGAGAATCGCAATCGCTATCGGGACTCGTCGTGCCTCAGGGTTTGGCGCATGTTTCTGGATGATCACACGCTGTTCCCGTCAACGTGTCTGAAGAGAAACTCATGGTTGACAGTGCTGGTACCGTTTCCCATCATAGGTGCGGCTTCTGATAGGAGAGGAGGATTTGGCGGATCCCCGGCCCGGTGTGTCGAGAACGCCTCCTATGAAAACAAGTCGCTGCGCCTTCAGTTGTTCTACCAGTCAGGTGAGGCTGCCTCTCTG
>JBDTRF010000066.1:0-14511 GCA_039931815.1 Gemmatimonadota bacterium
ATACGCCTGACGAATTACGATATATCTACGGCGCGAGTTGCGATAGCCCTGCTGGATCGCCATCGACAGGTGCGGCGTTCGCGCCAGCTCCGGAGCTCCTCGAGGAGAGGCCATGGTGGATGGGTTCATGCCGGGCCCGTTGTCTATCATGACCAGCATGACGTACTCTGCCAGTTCCACCGATTCACTGCCGTAGAGCGTCATCCCGGTTCCGATAGTGACAGCCTGGGTGGCGATCATCACATGGCCGCGACTGGGAACCGCGTCCCGCGCGTTGAACTCCAGGTTGAGTAGAACCTGATCGATCTGTTCGGGTCGGCATGAATGGAGCAAACGCCTGCGTCGAGGTGAAGGTGCAGCGTGGCCCTCCCCCTCACCGAACGCTCCAATGCGGTGCGCAAGTCAGACACCGCCGAGTAGGCTGGATTGGAGGGGTCAGGGCGATGTAGTCGCTGGGTAAGAATCAGGAAGGAACTTGATTCGCTGCAGGAGGTCAGGATTTGCCTAGCCTGGAAGTCGGGTTTAGCCCGACAGGGAAGCGCATTTGAAGCGTCGAACGAGGTATTTCAGATGGATAGCATGTGGGCATTCGTTCGGAGGCTCCACTACCGTCTGGCCGATGCGTCTCCCCGGCGGAGGAAGTCGAGGAACCGGGCTCGGACCTCATCTGGAGTCTCGTCCATGTGACCTGACCCCGGTATCGTCCAGTTCCGCGTCGCCCGATAGACGACCCAGGATGGGCCGGTATTGGATGTACCGTACCGGGGACGCTCAATGAACCGAAGTGAGGCCCGGTACTCCGTCCCTTCATGCTGGAAGTTCAGCGACTTGAGGTCCATACGGCCATCCCGGGTTTGGCGCCGACGGATTATTCGGGGGGGAGAGTGTAGTATACCAGATTCTCGGGAAATCGCCTACAGTTCGCGGCCAGAGGAAACTCCCAGGGTGGAAAAAGCGTAAAAAGGGGGAACCCGGATCGGGAGCCCGGTCGCCGGGTCACGGACCCTTCCATTATAGCATTCCAAGGTCGCGGTTTTTTTCCTTTCGTCCTTCCTTTGTGTCTTTCCGTTTCAGGAGTCCACCGTGATCAAGACCATTCTGCTGGTTCTCGCGACAACTGGCTTCCTCATTCCCGCGCCAAAAACGGGTGAAGAGCTGATCCGCGATATGCATCAGAAATACGCGGGGAAGTGGTATCACACTCTTACCTTCAAACAGACGACGACCTCGGAACAGGGTGGCAAGGTTGAAACCTGGTACGAGGCCGCCCGAATTCCGGGGTTCCTCCGGATTGACATCATGCCGCTGGATAGCGCCAAGGCGATTCTCTTCCGGAATGATTCGCTGTACGTGTTCGACAAGGGCGCCGTACAGGTTGCCCGCCCGTTCGTGCATCCGCTGATGGTGCTGGGGTTTGATGTGTATGCCGAGGATCCCGAGATCACGATCAGGAAGCTGACGGACATGAAGTTCGACATGACCAAATTGCATGAAGACACATGGCAGGGTCGTCCGGTGTATGTCGTCGGTGCCGACTCCGGTGATGCCAAGGCGCCTCAGTTCTGGGTCGACAAGGAGCACCTGTACTTTGTACGGATGATCCAGGCGGGACAGAATGGTGCGGTCGTGGAGACGCAGTTCAATAAGTACCAGCGGCTGGGACAGGGGTGGATATCACCGGAGGTGATTTTCATGCGGGACGGCACTGTGATCACCACGGAGGCTTACGCCGACATCCGCTCGGATGCGGATTTACCGGCCGATCTCTTCGACCCGAAGGGGTACACCAAGCCAACCTGGTTTACCCCATAGCAGAGGGCAGACTGAAAACGATGCGGAGTCTCGAGATTCAATCGAGACTCCGCTTTTTGCGGGTGGAAGAGTTGCAACCAGGGGGTCACCGCAAACAAGAGTCATCCAGTCCGGCCTCTCTGACCCCGGAAACAGAAAGCACCGCCGGCGACACCGGCGGTGCTTTTATTCTGTGAAGCCGCGCGATCTGAATTATCCTGTGGAATGATCGGGGCGCCGGGATTCGAACCCGGGGCCTCCTGCTCCCAAAGCAGGCGCGCTACCGGACTGCGCCACACCCCGTTGGAACGACCCGAAATTAGTCACATCACGAGGATGCGGCTAGTCAGGCGCAGGAGCGAGCCGATCGATGTCTGGAGGCCGAGCCGGGTGTCACGCTCTGATCATGGCACCACCAGCGGCCGGGTTGCCTCGACACCTGAGCCCATCCTCGACGCCGTCGCGCGCCGATGGGCTCGCTCCTGTACCAGGGAGAACACCGCCGGGATCACCAGCAGAGTCAGCACGGTGCTGCTCACCATGCCACCGACCACGGGCGCGGCGATTCGCTTCATGACGCTGGCCCCGGCTCCGTTTCCCCACAGAATGGGAAGCAGTCCAGCCATGATTGCGGTCACCGTCATCATCTTCGGTCGGGCCCGTTCGACCGCGCCTTCCATGACCGCGGCATAGAGGTCGCTGAGCGAGGGCGATCCGCCCAGCGCCTGACGGGCCTTCCAGGCATGATCCAGATAGAGAAGCATGACCACTCCGGTCTCCGCGGCGACGCCGGACAGAGCAATAAATCCGATGGCCACTGCGACAGACCAGTTGTACCCGAGAATCCAGAGAAACCAGATCCCACCCACGAGCGCGAAGGGGAGGGAAAGCATCACGATCAGGCTCTCCGCAACACTCTTGAAGTTAAGGTAGAGCAGCAGGAAGATGATGGCGAGTGTGGCCGGGATGACCAGTTTCAGTTTCGCCGCCGCGCGCTGCATGTATTCGTACTGCCCGCTCCAGACCAGGCTGTATCCCGGTGGCAGCGCCACCCGCTCCCGCACCAGCCGCTGGGCCTCCGCGACGTAACTTCCGATGTCGCGCCCGCTCACATCCACGTAGACCCACGAAGTGGGCGAGGCGCCTTCCGTTCTCACCACCATCGGGCCGGCGACCTGACGAATGGTCGCGATCTGTCCCAGCGGGACAAACGCGCCTCGTCCGCCCGTCCCAACCGACCCGTCCTCCATGCCGCTCTCAGCGCCACTGGAACTACTCACCCCATGGGTGACCGGGACGAGAACCGAGGCCAGGCGCTCCGGATTGTCGCGCAGCTCCTGGGGGTAGCGAATTCTCACATCATAGCGTTCACGCCCCTCGACGGTCTGGGTGACGGTCATCCCCCCGATCGCGGTCGCGATGACGGCCTGGACGTCGCCCACATTGAGCCCGTGCCGTGCCGCCGCCTTACGATCGATATCGATGTCGAGGTAATACCCGGACACCGCCCGCTCGGCAAAGGCGCTCCGCGTCCCCGGGACCAGTTTGACCGCGTCTTCGACCGCTCGACCCAACCGTTCCAGCACCGCGAGATCGGGCCCGAAGATCTTGATTCCCACCGGGGTCCTGATCCCCGTCGCCAGCATGTCGATCCGGCCTTTGATCGGCATGGTCCACGCATTGGTCACCCCGGGGATCCGGGTGGCTGAATCCATGGCACTCACGAGTCGCTCCGAGGTCATACCCCTGGGCCATTTCGACTCCGGCTTCAGCGACACCGTCGTCTCGAACATGTCGAGACCGGCAGGATCAGTCGCGGTATTGGCGCGTCCCGCCTTGCCCCAGACGTGATCGACCTCGGGAAACTGTTTAAGAATGCTGTCCTGGATTCGAAGAATCTCCCGCGCCCGCGCGACACTCGCCCCGGGAAGCGTCGTGGGCATGAAGAGAATCGTGCCCTCGTTCATCGGGGGCATGAACTCGCTGCCGATGCGCATCCAGGGAATTACCGTGAGGACAAGGCCGATCGCCGCGGCCCCGATGACGCCCCACCGGTGGCGGAGCACGAACGCGATCAGCGGGCGGTACCCCGCGATGAGCCGGCGATTGACCGGGTTAGCCTGCTCACGGACAATGCGGCCCCGGATGAACAGGCCCATGGCAACGGGCACTACCGTCAGTGACAGAATACTCGCGGACGCCATCGCGAATGTCTTGGTAAAGGCGAGCGGCTTGAACAACCGCCCTTCCTGGCCTTCCAGGATGAAGACCGGAATGAAGGACACCGTGATGATCAGGAGAGAGACAAACAGCGCCGGCCCGACCTCGCGTGCGGCCTCACGCACAACCTGCCACCGCTCCGCCCGGGTGAGGACCGAGGTGTCGAGCCAGCGGCCGCCGCGGGTCGTTCCCTTCCCTTCCACCGCCCGTTCAAGATGCTTGTGCATGTTTTCGATCATCACGATGGCGGCATCTATCATGGCACCGATCGCGATGGCAATCCCGCCCAGCGACATGATGTCAGCACCCACCCCGGCCCAGCGCATTACGCCAAACGCCATCAGGATGCCGATGGGCAATGTCAGGATGGCCACGAGCGCCGATCTCGCGTGAAACAGGAACACCACGCAGACCAGCGCAACGATCAGGCACTCCTCCAGCAATTTGCCCCGCAGGTTCCCGATGGCGCGATGGATCAGGTCACTCCGATCGTAGACCGGCCGAAGAACCACGCCGACCGGTAACCCAGCCTGGATATCGGCCAGCTTCTGCTTGACCCGCTCGATGGTAGCGAGAGCGTTCTCGCCAAAACGCATGACCACGATGCCGCCAACGGCGTCTCCCCGACCATCCAGCTCGGCGATGCCACGGCGAACGGCAGGACCCTGGCTCACTCTTCCCAGTTGTGCAACCAGGATCGGCGTACCGGCGCTGGTAGCACCCACCACGATGTCCTCGATATCCGACATCGATTTGAGATATCCCAACCCCCGCACCATGTACTCCCGTTCCGACAGTTCGAGCACCATCGCGCCGACATCGGAATTGGCGTTCTGAATGGCGCTCATGACCCTGGTAATCGGAATGCCATACGCCAAGAGCCGCCCCGGGTCGAGATCGACCTGGTATTGTTTTTCATATCCCCCGATGGCCGCGACCTCCGCCACGCCCTCCACGCCGGTCAACGCGTACCGCAGGTACCAATCCTGGATACTTCGCAGTTCCGCGAGATTGAGCCGTCCGGTCGTATCCTCGATGGCGTACTGATAGACCCAGCCAAGGCCGGTAGCATCAGGGCCGAGCGTAGGATTCACCTTTTCCGGCAGCTTTGCTTTGATACCGCTCAGGTATTCAAGAACGCGGGTACGGGCCCAGTAGAGATCAGTCTTATCATCGAAGATGACGTATACGAAGGAGACGCCGAAAAATGAATAGCCGCGAACCGTCCGGGCGCCGGGAACCTTGAGCATCTCGGCGGCAATCGGATAGGTGACCTGGTCCTCGACGATCCGCGGCGCCTGTTCGTTGTAATCGGCCTGGATAATGACCTGCACATCACTCAAGTCCGGGAGTGCTTCCAGTCGCGATGTCCGCAAGGCCCAGATACCGCCAGCCGTCACCGCTATCGTGCCGAGGAGGACGAGGAGAACGTTGGAGAGCGACCAGTCGATGATGCGTCTGAGCATGGCCTATTCCCTCCGGCGCGGCGGCGCCGGCGATGGGCCAGGTTTATTCGCGCCAGAATCCATGTTCATCCCCGGCGGCATCCGGGCGGCGGCCGTGTCCGGGGGACGAAGCGGATGCGAGTCGGACGAATCCGACGACTGCCGGATGTCCATGCCGGGCATGTCGCCCATCCCTCCCATGATTGTGCCCAGGTTGGACTCGGCATCCACCAGGAACGTCGCCGAAGCGACGACCGAATCACCTGCGGTCAGCCCTGACAACACCTCGACCCTCTCGTCGGTCGTGCGCCCGAGAGTGAGCTGGCGCGGCTCGAAGGAACCATCGCGCCGTTTGAGAAAGGCGAGAGCACGTTCGCCGGTGACCAGGACCGCGGACCGGGGGATGCTGAGTCCCGTTGCCCCGGACGTGGTGAATTGAATGGTGGCGTACATCCCCGGCTTGAACTGCAGGGACGCGTTGGTCAGCACCACCCGGGCCGTCGCAGTTCGGGTATCCGGATTGAGTGTTGGTGAGATGTACGAAATCGATCCTGCGTACGCCCGTCCCGGGAGGGCCTGCATTTCCACCGATACGCGCTGCCCGATGCGAATGGATGGGAGATCACGTTCGAACACCTGCCCCTCGACCCAGATGGAGGAGAGGTCCGCAATCCGGTACAGCGGGTCACCGGCCATCACCCGCTGGCCGAGCAGCACTGGTTTCTCGATCACGACACCGGACACCTGCGAGCGCAGGATGACCGAGCGGTTGACTGTCCCGGTGCGAAGGAGGCGTTCAATCTCAGTCTCGGGCACATCCCACAGTTCCAGGCGACGACGGGCCGAGCTGGAAAGGGATGCCGCGCCAACCTGTGCGTCCGGTGTTCCATTCGCCACCCGCTTTTCCAGCTCCCGGGCGAGGAGGAGATCCTGCTCGGCGGACATGATCATGGGGGAGTACAGACTGAACAGGGGATCCCCTCGCCGGACCGGTTGACCGATGGCGTTCACATACAATCGCTCGACCCAGCCGTCGACCCTGGTGGCGATGGACGCCACGCTCGTTTCATCGTAGGTCACCTGGGCAACAGTACGGACCTCCCGTTCGAGCGTTCCCATGGTGGCGACCGCGAACGTGACACCGATACGACGCGCATCAGCCGCACTGAGCATCACCACTCGGGTGGAATCCAGTGCGGACCCAGCCTGGTGCTGATGGCCCGACTCAGTGGCCTGGTCTCTCGGCTTCCGCGTGAATACAAGGACAGCGGCGATCGCAGCGGTGAAAGCCAGGCAGAACAGGACCAGCTTGATGAATCGTCCCTGGCGATGCCCGGGTCCCACGTCGAATGGCGATGGGGTCGTCGTCATGGGCGTCCTCCGGGATTGCCAATCGAGGACACTGGATCGGGATTCATGAGTCCGCGACCGGTCATCATCTCGAGATCCGCGAGGGCCTGTCCACGTTCCGCTTCCATCCGAAACAGCTCCTGTCGATAACGATTCACACTCATCGCGGCATCAAGAAGTGTCATGAAATTCACCGACCCCGCCCGATACGCGGTTTGCGTTGAAGTGACCATCGCTTCAGACTGGGGGATAACCGTATTCTGATAGAGCTGGCTCAGTGATCGCGCACGGTCGCTGGTCGCGACGAGCTCAGCGATGCGTGCCCGGGTGTCTGACTCCATGGCTCCGAGTTCCGCTTCAGCCATTTCGCGCATGGCGCGCGCCTCGTCCCGCATGGCAAGTTGCCGGCTGCCGGCCCAGATGGGCAGCGAGATGCCCACCATCAGGCTCAGCATGTGGATCGTTCCCCCCGTCATCGGCTGCCAGCCGTACTGAATGCCAGCTTCGAGGTCGGGCCAGATTTCCCGCCGGGCCAGGCGTTCCGCCGACAAGGCCGCACGAATGTCACTGGCCTGGGCCAGCAGCATGGGGCGGTTGACCAGGGCAATGGCAACCAGGTCATCGAGCGAGGGGAGTGAATCGGGGAACCGGGGCAGGACGGGACCTGGCACCGCGGACCCGCCGGGCCGGTTGAGAATGCTGTTGAGTCGAGCGGCGGCGGACACCCGCATCGCCTGCATGACAATGAGGTCCTCACTCATGCGCGCGAGCTCGACCTGGGCCCGCAACACATCCGCCTGCCTCCCCTCTCCCGTGGCGTACATCGTTTCGGTCGTCGAGACGATATCCCTGAGGATGTCCTGCGTCTTGTGAGTGACGTCCAGGGTACGATCGACCTGGTAGAGTTCGTAGAACGCCATCGCCGCCCGACTTCGCTCGGCCCACTGCACATCACTCGAGCGCAGGGTGGCAGCATCTGCCCGGGCGCGCGCCACATCGACGGAGAGACCCAGCTTGCCCGG
Organism: Gemmatimonadota bacterium; assembly: GCA_039931815.1. GTDB lineage: Bacteria > Gemmatimonadota > Gemmatimonadetes > Gemmatimonadales > GWC2-71-9 > DASYPP01. The sequence continues at coordinate 7,829 of JBDTRF010000066.1, forward strand.
TGTGGGAATCATCTGGGTGAGCTGGAACTGGTTCATCCCCAGCACCGGGTCGAGGTCGAAGCCCGGGAGGACACGATTCATCAATCCAAACTGAAGTCGCGGATCGGGAAGCCGCCTGGCACTCCCTACGCGCGCGACCTCGGCCCGCGCGGCCGCCCGGGCCGCCGCGATTCTTGGCGTGCCCCGATCAACGGATTGGTAGACAGAGCTGAGCGTAAGCGAATCGGTCCGTTGCGCCGACACGGTGATAGGAATGACCAGCCCACCAACGATCACCACGACGGTAAGCAGGGGTTGCAGGGAGAGACCTCGTCTCACCCATCGTTGAGTCGTATTCATCCTGAGACGCTCCGATACCGCCGCCCCACAGGAGGGCGACGCAGACCTGGTATTTCGATTGGATTGTCGTCTGAGTACTCCGGCCTGATGGCCGTGCGGAATCAGCGGCGAGGAGGGGGATTGGCGGGCGCGGTGGACCGGCTGGAGGGAAATGCGGAATTCAGGAACCCTAACTCTGCAACCGCTACCATCAGTGACGGCATGTGAGCTGGCTCATCCACCAATGCCCCGGATACGCAAGTCAGCGTAAGGCCGCACACCGGTTGCTGTCGGTCGACCGGCTGAGAAGGTGAAGAAGCATCGTGCCTGAGCAGTCCACCGGAGGCCGGATGCATCGGCATCGCCGAGGAGCCCACCGAGTGATGCATGGCCAGGTGGTCACACGCCGTGGCAGGGCCAGGCATCACGCTCTGCCCGGTCAATACCATCATCATCAGCGCAACGCACCGTGACCCCAGTGGCATGCAGCCCCTTAAGCATGATCGAATGGAGAATCGTATTACGATGAGCGGAAAAGAAGGAGGAAGGTTGGGTGAAGGAATCTTCACATTCTTGAGGCACCGATAGCAAGACCTCACCATGCATCCACTGAGGATCGTCACACTCCCCCGGCTGGTGCTCCGGTTACCACTGAACGTGCGGGTACACTCATAAAACAAGAGGTGCGAGCATGAGACCCCGATGCTCGCACCTTGATCATTCATCCAGCACGGACTCACGCCACCAGCGTGATCCTCCGGAACCCTGCCGCTTCCATAATCGCGATCGCGTCGGCCCCGTTGATCGTCTCCTGCTCCAGGAGGGCTTCGGTCAGCGCATCGAGTGCGGCGCGATGGGTACGAAGATGATCCAGCACCTTGGCGTACGACGCCTCGAGAATAGCGCGAACATCCGCATCCATTTTCGCGTGCGTATCGGAACTCACTGGGCCCGAGTCGGGATCGTAGACAATGAGGCCGGTGTCGTTTCCCATTCCCAGGCGGTACACCATCTGCTTGGCTATGCGGGTCGTGTGCTGGAGGTCGCTGGCCGCGCCGCTGGTTATGCTCGCGATGCCATAGGAAATCTCCTCAGCCGCGCGCCCGCCCAGGCCTTTCAGAATCTGTCCCTCGAGATACGTCCGCGAGGAGATGTGGGTCTCATGATCGGGCTGGAAGAAGGCCACACCCATCGCACCGCCGCGCGGCTGAATCGTCACCTTATGCAGTGGATCGGCGGGACAAAATGCGACGCCGGCCAGAGCGTGCCCCGCCTCATGCAGAGCGACCAATCGTCGTTCCGTATCGCAGACCACCAGGCCGACCCGGGCCCGACCGAGCAGGATCCGATCGCGAGCCTCTTCGAAATGCGCCCAGGTGACCATCGGACTTGATTTCCGCACAGCCAGGATGGCCGCTTCATTGACGAGGCCGGCCAGCTCAGCACCGCTCGTTCCAATCATGAGCCGGGCCATGCGGGTCAGGTCAACGTCCGAAGCAAGAGGAACTTTGCGATCGCGGACATGCAGTGCAAGGATCTCCTGCCGTTCGGATACCGTGGGCAGCGCCACCGTGACCGACCGATCAAAGCGTCCTTTGCGGAGCAACGCGGGATCGAGATCACCGACCCGGTTGGTGGCCCCGATAACAACGACACCGATAGAAGGATCGAACCCATCCAGCTCAACCAGGAACTGATTCAGTGTACGATCGTCTTCACTGTGGCCCTGCTGCCGTCCACGACGGCCACCCAGCGTATCGAGTTCATCGATGAAAATAACGGCGCGGCCGGCCTTTCTGGCCTTCTTGAAGAGTCCCTTCACGCGCTGAACACCCTGCCCCACAAACGTGCCGGTGAAATCACTTCCACTGGCCGAAAAGAAGGCAACGCCGGCTTCGCCAGCCAGGGCGCGTGCCATGAGTGTCTTTCCCGTTCCAGGAGGACCCTCGAGCAGAAGCCCCTTGGGGATTCGCGCGCCCATCGCGGCGAACCCATCGGGTTCGCGAAGAAAGGTGACGATCTCCTGTAAGTCAGAAAGAGCGGCGGCGTTCCCGGCGACATCCTTGAAAGTGAGGTTGGAGGACCCACGGTCACCCGCGTACCCCGGGCTGAAGCCTCCCATTTGCCGTCGCAGCATGACCCCGGCAAGAACCAGGAAAAGTACCGACACCGCCATCCCGATAATCGGCTTGTAATCGGTCGATCGTCGGGCGAAGCTCACCGCCACCTTGTTGGCCTGGGCGGCACTGAGGAGCGCGGCGACGTCATTGGTCGTATACAGGACTCTTGTCAGTTCGGAAGGTTCGGCGGCGCGACCGCTCACCAGCCAGGCATCGATGGATTCCCCGGGCTGAATCCGGATCGAGTCGACCCGGCCGCCCTCCATGGAAGTCAGCAGTTGGCTGTATCCAAGAAGGCGTGGAGTCACCGGGGTTGGACGGGTTTCGATAACCCAGGTCAATGCCAGGCCAAGGACTATGGCCGGCATCGCAATGCCGAGGAGCCAGAAACGAAGTTTGGACGGGGCGCTGGTCATGAGTGTACTCGAAACGAAAGGTTCCGAACCGGAAGTCGGCAATCCATATCGGGGGAATCAGATCGACTACTAGGAAGTCGCGTGCCACCGAATTCCAATACGCATGGGCCGGATGGGCCGCTGACCCCCTGGCCACGGAGGACATCAGAAACGGCGGAACCCGGGCCCATCCAAGCCCCGATGGCTGATATATCGACGGAATAAGAGGAAAGTTAAAATTCTGGACCCGGAAGCGGCACCTCCTGACCTGGGGGGCGCCACCCGGCGGATTCCTGTCTGGATCAGGGCGCAACCGGATCAGGCGACATCAGTTATCGCCCCATGGCGAATGGCAAAATTCCCAGCAGGTTGCCGGAGTCAAGTGACCTTCGGGGTGGATCAATTCAGCCTGGGATTGGGGGACATTCCGCGCTCACCGCGACCGGGAAGTCCACGCGCGGCAGTGCAGTGAATCGATACGGTGGAGGAATCGAGCCCGGCGTCCACCGTACCTCCCAGAGGTACCCTGGAGCCTTCCCGGGCCGGATGGCGCGGACTTCAACGGCGGGGTCATCGTCCCAGGTGACGGCCTTCCAGCCCTGGGAAGTTCGCGTGGCAAGCTCGAGGACCTTCCCGTCGGCGGGGACCAGGCGACCGGGATAGGCGTCCAGCCACCGAACGGTGACCGTATCCCGGCCGCACTCCATGCTGACGACAGTCCGGGTGATCTGCTCTGGAGGTGGCCCTGCATCCCGCCGTGGCATGACCGCCACGATTGGTCCCGGCGCCGCCTCAAGGTCGTACACCAGGTTTGGAGGGCTGCCTCCCCCCCGGCGCTCGATGCTTCCCGCCAGGCTTCCCAGTTCCTCGGCCAGCACCATGGCCGACCGGGGCCCATATATGGTTGATCCTCCCTCGTAGTTCTGGGCTCGATATTCTTCATCGCTGGTGATGTACTGGATGAATCCGTTGGCCAGTCCCACGATCACCACCGGTGTTTCCGCAGCTCCGGCCGCAATGACGCTGTCTCGAATCGCGCGTTTCATCTGATAGCCAGCCACGGTTGTCACTTCCGCAGGGACAGCTCCCAGCATCATGGGCCCGATCCTGACGACCGCAAGCTGGGCCACCCTGGCGAGCGCATTCCTGCCCGTAATCAGGTTCTGCAGGCTCTCGCCGAACGCCACCCGCTTCTCCCGCTGACAACCTCGCGGATGAGGATTGACCGCGCTGCCACCCTCCTCGAAACCCAGATTGAAGAGACCGAATAACCGCCAGCCGCGTAGTCGCGTCGGTCCGTCTTCCGCTCCGGCCGTGGTCGACACTCCGGTAAAGGGCGCCGGGCACAGCCCATGAAAGCCGGGCAGCGAGTCGATCCGAAAGGCGACGGCGATGGGGAGATCGCTTTTGAGTTCGTTTCCCAGCTTGTCGTAGAGTCCGATGAGTCGCCGGCTCACTGAATCTCCCGCCGCCGTAATGAACTCCCGAGCGACATGCGTGCAGAGAGCCACGGTGACCGAATCGGAAAAGCGCCACACCCACGGCGCGCTTGGCGTGCGGAGGCCACCTGGATGGAGCGCCGGCTGGATTCGGGGAATTCCACATCGCGCGGTGGCCGGCCAGTCGGGCGACACATCACCTTCAGTGCCATTGGCGACGAGGTGAATCGCGGGTGAGCGAAACTCCCGGTAACCGCGTTTCTGATCGATATACCGTTCCAGGCCCCGCTCCAGCGCGCCGTGAATATCCGCGTCGAGAAGGTCGCCATCCGGAGGATTGGCCGTTCCGTGAATCGCGAAGACGCTGTAGGCTCCGGCGGGATAGTAGGTGCTATCCCCTCCGTCTCCCCGCAGATCGACCCTCAGCATGGTCCACGTCGGGTCTACGGCCGCATGAACCGGATCAACCCCGGAAGGAACCGGAAACGGTGGCGACACGGATGGCTTGTTGAGCAGGTACGCCTCGTAGCTTCGATTCCGGGTAAACCCCCAGACCGGCATCTGGCCCCACGCGGCGCGGGCCGGACGCTGGCCCTCCCACGCGTCGAGGATGGCGCGGCTGAACCCATCACTCAGCATGGTAACCAGGGCGGTATCATACCCCGAGACCGACGAGCCGAAGCCGTTGTACTGCTTTTCAGAGTAGAAATGGCCAGGTCCCGCGTGGGTGTGCGTTGCGGAAATGATGATACGATCGGCGCTGAGTCCGGTTTGCGCGGCGACCCGGGCGGCGGTGAGTCGATGCAAGGTGGGTGAGATATGGGCGAGGTCCGCCACGACGAGCGCGATGGCTTCACCCCTCGCGTCCTTGAGCACCAAAGCCCGCACCATCAGTCGCACGCGATATCCCCTCGCCTGCTTTCCTTCAGGCCCGTTGCCAGCCAGGCCGACTCCCGGGGGCGGGGTGATATCGGCGCGACCAAAGCCGGCGCAGAATCCGGCACAACGTGCGGCGGGGAGTCCCGGCTGGCCCGGCGAGGACAGGGAAACCCCGCCCCCCAACCCCAGCGCCGCCACCATTCCTAGAAGGAGTTTCATCGGGCTCCGACAGGAATAAGGGTGACAGCCGTCGAGGCAGAGATTCCGAACCAGAACTGGACGTGGCGTCTGGCGTCTCCTGCTTCAGGGCTGGTGCGCTGAGTGAATTGGTCAATCTTGTACTGCCAGTGCGGCTCAAGGTTGAACGAGAGCGGGATCCTGTGCCCGAGGTTCAGTGTCGCCCGCAGGGAAAAATCGAAATGGGTCAAGCCATCTTTCTCAAAGGTCGCGCCCTGGTCAGGATGCAGAACGTTCACGTCCTGGCTCACATTGAATCCGGCCAGGCCGGTGGCATAGAACACAATCGGATTACCGAACGGATAGGCCAGCAATGGAACGGTGGCGCTGCCTTCGAGGTATACACCGCGAACATGATCGACATCGACGTAGGCCACGAGCTTGGGAACAAGGTAGGTGGAGGTGAGTTGAAAGCCCCCATACAGTTCGGTGGTGTTGTCGATGCTGGTACGGCGAGCGTTGGCGCGGGTGCCGAGGTGACGGTAATGCACGACACCGACGGTGGTTTCTACTTCGCCGAGATGACGGCCATACTGGGCCCAGAGGTTGACTTCACTATACCCGGGACGGGCGGAGCCGATATCCGACAGGTTTCCCGGAGACGAAGGCCCCATTTCATAGTTGGCCCAGGCCCCGGCACTCAAGAACCCATTCGCTAATCCCAGTGAGAGGAATCCTTCCGGCTGTAGCGAAGCTCCATTGGCCCGGGTAAGGCCCCGCCAGACGTACGGCGTCGCCATGGTGAGATCGAGACTGGCCGCGACCTGGGCCTGGCCCGAGCTGACCAGTCCGATCAGCATTGACATCGCTGGAATCAACCCGCGTACATCGGCTGCCATTCGTGCCTCGGGATCAGGACCCTGCAAGCCAAATAAAGGGATGAATCAATACATATCGCGAAATATTGAATTTGCCAGCCCTCCGCATTCTTAACTCGGGAGCAACTCCCTGGAAGGCTCCGGTGAAGGGTGGCAAAAGGATACACGAGGCGTCCGAATGGTTACCGCTATTACTGGAGGATCAGTATGCATTGGTGAGGTATTCAACTGCTCCACGCGGAGCACGGGGATCACGGAGAATACCACCGGGTCATCGCCGTTCTATTGCACGGCCTTTCAGCGTGCTCCGTGATCCTCCGCGCCTCCGCGAGGTGCTGTTCGGTCGAACGACTATCTGGTACCCTGCAACTGCTCCACGCGGAGAAGCGGAGAAACACGGGATCACGGACACTACCACTGGATCTATTGCACGGCCTTTCAGCGTGCTCCGTGATCCTCCGCGCCTCCGCGAGGTGC
>JBDTRF010000067.1:0-14474 GCA_039931815.1 Gemmatimonadota bacterium
TTCCAGAAAATGACCCGGTGCCACTCGGTCTTCTCCTGCTTTTCCCCGCTCTGGTTCTTCCACTGCCGCCCCGTGGCCAGGGAGACGGTGGCAACCCGGGATCCATTGGACGTGCTCCGTACCTCGGGATCGGCACCCAGGTTTCCGATCAGGATGACTTTGTTCAGGCTTCGACTCACGGCGACCTCCTGCGAGAAATAGCATGGAAAAGGACGGACGGTGGAGTCCAAAGTAGTACGTGCGCCGTCCTGTGAATAACGAAAAGATACCTCGATGGTACCATAAAAATGCAGGCTACCTCTCAGAACAGCCAGCGATGCCAGTCCGGGCCAAAATCAACCCGCGACAGTGCCGTCGTGATCCCCGTCGCCAGCCTCAGGCCAGTTGAAGGCCGCTTCTCTACAATCCCTCACTCCCCCGTCTTGCCGACAGCCCGCCTGCCTGCTCCCATCTGAGGACCATCGCGTCCTCAACGGGTTTTCGGTAGTACTCCCGCCGCCGGCCGACCGGACGAAATCCCAGACGGACGTAAAGGTCCACCGCCGGCTGGTTTGAGGCACGCACCTCGAGGAAGACCGATTCTACACCGCGACCCGAGAGGTCGCGAAGGGCCGTCTCCAGTAATCCGAGCCCGATTCCGTGGCGACGGTTTTCTGGCGCCACCGCGATATTAAGAATCTCGCCCTCATCTTCTATGGCCCTGGCGATCAGATAGCCGGCTATGCGTCGAGATTTGAGTTCAGCTACCAGGGCCACCACGTGGGGATAGCCCAGCATTTCCCGGAAGCCCTGGGCCGACCACGGGTCAGTAAAACACCGGGGCTCGAGGTCGGCCAGCTCGGAAACGTCAGCGAGCCGTGCCGGTCGAATCTGGTAGGCGACGGCCATGAGCGGCTTCCCAGCGTGCCTGTGCCTCGGCGGGCCGGCCGTAATCCGGCTCCCAGGTCTCCAGGTCGGTGACCAGCGTGGTCGCACCGTCCAGCTGAAACAGGTCCAGCAACGTGGCGGCCCGTGGCAGCGCACCCTCACCATCGACCTGCTGGGTGCCGGCGAGAATCGGCAACGCCATCGTGCTGACGAGCAGGTCCGGGCCGGGCCAGGATTCGAGCGCAGCCGGAGACACGACGGCCCACGGCATGATGTCAACCATGGTGGCATCGTCTATCTGATACAGCGCAGCGTAGACGTCACCTCGAAGCGCATCCGTCACCGCGAGGACCCGTCGCGCGCCACCCCCTGCAGCCCGCCAGCCTCCCCGGGCAATCACGGCGAGCGCGGAAGCAGAGCGCAGGGGACAGCGGCGCATGTGCGCCAGGCCCTTGGCGACCGTCGCGCCAATCCGAAGACCGGTGAAACTTCCGGGACCATCGGAGACAAGAACTCCCTGCACTCGCTTGATGGTGCAGTTGCTTGCCGTCAGGAGCCGTTCCAGCGCCGGAATCAATTCACGGGCGTGCCGGCGCGACCCGGGAATAACTTCCTCGGCAATGGTGCCATCGGGCAGCCGAGTCGCGACGGACGCCTGGTCCCCGCTGGTTTCGCAGGCAATCCACATCGGGGCAGGCAGTGTCATCGGATCAGGGACAGTGAGAGACCAGGCGCCGACTGAAGAGGATGCGCCGGAATTACGGGTCAATCGACAATCGGCGCACGTCTTCCTCCTCGACATGCTCCAGCCGACATCGCATCGTCGGGGCGGGAAGATAACTCCCCGCCCGCTCCGGCCACTCAATCAGGATCGCATCACCGGTCTTGAGCAGAGTTTCCCAATCCAGGTCAGCGGCCTCATCGGGGGACTTGAGCCGATAACAATCGAGGTGAAAGACCGGGCCACGCCGCCCGTGATACTCGTGGACCAGGGCATAGGTGGGACTGGTCGCATTGCCGGGAACGCCCAGGCCTCGAGCAATTGCCTGGACGAGCGAGGTCTTACCGGCACCCAGCTCTCCCTCGAAGAAAATGACACTTCCCGGTGGGAGGGAGCGGCCGAGCAATTCCCCCTGGGCGTGAAGCTCGCCTTCACTGTAGGTGCCGGTCATCGGTTCGACCGTGAAGGCAGGCCTGGCAGGAGCACGATTATCCCGTTCTCTGACGGCGTTTCGGCGCGGGCCGGCGCGGCTCGCCTCCGCCCATCGCCTTGAGTTCGATCAGCTGGTCTCTCAGCATCGCCGCCACTTCAAATTCCAGGTTCGCCGCCGCTTCCCGCATCTGCTGCTCCATCGCGGCGATCGCCGTGGCTCGACGCGCAGGATCGTGAAGATCCCCTCCGGACACAATCGCCTTAAGCTTCTCCGGCTTCTCACTTCTCGCATCGGCGACACGGGTTGAGAGCCGCACCTCTTCGAGCGACTTGATGATGGACACGGGCGTGATACCGTGCTCCAGGTTGAAACTTCGCTGGATGTCCCGTCGGCGATCCATCTCCGCCAGCGCCCGCTGCATGGAGCCAGTCATCCGGTCGGCGTAGAGTATGGCCTGGCCATTCACGTTTCTTGCCGCGCGACCGACCGTCTGAATCAGCGACCGGTCCGAGCGGAGGAATCCTTCCTGGTCGGCGTCGAGAATCGCGACCAGCGACACTTCCGGCAGATCGAGCCCTTCGCGGAGGAGATTGATGCCGACCAGCACGTCGAAATCGCCGAGGCGCAGGCCACGCAGGATCTCCATTCGCTCGATCGCGTCGATGTCGGAGTGGAGGTACCGTACCCGCACACCGGTCTGCTGCAGGTAGTCGGTAAGATCTTCCGACATCCGTTTGGTCAGCGTGGTGACAAGAACTCGCTCGTGGCGACTTACCCGTTCGCGAATTTCATGCAGCAGATCGTCCACCTGCCCCTTCACCGGTCGGATGGAAATCTCCGGGTCGATCAGGTGCGTCGGCCGGATGATCTGTTCGACCACCTTCCCGGACGTCAGGTTGAGCTCGAACTCCCCCGGTGTCGCGGAAACCGCGACCATCTGCGGAACCAGCCCCATGAACTCATCGAACATGAGCGGCCGGTTGTCCAACGCCGAGGGGAGGCGGAAGCCGTAATCCACCAGAGTCAGCTTGCGGGCGCGGTCCCCGTTGAACATGCCGCCGATCTGCGGCAGGGTGACGTGGGACTCATCGACCACGACCATAAACTCAGGCGGGAAGTAATCGAAGAGACAGGCCGGACGCTCGCCGGGCAACCGGCCACTCAGGTGGCGCGAGTAATTCTCGATGCCGGCGCAGGTGCCGATCTCGAGCATCATTTCGATATCAAAGGTCGTGCGGGATTCCAGGCGCTGCGCTTCCAGCAGCTTGCCCGCGCCGCGAAGTTCGAGGAGACGGCTCGCGAGCTCTTCCTTGATGGCGCGCACGGCCCGCTCTATGGTCGCTCGCTGGGTCACGAAATGCTTAGCCGGGTACACCGCACAGCGATCGAGCACCTGGATGACATCACCGGTGAGCGGGTGAATCTTGGATATCCGCTCGACGTCGTCTCCCCACAGCTCGATGCGCACCGCGACTTCATCGTACGCCGGAAAGATCTCGATGGTATCGCCCCGGACGCGGAAGGTGCCGGGCTCGAAGGAGAGATCGTTCCGCTGGTAGTGGATGCGAACCAGATCCTGCAGAATCGAATCCCTGCCGCGCTTCTCGCCGACCGCCACGGCGGTGATAAGATTCCGGTACTCGACCGGGTCGCCCAGGCCATAGATCGCGCTCACCGTGGCCACGATGACAACATCGCTCCGCTCGGCCAGGCTGGTGGTGGCCCGGAGTCTCAGCGATTCGATGTCCTCGTTGATCGAGGCGTCCTTTTCGATGTAGACATCGGTGGACGGGACATACGCTTCGGGCTGGTAGTAGTCGTAATACGAGACGAAATATTCGACCGCATTCCGGGGAAGAAACTGGCGAAGCTCGCCATACAGCTGGGCGGCCAGGGTCTTGTTATGCGACAGCACCAGGGTGGGCTTGCCGATATTGGCGATGACGTGGGCCAGGGTCATCGTTTTGCCTGAACCGGTGACACCGAGGAGTGTCTGGTACTTCTCCCCCGATTGAATTCCCCGGGTCAGCTCGACGATGGCACGCGGCTGGTCCCCGGCAGGCTTAAATGGCGCGATGACTTCAAAACGGGGACTCGGCATATCTCAAGATAATAGTTACGGTATTTGTTCGGTAGGACGCGGAACCTGCCACCAGCAGGCTCCCATGAAAACAGATGAGGGTTCCCGCGCGGAGAGACTGGTGAGACTAGGCCCCCATCCTGAGGAGGCGTTTCCAGAGGTCGGGCGGGACTGGTACCACAGAGAGTCGACCCTGACGCACGAGTGCAAGATCCTTGAAAGCGGGGTCGGCCTTGATCGCGGCCAGGGTGACGGCCTTGGCGATCGGTTTCCCAGCCTGGAGTTCGACCACCACGCTCTTTTCCGATGCTGGGTCAGGAAAGGGGGCGCCGACGACTGAGGCGAATCCCACGATCGCCTTCTCATCCCCCGTGTGGTAAATCATGACCTCATCCCCCACCGCCATCGAACGGATGTTTTTGATGGCGACCGGGTTAGCGACACCGTCCCACACGGTCCGTCGGTCAGCAACAAGGTTCTGGAAGGAGTAGGTGGACGGCTCGGTCTTGAGAATCCAGAAGTTGGGCATGGTCAAATATAAGTTGAGAGGCATGCACACTGAACCGGGCCACGTTGGACCATCGGAAATACCGGCCATTGTTTCCCTCCTCAGGAAGTAAGTGCCGGTCCCCGGAAGATTCTCCGCCAGAAACCCCCAGGTCGTTTGCTGTGAAGTCCCTGCTGGATATCATCTTACCATACCAGCCCCGGGGATATGCAAGCTCGGCACGTGACCTGCTTTAGATGGGGCACACCCAGACCTATCGTTGCCCCTAACAACGCGGCGCTGGCCGCGCATCGAGACGAACCGTGACTGCATTATCACTGCGCGCTCCGGTGAGCGTCAGTTCGCCGCACTTAGAGCGGGAGAACGATCGACCTGCTTCGCCGCTGGTCGTCCTTGGGATTGCACCACGGCGCGGTCAGCACGCGATCGTTGGCCGGCTGGCCTTGATGGCCGAGGGACCAGACCTGGTCTACGAGGCGCAGGACAAGTATCCGGCCACGCTTCGTCGATTGCATGAAGGATCCGTCGACGTGCTCCTCGTCGACATCACGACTCCGGACAGCCTCAGGATGATCGAGGATATTCTGCGGCAGGTTCCCCAGACGCCAGTGGTCGTCATCGCGGACCAGGCTGACGAGGACATCGCTGGAGCCGCAGTGCGGCTGGGCGCGCAGGACTATCTCATTCGTCAGCAGATGACATCCGCCGGCCTTTCCCGGACCGTTCGACTGGCTTGTGAGCGCCATCGACACCTCCTGGCAATGCGTGATTTGAGTCTGACCGACCCGCTGACCAGTCTCTCTAATCGCCGTGGATTTTTCTTTCTGGCGGAGGCCCAGCGCCGGATGGCAAGGCGGTCGCGCTGTCGATGTATTCTTCTTTGCGCGGACGTGGACGGCCTCAAGACGATCAACGACCAGTTTGGACATCAGGAGGGTGATCGGGCCATCGTGCGGGCCGGGGAGCTGCTTCGCGCATCCCTTCGGAGCTCAGACATTCTCGCCCGATTTGGGGGCGACGAATTCGTCGCTCTCGCGTATGATGTGGAAAGTTCGACGCTTCGGCTGCTGGCGCGGCGGATCAGCGCGGGGTTCAAACAGGCCTCCGAGGAAATCGATGCGCCCTATGGCCTCAGCGTGAGCGTTGGCGCAGTGGAGTTCTCCGGGGTGGACCAGACTGACCTGGAAAGCCTGCTGGCCCAGGCCGATCGGGTGCTGTACCGCCGCAAACGTCGCCGCCCTGCGAACGTCCCAATTCCCTCTTTTCCACTTCGGAACGAACGCCGCCGCCCTACGCTCGCCCGTTAGGCCCCCCAGGTCGTGGTAGTAAAGAAAAGTCGCCGGGTTCCGATACTACCTGGTAACTACCAAGGAATGCGACGTAACCCATGACGGCCCCACCAACTCAGTTTCGCCTGCGGCAGTCTCAAAAGCTCGAATCCCTCGGCCAGATGGCCGCCGGGATCGCGCATGAGCTGAGCACGCCCATGCAGAGTCTGGGGGATAACCTGGCCTTTCTGAAGGAAGCCTTTCAAGTCGTCCTCCCGCTCATTCGCCACTACCAGGCGCATCCGGCCCCCGGACCCACATCGGCGGCTTCATTGAAGAATCTCGAGCTGGAGATTCCCGAAGCCCTGGCTCAGGCGATCGAGGGGGTGCTGCGAGCCAACGAGATCGTGCGGGCGGTGAAGACGCTGGCCCATCCAGGTACTTCCGCCATGGTCGCCGCCGATCTGAATCAGATCGTTGAGAGTGCCCTGCTCCTGGCGCGCACCCAGATTCGCCCGGTGGCCCGGATCGAGCGTCACCTGGGCGAACTTCCACCGGTGATCTGTCAGCCGGGTCTGGTCAACCAGGTCGTGCTCAATCTCATCCTCAACGGGGTCGATGCCATTCGGGAAGTGAACGCGAAGACGGGTGAACAGGGCTGCCTTACGGTGCGGACGGAGTATCACGGCGGACACGCGCACATTTCTGTCACCGACTCCGGGGGAGGCGTCGCCTCTGAGCTGGCCGACCGGATCTTCGAACCGTTCTTCACGACCAAGCCGGTTGGCCAGGGAAGCGGCCAGGGGTTGGCGATTGCCCGCACCATCGTCGAGGAAGGGCACGGCGGCACGCTGGAGTTCACCAGCACCCTCGGAGCAGGCAGCACGTTTCGTGTCAGCCTCCCGATGGAACCGAAGGCGAGCCCCCGGCGGGAGCACTACTTCTAATGCGACTCCTGCTGGTAGACGATGAGCCGATCGTCCTGAGCGCCCTGGCCAGACTGCTCCGCATCTCTCCGCGGGTCCAGGCGGTGAGTACCGCGACCAGTGGTGCAATGGCCCTGGAGGCCCTCTCGGCGGACCGCTACGATGCCATCATTACTGACCTGCAGATGCCGGGGATGAGCGGCGCTACCCTTCTGCAGCATGTCAGGGATGACTTTCCCGGGGTCGTCCGCGTGGTGCTTTCCGGTTGCGTCGATGAAGTCGTCAATGTCCAGTTGGCACCGCTCATTCATATCCACTTGCTGAAACCCTGTAACCCCGGCGACCTGATTGAGGCGGTCCGTCGGGTTTCGGATATGAGCGACGTCCTGACTCCCGCGATTCGCCTGGCGGTCACCAGTATCAGCGGACTCCCCAGTACCCCGCGGATCTACACCGACCTGGTCACCACGCTGCTGGATATCCGGAGTACCGTTCATGACGCCGGGAGAATTATCGCTCGCGACGATGCTCTCGCCTCCAAGGTTCTCCAGGTCGCCAACTCGGCATGGCTGGGCCTCGCCCAGGAGGTCACATCGATCGATCGCGCGGTGACGTACCTGGGGGCCACCACCCTCAAGGCCATCGTGCTCACGGTGGAGGCGTTCCGGGTGTTTGACTCCTGCGATCAGTGCACCGGTTTTTCCATCGACCACCATAAATTTCATTCTCTCCTGACCGGAAGAATTGCGGCGCGGATCGTGGAACGGGGCCGCGATAAGGAAGAAGCGTTCACTGCCGGCCTGTTGCATGATATCGGAAAACTGGTGCACGCCTCGAAGCTGCCGGTCGAGTATTCGCGACTGATCCTGGCCGCCCAGGGACAGGAGATTCACCTGGGGGAATTGAGTCACGGATGGCCGTCCCACGCGACCACCGGCGCGGAACTGCTCAAGCTCTGGGGACTTCCGCCAATCCTGGTTGACGCGGTCCGGTTGCATCATCAGCCCGTCGCAGACGTCAGCTACATCACGCCGGCCCTCGCGGTGCACATCGCCAATTCCCTGGCCCACGAATCGGCGGTCGCGGCGGGAGAAGAGCAGCAGGGCAACAGGTTGAATGCTGCCGTCGCCACCCGGGAGGATGTTATCGAGCAGATATCAGAATGGCAGGAGATTGCCGCGTCAGAAATGCGAGCATTGCAAGCCGAGCACCAGATCGGCGTTCATCACCCTCGTTCCAGTCCTTCCTAGGGTTCCGCCGGGAACTCTCCCGGCATCTTCTCTAACACAAATCCCCGCCACAGGTTAATCTGGAGACGGAGCCGCGACAGTCCCGTGTCCACCGCTTCCCGATCACCCATGCCTTTCGAAATAACTTCCATCTCGTTCGAGTCAGGTCAGCCCATCCCTTCCCGATTCACCTGTGAAGGAGAGAATATTTCTCCCCCACTTTCGTGGAGTGGCGCTCCGGCCGCGACACAAAGTTTCGTCCTGATCGTCGATGATCCCGATGCGCCTGATCCCGCCGCACCTCTGCGGACGTGGGTCCATTGGGTGCTCTACAATATTCCCGCAGATACCGACCGGCTATCGGCTGATATCGCCCCCGATGAGCTGCCCCCGGGTACCGTGTCGGGACTCAACGACTGGAAACGGACAACCTACGGTGGACCCTGTCCTCCGATCGGCCGCCATCGATACTACCACACGCTCTACGCGCTCGACATCGCGCTCCCGCGAACCGATAATGCGACGAAATTCGAGTTGTTACACGCGATAGAAGGCCACGTGCTGGCGAAGGCGGAGCTCATGGGGACTTACCAGAGGAGCACGCTCTGACCTGGCGGAGAATGCATTGGCGATTCGTTCGCCGATGGGTGGCTAGGAAACGGGGAAGGCCTTTTTCGTGGAGCTCTTCGCGAGGTATCCGACGAATACTCCGCCAATAACCACCCCTGCCATGGTTTTCAGATCCTTCCTGACGATTGCGTTAGCGGTATCGCCGATCATGTTGATAGCCAGAACGGCCATGGCAAGGTACCGGCCCCACGAGTGGAGCCTCCACAACCCGTACGCCGCGGCCGCACAACCGGCACCGACGACAAGCATGAGGAGTACGGCCCAGGGACCTATTGACGCAAAGCCTTCGCGCGCCGCCGGATTGGCGCGCCACATGATGTCGAGCGGCCCGCCGGGCCATGCCAGCGCGAGGGCCGCGATCCCGCTCATGAGGGTCCCAAAGGCGAAAAAGAGAGCGAGCGCGGTGATGCCTTTCGGTCGTACGGATGGGTTCACGATGACTCCCAGGAGGAGGCAGGAATCTTTCTTTTCTGCCGCGAACAATAACTGCTTTCACGCGAGGTTTGCCGCCCGGATCAAGCACCAGGCGCTCAAACCTTCCCAAGTACCGGTTGGGTGAGTATCCTCGATTTCCTCCCAGTTTCAACGATCCATCGATTGCCTGCCAACGGAGATCTACCATGGCCCACGGATCACTGACCCTCTTGTCGGCCGCCGTGTTTGCGTCATGCCTCGCCACGGGAGACGCGCGGACGTCATCGGATCAGTCGGGTCCGCCCCGATCGACATCGCAGCCGGAATCTCCCTCAGGCAGTGACTATGTGCGCCTCAAGGTCGTTCGCATCATGGACAACTCGGGTTTCGGTCAGCCGGTCGAGGCCTTTCGGTTCCTGATGCCGACCACATGGCGAGTGGAAGGCGGGATCCAATGGGTGAACTCCTTCGGCTGCCTGCCACTGACCGTCCAGGGCCACGTGCGAGCCATATCGCCCGACGGCCTGATGGGAATGGAACTGTTTCCCGGGTATACCTGGAACTGGTTTGATGATCCGTATCAGCGCCAGATGACCCAGCAGGCCGCCGCGGCCGCCGGCGGCCCCCGTCCCTGCGACATGGCGCCGATGGTCGGTGCCGCTGGCTTCATCACCGGGAAGCTGGTGCCAGGGTTTCGACGGGGAGCCCGGGTGATCAGCACCGAACCACTCCCGCAGGTCGCGCAATCGGCGCTGGCCGCGCAGCGCGCCTACATGCAGCAGGCCGCGGCCATGGGACTTCAGATCGATCTCAAGACCGATGCGGCCCGGGTCAAGCTTTCCTACCAGATCAATGGCCAACCGGTCGAAGAGTGGGTCACGGCAACGATCCAGTACACGACGACGATGACGCCCTCGGCCTCCGCGGCCATGCAGGGCCAGCTGGCCAACACACCGTCCCACTCCGCCTATACCAGCTATCTCCTCGGTGCCTGGTCGTCACCCGGTGGATTGGAACGCAATTCCGCTCTCTTCACCACGATGATTTCCTCGATCAAACCCAACATCACCTGGACCAGCGCGATCAGCCAGGTGCTCTCAGGGATGAACAACACTGCAACGCGAGGCGCCATGGACCGGGCCCGCATCTGGTCCCAGGCCCAGCGCGAGATCAGCGACATTCAGCGGCAAGGGTACGAATATTCACAACAGTCTCAGGCGCGGGTCGCCAGCGCCTGGAGCCAGACGACCCGGGGTATCGAGACGTATGTCGACCCCACGAGCAATGAAAGAGTGGAGCTCTCAAGTGGCTACCGGGGCGCGTGGAGTAACGGGCAGGGGGAGTACATCCTGAGCGACGATCCGAATTTCAATCCGCGGGAGATCCAGGGAAACTGGCGGGAAATGCAACATGGGCGGTGAGGCGGCCGGGACTTACGTCACCTTGCGACCGGCGATAGCGGCAGGCACGATTGTTTCTGATCCGTCAGCCTAGCTTGCCGCTGGCTCTCGTCGCTCTACTTCGGTCACGCTTTTCACCTTGCGCACCGCTTTCATGACTTTGGACAAGTGGGGAAGGTTGTCGACCTCGACGTACACGGTCCCGAACACCGATCCATCCTTGCTGTGCAGGTCCGCGCCCTTGATATTGGTGCCGGTCTGGCTGATGGCCTCCATGATGTCGGCGTAAAGCCCCCGACGATCGTCGGCCTGCACCGCCAACCGCACCGCGAATGACTCGCCCTCCATTTCCTTCCAGTCAATCTCGACTCGCCGGCCTTCCGCCGATAGCGTAAGCAGATTGGGACAATCGCCCCGGTGGATGGAAATCCCCCGGCCCTGCGTCACGTACCCCACGACGGGATCGCCTGGCACCGGCTGACAGCACTGCGCGTAGCGAACCATCAGGCCGTCCACGCCCTGGATCTTGATTCCTCGACCGAGTCGCAGGCGATCCATCACCCGGCCGAACACGGTGGGCCTGGGCTCCTGAATCGCGTCGCCCGGCAGATCGGGATACAGCGCCTTGATCACCTGCCCCACCGCGAGGTCGCCCCGGCCGAGCACAACTTCCAGTCCATGACCATTGGCGAGGCCCAGCGTCTCCGCGGCCTTTTCCACCTGCGCGTTGTCCGGAGGATCCAGGCGACGGCGCTTGACCTCGCGCGTCAGGATCTCCTTGCCGAGGGTGAGACTGACCTGCTCTTCCTCGTGGCGGACCCACTGCTTGATCTTGTGCCGCGCTCGAGCCGTATGCACGTGGCTCAGCCAGTCCCGGCTCGGGCGCGCGTTGTTGCTGGTCAGGATCTCGATCGTGTCTCCATTTCTGAGCTCACGATGAAGGGGAGAAATCCGGCCGTTGATCTTGGCGCCCTGGCAGCGGAGCCCGACTTCGGTATGCACCATGAAGGCAAAGTCGATCGGGGTGGCGCCTTTGGGCAGTCGCTTGACGTCTCCCTGCGGCGTAAAGACGAAGATCTCGTCCTGGTACAGGTCGATCTTGAGAAACTCGAGGAACTCTTCCGGGTTGTGCGTGTCCTGCTGCAACTCCAGCAGCTGACGAAACCAGCCGAGCTGCTGGTCGAGTTCGTCCGGACGACCATCGTTCTTGTACAACCAGTGCGCCGCGATGCCGTGCTCCGCGGTGCGGTGCATGTCATGGGTGCGAATCTGCACTTCGAAGAGCTGGCCGCCGGGTCCGAAGATGGTAGTGTGCAGCGACTGATAGCCGTTGGACTTGGGCGAAGCGATATAGTCCTTGATTCGCTCCTGCACCGGCGTCCAGTTGTGGTGAATCAGCCCCAGCACGTGATAACACTCGGGCACCGAGTTGACCAGGACGCGGATCGCCATGAGATCGTAGATCTCATCGAAGGGCTTGTTCCGCTTTTTCATCTTCTGGAAAATGGACCAGAGATGTTTGGGTCGGCCGGTGATCTCGAAGTCGGGGATTCCCGCCTGCTCCAGCTCCTGTTCCAGCGGCACCTTGAGCTTCTGAATCATCTGCTCCCGCACCGCCCGTTTCGCCGACACCTGGCGGAACAGTCCATCGTACTCTTCGGGCTCGAGGAACTTGAGGGCCAGGTCTTCGAGCTCGGCCTTGACCTCGGCCATACCGAAGCGATGCGCCAGCGGCGCGTAGATCTCGCGGGTTTCCATCGCGATTCGCCGGCGCTTTTCCTCGGAGAGCGGCTCCAGGGTCCGCATGTTGTGAAGCCGGTCGGCCAGCTTGATGATGATGACGCGGGCGTCCTTGGCAATCGAGAGCAGCAGCTTCCGATAGTTCTCGACCTGCTCCTCGGCTGAAGAACGGAAGGTGAGATGGGAAATCTTGGTCAGGCCGTCGACGATCGCCGCCACTTCGGGGCCGAACTCACGAGTGATGTCCTCTCCCCTGACATCCGAATCCTCGACTACATCGTGAAGCAGGGCCGCGGCGATCGAGGTCGAATCGAGCAGCTGATCGACCAGGATCATGGCCACGGCGATACTATGAGAGATGAAATCTTCTCCGGATAACCGTTTCTGACCCTGGTGCGCAGCCGCGCTGAAGCGCCAGGCCCTCTCGATGAGGTCCCGGTCCAGCCTGTCTCCCAGCCGGTCGAGCACGGCGGAGAATTCAGGGGCAGCGGTGGCGAGATCAGTCGCGATTGCGGTCATTCCGGAGTAGCTCTGCTTCCTTTCCCTGGCCCAGGGCTCATGGCCCGTGATTTCATAAAAGCACCCAACGCCGTGGCGGTTGGCTCAGGCATCTCTTCTGGAAAGAAGTGCCCCGCGTCAATACTGAGCCCCTGAACATCTAGGCACCATGCCCGCCACAAGGCAAGAGGGCCGCCCTCCCGGGTATACCAGGTCCCGACCGGCCCGCGGCACTCCAGATGGCGAGGAGCGGGCACTCGATCCGGCGCCACCGTTCACGATCCGCCTTGTCGTGCTCCCGGTCTATCGTGGCCGCCGCCGATATTCTTCACAGATCGCATGGGCATCCCCCGAGGACGTGAGTGCCTCAACATAAGCGGCGCGAACTTCCGCGGGAAACACGTTCGCGGGAGAGCCCCATCCTCCCAGGGTATCATCGATGATCGCCGCGGCACATGTCTCGAGCACTCGCGCGGGCAAGGGTGCGGGCTGCGCGAGCAGCGACCAGGGCCAGAAGTTGAGGGCGAGCCGGCATCCGCCCGGTTCCACACGGATTCGGTCGGCACAACATCCAGGACAGCCAACCGTTCAACCACGCAGGGATGATCGAGTGCCATTCGGCAGGCGACGCGCCCACCCCGGTCATGTCCGACGACGGCAAATCGATCGAACCCCAACTGCTTCATCACCAGCACCATGTCCTGCGCCAGCGCACGCTTGGAATAGCGCGCGTGGTCTGACGCGGACGCTGGGCAACTGCTCCGGCCATACCCACGGAGATCCGGACAGATGACCGAACAATCCTGTGTGAGCAGCGGTGCCACGTCGCGCCACATCAGGTGCGTTTCAGGAAATCCGTGAAAAAGAAGGATCGGCGGACCCGAACCGCTCGAACAAACGAAAATGCTGGCTTGCCCTGTATCTATTTGAGCAATCTTGAACTCATAGAGAGGCTTCATTTACGCAGAGATCGTTGTAGTGGTGCTCGCGCTAAGCGTGTGGGTTCTGCCAATCGTGCGGCGGGGCGAGGATCCTCTCAGGCCACGCGAGTCGCGGGCACGTCATCTACAAAAGTCCGGTGGATGCGAAGCTTACGAATCGATCCCCGGCGACAATCACGTGATCATATACCGGCAGGTCCAGCAGCCGGCCCGCTTCGACCAGCTGTCGGGTGACCGCTCGGTCTTCCGCAGAGGGCGTGGGATCGCCACTCGGATGATTGTGTACAACAATAATACCCGCAGCGGCTTCGGCGATGGCGGCCCGGAAGACCTCCCGCGGGTGAACCAGTGAGCTATTCAACAAACCTCGCGTAATCAGGACATCGCGCAAGACCTGGCTCTGGCTGTCCAATGCAAGTAAATGAAATTCCTCGACTTGCAAATCCCGAAGGCGACTCGATAACAGGCGGACGACGTCCTCCGGTTCCCGGATCCGGACCACGACCGGGCGGCTTTCCTGCATGAGACGGTTGGCCAGCTCGAAGGCCGCGAGAAGCCTGGCCGCCTTGGTGGGACCGACACCTTTGGACTTCATGAGTTCTGCGGCAGGTCGGGCAGCCAGGCGCCGAAGGGAACCCTCACTGACCTTGAGCAGCCCCGCGCTTACATCGAGCGCCGAGGAGGCTCCCGACCCGGTCCCGATCAGGATGGCGAGCAGCTCGGTAGACGTGAGGGCCACGGCTCCAAGTGACCAGAGCCGCTCTCGAGGTCGGTCGTTGTGCGGCAGAGAGGCAAGAGATACCGGCATACCACAAGGTA
>JBDTRF010000068.1:0-14295 GCA_039931815.1 Gemmatimonadota bacterium
TCGTTGCGGAGTCGCCCTTCTCGCGGAGAGAAGGCAGAGCCCGCAGGGCCGCCAACAAAGCAACGGAGAGTGACCCGCGAACCGTCGAGGGACCACTCGAATCATTCCGCCACGACTGCCTGCCTGCCGCGCGGGCGACAGAATCGAAGACGATTACCAGGTCGGCCTGTTCCGCCGCAGCAATCGTTTGACTATCGGGGAGCGTTCTCGCCGCGCGCGATCGATCGATGAGCAGAATCCGCGCGGTGCGCCGAGGGGAAGCTCGCTGGGGCTGCGCAAAGGCGATCCCCAGGAGAAGTATGGCCAGGACCCGGAGCAGAAGAACCAAGAGGTCAGACGGGCGGGACGCGGGGGCTGCAGCGCTGGCCGGACGATCGGGAATGAAGCGCGCGGTCGGGAAGATCGCCGGTCGGGGCCGGCGACGGGCAAGGAGATGCAGCCCTGTCACCATGAGAGCCACCAATCCTGCGCCGGCGAGCCACCATGGAGCCAGGAAGGTCATCGAGTGAGGCTGGGCAGTTGAAGCCCGCGGGCAATCCGCCGGATAACAGCGGCCGCGTCCTCTTCGGCCGGCGCCAGGGAATATTCCGCACCGGCCCGCCGCCAGGCATCCGCCAGGCTCGCCCGCCAGGTGCTGAACGCCAGGACGTATTCACTCACGACATCCTCGTGGAGCACCCGACGGACCCGATTATCCTCGGGATCCGTCGCGAGCCGAACGCCGGCTGACGGAGTTTCCTCCTCCGCCGCAACGATATGAATGGCGAACACTTCAACGCCGTTCACGATCAATTCGCGCGCGGCTCGAAGCAGCGCCGGCTCATCACCCAGGAAATCCGACACGATGGCCACCCGCCATCCCGCGCGGATTCCGTGAAGTCCACTCGCCAGGGGTGATGATCCGCGCGGGGCGCTTTCGCCCAGGGTCCGAATGATGTCCGCGATGGCGAGCCGTCGCGAGCTTGGGGGAAGCCTCGCGTCACCCTGTTCTCGCGCGATGAAGAGACCAACCGGATCGCCGTCGCGACGTGCGACCGCTGCCAGCCCAACCGCCACGCGGCAGGCTTGACCCCATTTCGCGAGTGAATCGGAGGGGAACGCCATGGACGCGGATGCGTCCACCAGGAGGAGTGTCGTCCGGGTCGCGTGATCGTCGGTCACCCGAAGGTACGCGCGATCCGTCCGCGCGAGCAGCTTCCAATCCAGCCGGCGAGGGTCGTCGCCCTGGCGATAGGGGCGATACTCGGTGAACTCGGCGGTCATCCCTCGCAATCGAGATGGATGACTCCCGGCGACGCCAGACCCGATGGGCCGGCGAGCCGGCCAGGAGACGCCAACCAGGGCGTCGAGAAGGCCTCCAAAATCACCCGCGGCAGGCATGGATTCGTGGCGACAATCTGGTGAGAAGTATCAGAGGGTTATCGAGCCGCCGCGGTACTAAAGATGAATCTCTCCCCGCGGCGCCTGCACCCGTGCCAGGACATCCTCGATGATCCGCTCCGGCGTAATGCCTTCGGCCTCTGCGGCAAAGTTGACCAGGATTCGATGCCGCAGCACCGGCAGGGCCACCCGGCGAATGTCGTCAGGGGCCACGACGGGCTTGCCTCGCAACAGCGCGTGCGCCTTGGCGCCCAGGATGAGCGCCTGCCCAGCACGGGGGCCGGCCCCCCAGCGCACATACTTTCGCACCAGGTCGGTCGAGCCATCATCCGGTCGGGTCGCGCGGGCGAGTGCCGCGGCATAGCGCAGCGCGGGGTCCGCCGCGGGAATCGCCCGCGTCGCGCGCTGAAGCGCCAGCGTTTCCTCGACGTCGAGTACCGGGGTCAGCGGCTCCGGCCTGCTTCCCGTTGTTGCTCGGAGAATGGCAATCTCTTCGTCTTCCCGGGGATACCCGATTCGGATATCGAAGAGAAAGCGATCCAGCTGCGCTTCCGGCAGCGGATAGGTCCCCTCCTGCTCGATGGGATTCTGAGTGGCAAGAACAAAGAATGGTTCCGGAAGTGCCATCGACACACCGGCGGCGGTGACGCGATGTTCCTGCATGGCCTCCAGCAACGCGGCCTGGGTCCTCGGCGGCGTCCGATTGATCTCATCGGCCAGCACGATGTTGGCGAAGACGGGCCCTCGCACGAAGCGAAAACTCCGGTTCCCCGACGCCGCGTCTTCCTCCATGACTTCGGTCCCGGTGATGTCGCTGGGGACGAGGTCCGGGGTGAACTGAATGCGATGGAAGTCCAGCCGCATCGCTTCGGCCAGGGAACGAATCAACAGCGTCTTGGCCAGGCCGGGAACGCCGACCAGCAAGGCATGCCCGCCGGCCAGCAGCGCCATGAGGACCTCATCGATCACCGCATCCTGTCCGACGATGCGCCGGCCGATTTCCCGACGGAGACGGTCCACCCCCGCGATCAATGTGTCGGTCGCGGGAATGGGCCGGGCGTTGGCAACCATCGCGTTCAGACCGCCTCGGAGAGGCTGGTAAAGTTGAAGTCGCGAACCTTGACCGACGGCATGACCACATCCCCCCCCGACTCGGTCCCGGCCAGCCGCTCGGCACGCCCCAGTGCATCCAGGTTGTTCAGAATGAAGAGCGGCGATTCGTTGAACCGGAAGTTGCGAAGCGCCTTGCTGATTTTTCCGTTTTCGATGAGAAACGTGCCATCCCGGGTGAGACCCGTGTACAAAATGGTTCGCGGGTCCACTTCGCGCAGATACCAGAGACGGGTGAGCAGTACGCCCCGCTCGGTTGAGGCGATCATCTCATCGAGCGATGTAGATCCGCCGCCCATCTTGACCGAGTTGGGACCGCCAGTCGGAGTCTTGCCCTGTTTCTTGGCCCAGAACCGGCTATACGACAGTTGCTCCAGCACACCTTTATCGATCCAGACCTTCCGCGAGAGCGGAAAACCATCACCGTCCCATGGCTGACCCAGGAGCTGGGGATCTTGCGGGTCTGAGACGATCGTCACTCGATCATCCAGGATCTTCTCACCCACTTTGGTACCGCCGCCTTCCTTGACGAAGGGACTTCGTCCTTCGTCCGCCGATCGGGCATCGCCGTAGAAGACCATCAGCTGCACCAGGTCACCCACAGCCTGCGGCTCGAGAATCACGGTGTATCGTCCCGGCTCGATGGCGACAGGGTTTCGCGACGCGCGCGCCTTGGCGATCGCCCGTTCGCTCACGGCCTTGAAATCAAGCTGGGACCAGTCAGGATGATCGGCACCACCCCAGCCGGAACCCGTGCCATCAGCCGTGCGAACCGTCAGGGTGTAATTGGAAGACGTGCTGCGGTGATACGCGAACAGGCCGGCGCTGTTTGCCAAGGCGCTCGCATTCGCCCCGGTAGTGATGAAACCAGCCGCCTGCAAATCCCCGGCAGCGCGAGTCACCTCAAGCGCCGACATCGCCGCCCTGGCCCGGTCCGCCGGTGAAAGGTTTGCGGTGCTATCGAAGTACGCGTTGACCGGCACGTAGGTCTGCGGTCCCAGCAGCGGCATATCCTCAGGGTCATCCGGCGCCAGTTTCGCGAGTGCTTCCGAAGAGGCGACCGCCCGCTGGAGCGACTCATCGGACAGGTCGTTGGTCGTGGTCACGGCGTGCTTGGGGCCAAACCAGCTTTGAATCGCGACGCTGGTGTTCTCCACGCTTCCCGACGTGGACAGCTGGTTGGCGGCGAACCGGGTGTTGGCGGCCCGGCCGCTGTTCAGGCTGACCTCGATCCGCTCGGCCTTGGAGAATCCAATCACCCGTTGAAGGAGGGCCTTGGCATCCTCGCTTGAAAGAATCGGGGCGCTCATGCCTTCCTCCCGGTGTTGATGACGTTGATTTGCCGGAACCGTGCCGGGACCGAGCCATGGCTCACACCATTGCTTTGCCCCGGCTGACCCTTGCCGTCGAAGAAACTCCCGCCCAGCTGATAGCTGCGCTTGCCGCCAATCATGTCCATCGAGTTCCAGAAATCAGGGGTTCGCATCTGGTACGCGACATCCTTGAGCATGCCAACCCGCTTGCCGCCGCGGATTTCATAAAACACCTGCCCGCCGAACTGCGCGTTGTAACGCTGCTGATCAATGGAAAACGATCCATCCCCCACGATCGCAATTCCCCGGTCCGTCGCCGCGATCAGGTCCTCAAAGGTATGATCGTCGGTTCCGGGCAGGAGCGACACATTGGGCATCCGCTGGAACTGCACATCGCTCCAGCCCTGGGAATAGGAACACCCGTGCGACCGGGTCTCCCGGCCCTGGCTCTCGTACCACCAGCGGAGCCAGTTCGCCTGCTCACGCGTCGTCTGGTAATCGTTGAGCACGCCGTTCTTGATGATGAGAAAATCATCCGGCTTCACCCCTTCATCGTCGTAGCCGATAGTCGAGATGGCGCCCTCCTGCGAACGATCTCCCTGGATGTTCATGAACTCCGGACCGTACTTGAGCTTGCCGAGCACCTTGTCCGGTGGCGCGACAAAACTGGTCCCCGCATAGTTCGCCTCGTACCCCATGGCCCGATCGAGTTCGGTCGGATGGCCGATAGACTCGTGAATCGTGAGCCAGAGGTGACTGGGGTGAAGAACCAGGTCGTAGCGCCCGACATCGACCGGCCTGGCGGTAAGCTTCTGGGCCGCCTCTTCGCCCAGCTTACCGGCATGGCCCACCATGTCCGATTCCAGGACGTACTCCCATCCGCGCCCCATCGGCGCCGCATCAAACGAGCGCCGCTGAAAGTCGGAGCGATCATCGGCCACCGCGGTCGCAGTGAGGGTGGGAAAGGTGCGGATGAATACCTGCGCGATGACCGATCCATCGGTGTTGGCGAAGTTGCGTTCATCCTTCACCATGAACAGGCCACTGGAGACGAATTTCACCTTGGGGATCTTCATCGCCTCCGCATTGGCCCGCAGAAGAAGGTCCGCCTTTTCCTCGACCGAAACCGTCCACGGGTCGATAGTGTACGCGCTCTGCCAGCTCACATCCTTGTAGGCCGGCGACGGCAGCAGCTCAACCGCCCGATCACGCGCCATTCGATTGGCCTTCGCGATCCCTACAGCCTCCCGAGCGGCGGCGGCGACACCCGCCTTGGAGAGTTGCTGAGTGCCGGCGAAACCCCAGGTCCCTTCGACCAGCGCCCGAACCCCGCACCCCATCGTTTCCGTGTCAACCACGTTCTGAATCTGTTGCTCGCGAGTGAACACAAAGTTCCGCTTCTGCCGGCCGATGCGGACATCAGCATAGGAGGCGCCGCCGAGCTTGGCCGCATTCAGTGCCTCCATCAATAGCTCCCGGGTCGCGGGATCCATCGTCGGCCCGGGAGTCGGCGGGCGAGTGGCGCCGGCAAAGGCCTGCCGCAGCGTCCCATCCGCCGCAAGGGCGGCGGCGGTGATTCCCGCGACCTTCAGGAATTCTCTACGATCGGTCATGGACGTTCCAGGGTGAAAGTCTTACGACACAGAATCGAGCAGGTGGACGAGGGGGACGGCTCCTGGCGACCGGCCGTGGGCGGCCAACCACCTCAGACGGGCTGATGGGCCGGTCCGTTTCATGATTTCGCTGTTATGGATGTTTGCGCCATTGCGCCGTCAGCGCAACCCGGATGAACCTGGCGGGAAAAACTAGTGCCCTTCAAGGAGGGAGGCTGACCGTGCCTGCGCCACCAGGCTTTCCATGCGACGGGTCTCGGCGGCGCCAACCTTTCGTCCAAATCCAGTCAACCGATACAGACGTCGACGCGCCGGCTCGGAATCGGATTCGGGTGCGGCTTCCTCGATAATACCGAGGGTCCGCATCTCGTTCAGCGTTCGGTACAGCGTCCCCGGTCCCAGGACCCAGCGCCCTGCGGGACGCTCCCGCAGGGTTTTCATGATCCCGTATCCGTGGGCCGGGCGCTCGCTCAGGATGAGGATGATCTCGAAGACAACCGGACGAAGCGGGGTCAAGGTTGCCGGATCACTCATTGCGCAATGCGACCATTGGATCGGTTTGAGTGGCCCGACGAACCGGCATGGCGCACGCGATCAGCGCGGTGAAAACCAGAAGGCTCGCGATGGCCAGAAAGGTGAGTGGATCAGCCGGACTCACGCCGAACAGCATGCTGCGCAAGAGCCGGGTTGCCGCCAGGGCCAGGGCAAACCCGATCAGGAGACCCAGCACCGTGAGTCGGAAACCCTCGCCTAGAACCAGCCGTCGAACATCCCCGGAGGACGCGCCCAGGGCCATCCGGATTCCGATTTCCTTCTGTCGACGGCTCACGGCATAGGCCAGCAGGCCGTACAGGCCAACCGCCGCCAGCAACAGACCGATCGCACCGAGAAGGCCGGCGACGATAGCGGCGATCCGGTTGGGGAGGAGTGAGATCCCGATGATTGAAAGAAGCGGAGCATTGTGAAGAAGCGGGATGGCCGGATCGGACTCGTGAATCGCCTGGCGCAGCAGGGCGGCCGGCGCAGGCGCGCCCGGCTGGGTTCGCACGACGAAATACACCGACGCCGAGGGATTCTGAGCGAGCGGCAGATAGACGGTCGGTTCCGGCGAACCGCCGAGCGAGCGGGACTTGCTGTCAGTAACAACGCCGACGACTTCCAACGGTGTCTCGAATGTCCTGCTTCCAAAACTGAGACGCTTCCCCAGAGGGTCCACGCCCGGCCATAGTTTTTTGGCCAGCGACTGGTTCAGAATAACCACCCCGGGTGCTCCTCCCTTGTCCTGCTCGGTAAAATCACGACCGCGCTGGATTGGAATTCTCATGGTTTCGAAGTAACCGGCACTGATGCTCGAAAAATCGGTCTCGAAAAGACCAGTGTTCGGAACCGGGTCGCGACCTTCCACCACCACCAGGGAGCTCTGATTGTTCATCGCCAGTGGCAGGACATCCGTCGCCCCAACCCGAAGAAAGCCACCCCGCGCATTCAGCGACCTCTCAACCTGATCAACAAAAGCGATCTCCTGCGGCTCGGTGTAGTTATGAACTCTCAGGTCAACCGCCGCCACGTGAACGTCGGCGGGCGTGAAACCAAGATCAATGGCTCCAGCCTTGCTCAAGGCCCTGACAAAAAGGCCCCCGACAACCAGCAGGAGAACGGAACCAGCAACCTGAACCACGACAAATGCTCCGCGCAAACGTGAGCGGCGAAATCGTCCTCCCAGGTGCTCATCCCGCACGGCCCGGGCGAGATCCGGTCGGGTGGATTGAAGCGCCGGGAGCAGGCCGAAAATGATGCCGGTCGTCAGGGTCACTACAATCGCGATGGAAAGAACCACCAGGTCAGGATGGAAGTCGAAGTTGATCGGCATCCCGATGGGAGGACTGAATCGCGCGAGTGCGCGCGTCGCAATGAAAGTGAGGCCAATTCCCGCAGCGCCACCCAGTCCGAAAAGCAGGATGCTTTCAGTGAGAAGTTGACGCACCAGCCGATGACGACCCGCCCCGATCGCCAGCCGGATGGCAATCTCTCGACTCCTGGCCAGTGATCGTGAAAGCAACAATCCACCCACATTGACGCTGGCGATGAAAAGCACGATGCCGGAAATCACCAGGAGCAGTCCCAGGAAACCCGCAATCGGAAGTATCGCCGAGGCGGGAACCGGGGCGTAGCGTCGAACATCGACGCCCTGAGATTCGGTTCCATACCGCTCGGCGGTCGACGCCGCTGTTGCGGTCAGGGCCGCACTCACCTGGCGCGCCGACACTCCCGCTGCCTTGCGCCCGATCAACTCGAGCCAGCTGGCGCGGAACTCGCCCAGGCTCGCGCGCTCCCCCATGACCGAGGACATCCCCATCGGAATCCAGGCTCCGACATCCATGCCGACGGTGTGACCCTGGAAGCCTTTTTCGGCGACGCCGACAATGACCATCGGATTCCGGTTAATGGTGATACTGCGACCGAGAACATGGGGGTCACTGTTGAAGCGTTCCATCCACGTTCGATAACTCAGGACCACGACTGGATCTGCGCCCGCCGCCCCACGGTCGTCAGCAGGGAGCAGCAGCCGCCCAATCGCGGCCCGTGTCTCCGTCACCTGGAAGTAGTTCCCCGTCACCAGCATGCTGAGCAGAATTTGAGGTTCCTGTTCGGTGCTGAGGCTTGCCGGGAAGATGCCGTACGCGGCCAGCCCGGTGAGCCCTGATCCGGCTCCCCCCAGGTCGGCATATGAGGGGTAGGAAAATGAATGAAAGCTCGAACCCCCCTCTCCCAGGCGATGAGCCGTGACGAGTGCGCCCGGTTCACGCACTCCGATGGGGGCGCGGAGCAATAAGGAATTCGCGACGCTGAAGATGGTCGTGGTTGCACCTATCCCAATGGCAACCGTCAACGCGGCCACGAACGTGAACACCGGCGCTCGGCGCAGCGAGCGAAGCGCATAGCGGAGATCCTGCAGTGTGGTTTCCATGCGGCCTGCCCGGTGGGTAGTGGATGGGATTGAAGTGACGAATCGGCGGAAGCTGATAGCCCATTCAGGCAATGCCGAGAGAGCGACGTCTGCGATGATCATGGACCAGAACTGAAACCGTGAGAAAACACCAGACGAGCGCACCTTCTCCCACTGCTGGCTGAAGGTTTCGAGCATCTCGGGAGCAGACTGACGACGGAATTGAGGTGGGTATGCGTGGAGGAGCAGACGATATAGTCGCTCGGCCCCTCTTCCGGGATTCTCGCTCGATATATCCATAAGTGGATATAGCTACGGTTCAGAGTGAAATAATGTTTCATGTTGCAGTATGATTCTATAAACTAATGATCTTCATGCAGTTACTTGTAACCATTACCCCTTAGTTTCCACGACTTTCTCCTCCTTTCGTCTATTTCTTTTTCAGGCTATCTTGCTATAACCGAACATAGACCGAATATGAAATCGGTTCTTTTCATCGATCCTCCTTCGTTTTGTACCACGGTAGAAAGCCTGGTGGCACCGGCACTTCGAAGCCGGCCAATCGTTATTGCGCCACCAGGGGCCGATCGCGCCACCATACTGGCACTGTCATCAGAGGCACGTGAGGCAGGCATCACCCAGGGCATGTTGCTTCCCCGGGCTCGGAAGCTCTGCCCCGATCTGATCATCCTCCCGCCCAATCCTCGATTGTATGCTCGAGCCTCCCGGGCCCTGCATGATGTCCTGCGTCGCTATGCTCCCATTATCGAGCCTCGCGGGTATGGTCATGCCTTTCTCGATGTGAGTGGAACCCGGGGACTTTTCGGCGCCCCGGTCGACCTGGCCGAACGCATTCGGCGGGAAACCCGGGACCAGGTCCGACTCCCGCTTTCCGTTGGAGTCGCCACCAATAAACTGGTGAGCGAAACGGCAGTGCGGGCAGACCGGCACACCTCGTCCCCGACCGAGGGAAGGCAGATCTCACCCCTTCTCGAGGTCGCAGCGGGAACTGAGGCCACGTTTCTCTCGCCCCTTCACATGGAAGTGATGCCGGATGTCTCTGACAGTATCAGGGAAAGACTGGACGACTACCAGCTCGACCTGATCGGCGAGGTGGCCGCGCTGACCGGCGAACAGGCATATTCGGTCCTTGGCCGTCCGGGAATCGAACTCGTCTCCCGGGCCCGCGGAATCGATCCGCGACCCGTCCTGCCGCCGGCCCTGAAGGCGGAGTTCAGCCTGATGCATACCCTCGCAAGTGACACCAATGATCTGGGTATGCTGCACACGTTGCTTCGGAGAATGAGCGAGCGGCTGGGCCAGCGGCTCCGTGCCCGGCATCTGGCGGCCCGACGTATCGTCGTCGAGTTGGCGTATACCGACTACAAACAGGGAAGACGAAGCCTGGTGCTGTCACCGGCGCTGCTCGACATCGAACTCTGGGATGCCGCTCGCCGGGCCTTTACCTTCGCCAACACTCGGCCCGTCGCCATCCGCGCACTAACGCTCCAGGTCGATCGTTTAATCGAAACCGAAGCGCAGCTCGATCTTTTCTGGAACGATCTGGTAGCAAAACCCGGAAACGGAGAGAGAGGGATACGGGAAGGTTTCACTGGCACAACGGCACCGCCGCGTCATACCGAGGAAGGAAGCCTGCAATCGGCGATTGACCGCATCACGACACGATGGGGAAATCGATTGCTGGTGCGAGGTGCGGGAAACTACAAATGACAGTGAGGAGGTGGCGAAAGGTGAAAGGTGAAAGGTGAAAGGTGAAAGGTGAAAGGTGACCCGAATATCCGCGTTCTCAGTGCCCATTCGCTTTATTAAGTTGCCATTTCCGTTTGCGATAAGCGATACGCACGCCCCCATCAATTGACCCACTCCAATATCACCTTGCCAAACGTCTCGTTTCGCTCCATCTCCTCATGCGCCCGGGCAATTTCGGTCATCGGCATAACTCCTCCAACTACTGGTCTGAGAGTGCCGTCCACAAAACCGGGAAGCGCCGCTCTGGAAAAATCCCTGATCAACTCGATTCGCTCGCGTACGCTGCGAATCCGCATGACCGACCCGATGATTTCAAGACGTTTCCGGAGCACCGGCGAAAGATCGATGTTCGCTGTGGTCCCGCCGAGGAAACCGAGTAACACCAGCCGTCCACGGGGAGCGAGCACCGCGAGGTTGTCGGCAAAGGCGGAGCCACCAAGAACATCCAGAACTACATCGATCGGATGTCCCACCTTATCCCGGAACGATTCCGACCTGGTGTCGATCCCGACATCGAGCCCGTATGCCTTCGCTCGTTCGAGTTTGTCCGCGGTGCGCGAGGTTCCGAGTATGCTCGAGGCACCCTGTCTTCTCGCAAGCTGGACTGCGGCGGTTCCGACGCCACTGCCGACCGCATGAATCAGGACTCGCTCTCCCGACTGCAGACGCCCTCGTGTTGTCAGGGCATCGAAGGCAGTGAGGAACGCCTCCGGAATCGCGGCGGCATCACGGAACGACATTCCCTCCGGAATCGCCATGGACTCATCCTCATGCACGACAACCGACTCGGCTTGAGCCCCTCCGCCTACCAGGCCCATGACTCGATCTCCCACCCGCCAGCGCGTGACCATTGGTCCCGATTTTTCAACTTCTCCGGCGTATTCGAGACCGGGGATATTCGTCGGCCACCCGGGTGGGGCCGGATAGTTTCCCCGCCGCTGGTGAATATCGGACCGGTTGAGCCCGGCCGCATGGACCCTGACCCTTACCTGGTGCTCAGCCGGCTCCGGCGTGGGGGCCTCGGCCAGCTGGATCACGTCAGTCCCACCCGCGCCCCGGTAAATCACTGCTCGCATTGTCTGCCTTACCATTTCTGAGAAAGAGGTGAAAGATAAAAAGTAAAAGTGGCGAATGTTGTCGACCGCTTGACCCTGTTCTGCGAACCGATGCCTCTGCCATCTTCTGTCCTGTCACCGGTCCCTTGTCACCTGGTCTGTATCACCTTTCACCTCTTCACCTTTTACCTTTCACTTTTCACCTGGCACGTTTCACCACTCACGTATTACTCACATTTATGGCCCAGACCTACTGCGACGTCGCGCCCGGCCACCCCTGGCATGGACCATACCATGATAGCGAGTATGGATTTCCGCTCACCGGGGACGCCGAGCTGTTTGAGCGACTGGTGCTGGAGATCAATCAGGCCGGACTCTCCTGGCTCACGATTCTCAAGAAGCGTGATGCCTTTCGCACGGCCTATCGGGGGTTCGATCCGAAAGTCGTCGCGACGTTTGGCATCCGCGATACAAGACGGTTGATGGGCGACGCTGGAATCATCCGGAACCGGCTCAAGATCGAAGCGGCGATCGCCAATGCGAAAACTATCCTCGATCTGCAAAAGACCCATGGGTCCTTTGCTGGGTGGTTGCGGACGCATCATCCCCAGTCAAAGGAGGCGTGGGTCAAGCTCTTCAAGAAGACATTTCGTTTTACTGGCGGGGAAATCGTCGGAGAGTTCCTGATGAGTATTGGTTATCTGCCTGGTGCGCACCAGCCTGGATGCCCGGTTTATCGAAAGATTGCCGGGCGATAAGGGCCGATCCTCGGATCGGCCCGGTACGCCGACCTACTCCCCCAGCCACTTCTTCCGAAACTCGAGTTGGGCTGCCGACGGCTGGCGATCCGCCTCCTCGTACAGTACGACCTCGAGGCGGGGATCTTCCATCAGCGCAATTGCCCTGGTCTTGTGCTGTCCCCGCTGAACAAATTCGACGGTCACCGTGTCGCCCGGATGATGGCCATCGAATACCTGCTGCCAATCCTGATTCGACCTGATTGGCTTGCTATCGACTGAGACGATGCGGTCCCGGGAATCGAGACCAGCCTGATAAATTGGCGTCCCGATCAGCGGTGTCCCGCTGATCGTTGCCCCGGTGGAATCGTAGCTGAGCTGCACGGCGCCGAGGTATCCCTTGCCGGCTGCTCTCGGCCGAATCAGCATCCCCGCCGGCTCGAGCAGCGGGCCAAAGTCCGGGACGTCCCTCCCGCGCACATAGTGTGCAAAGAAATCTCGAGCGAATGCCGTGTCCCGGGTGAATTGAGCCAATCGACGCTGAATGTCGTCCAGGGTGTACGGGATCTCCGGCTTGCCATGTTTCGCCCACATACTTCGCATGAACTCATCCAGCGTCTGGCTGAATCGAGTGCGCAGTGTCAGATCGAGCCCCATCCCGATGACCTGACCCCAGGTATAGTACGAGATGAATGTGTTGCCCCGGTTGCTCGGATCAATTGCCGTGGCGGCATCGACGAAAGGGGCCTGCATGCTCATCTCGATCGGATTGAAAAACTTGCGGGCCGGAGAACCGATCACAAAACCGATGGCTCCCCCCATTTGATGGGCAAAGTCGGGTACGGACATGAGGCCGGCGCGACGAATCAGCATCGGCCCGTAGTAATTGGTGAATCCTTCACCGAACCAGAGCTCGCCGGACATGTTCGCCCGGGTGAAATCAAACGGCTCAATTGCCCGGGACCGGATCCGCTCCATGTTCCATGAGTGAAAGAACTCGTGGGATAATGTCCCCAGGAGTCCGCTGGCGTTGCGGGCGAGAGAGCTGGAGCTGCTGATGATGGTCGAGTTCCGATGCTCCATGCCGTCGCCGCTGGCCCAGGGGAGATAGTCGGCGATGAAGGTATAGGTGTGATGATCGTATCCTGCCGTTTCACCAAACACCGCGACCTCCTGCGCGACCACCTTCTTCGCCATTTCGGCGAAGGAGTCAGCTTCAGCCGCGGTTCCCGTATGGTGCAGCGCCAGGCGAATCGTATCCGTCCGGCCGCCATTGGTGACGGTCCAGGCCCGCAGCATGTAGTCACTCAGCTCGGTCGGGCTGTCCATGAAATACTGGAGATTGGGAGCGGTGAATGTCATGGCCGCGCCTGTGGGCACCAGCTGAGTTGCTGCTTTCCAGCCGGAGCTGGCCGGGGGATGAAAGGTTACCCGGATCGGCTTGGCATCCATCCCCACCGCCCACATGAATGTGGCCGGCATGTTGAGGTGGGCATGGGTCGAATCAATCTGGGCGTAGGTGCCATCCCCCCAGTCGGCATAGAGGGTATAGGTGAGGGTGACGGTGCCATCGTGACCGGTCACGTCCCACTGGTACGGATCGGGGCGTCGCACGGCAAGGTGACGTCCCCGTCCGTCGACCGCACTCACGCTGTAGATGTTCTTGGCAAACTCGTGCACCGCATAGCGACCCGGCGACGACCGGCTCATCCGGAACCCGATTTTCCCGGGCGGCAACCCATTCACCCTGATGGCAATGACCGCCTCGTGATGAGTCACATTGGGGAAGGAAACATCGTAGCTGATCTGGGCTGAAGACAGGGAAGGCACCGCGATGGCGGACAGCGCGAGCAGGAGAATGGGCTTCAAGGAGAGCATGAGATCCGAGGAAAGAGAGACGGATTTTGTGAGGAAAGATCAACAACCGAACATAGGATCAAGGATATCACCTCGCCCAGTCGATGAGCGAGGATCTCCCGAGAAAACGGGAATCAACCCCGGGTTGTTTCGTACCCTTGCCCCGCCGGGCTGAATGAAATAGTTTACCCGAAGAAAGACCGAAGATAGAGGGAGTCCAACGCGCGGAAGAACGCACCTTTCATTGTCCAACCCCATCGTTGGACCAGATCGAGGATGCGGCATCAACGCGACCTTTCAGGCCGCCAGGCCAGAGGATCGTTGCAAGTCCCAAGGCGTTGCCCTGGGCTCAAGAATGAAGGCCTTTCAGGCCGCTCAATCGTTGCGTATCGAGCACGACAGGCGTCAAACCCATTGGGGCCAAACATGTCGAACAGGAATACCCGAAGGCGCACCATTTCTTGGCCTCGCCACCGGGCTGGGTAACATGCCAAACCGAGGAACAGGAATGCG
>JBDTRF010000069.1:0-14065 GCA_039931815.1 Gemmatimonadota bacterium
CCGCCGTGTCACTCCAGCCGAACGCGGGGTCGCAAGGGGAATTCGCCGGCCTGCTGGTCATTCGCGCCTATCAGAAATCCAGGGGCCAGGGTCATCGGGATGTCTGTCTCATCCCCCAGTCGGCCCACGGCACCAATCCGGCAAGCGCGGTCATGGCCGGGTACAAAGTTGTCGTCGTAAAGACCGACGCCAAAGGCAACATCGACGTAGCCGATCTGCGAGCGAAGGCGGAAGAAAATCACGGCGCGCTTGCCGCACTCATGGTCACCTATCCTTCAACTCACGGCGTCTTTGAATCCTCGATCCGGGAAGTCTGCCGCATCGTTCACGACAAGGGCGGCCAGGTGTATATGGATGGCGCCAACATGAATGCCCAGGTGGGGCTCTGCCGGCCGGGAGATATCGGCGCCGACGTGTGCCATCTCAACCTGCATAAGACCTTCTGCATTCCCCACGGGGGCGGTGGTCCGGGCATGGGTCCCATCGGCGTCGCCGCGCACCTGGCACCGTTTCTCATGGGTCATCCCGAGATCGACCTCGGCCATGCCCAGGCCGCCGGCACTGTGTCCGCCGCTCCCTGGGGCAGCTCCTCCATTCTTCCCATCTCCATGGCGTATATCGCCATGATGGGTCCCGATGGCCTGGCCGAGGCCACCCGCATGGCGATTCTCAACGCGAACTACATCGCCAAGCGCCTGGAGGGACATTTCACTCTCCTCTACAGTGGTAACCGCGGGCTGATCGCCCACGAATGCATCATCGACATGCGACCGTTCAAGGCGACCGCCGGGGTCGAAGTCGAGGATATCGCCAAGCGAATCATCGATTTCGGATTCCACCCTCCCACGGTGTCGTTTCCCGTGCCGGGCACGCTCATGGTCGAGCCGACCGAGAGCGAGCCGAAAGAAGAACTCGATCGGTTCTGCGATGCGATGATTGCCATTCGAGGCGAGATCCGCGACATCGAAGAGGGCCGGGCGGAGAAGGGGAACAACCTCCTGTCCAACTCTCCCCATACCCTGGCCGACGTGTTGAGCGATGGCTGGAATCGCCCCTATTCCCGCGAACGAGCAGGTTTCCCGACGGCCGCCACTCGCATGCACAAGGTGTGGCCAACCGTGGGACGGATCGACCAGGCGTACGGTGATCGCAACCTCGTGTGCAGCTGCCCTCCAATCGAGGCATATGAGTAAGCGGCAGGACCGAGGGATAATTCAGCCTATCACCGGGCGGTAAGCGATGGTGAATAGTCGCATCGCCATACGCGATTCGCCCATGCCATGCAGGCGACAGGCGATGTGAGATAAGGTCAGATGCCACACGCTGCCATCACGCTTTCACCCTGGCACCTGATCATCGACGAGGCACGCCCGGGTTATGCCAACATGGCCCGGGACCAGGCGCTGCTCGACCTGGCCGATCGAAATGGAACCGGTGTGTTGCGGTTGTATCGGTGGTCCCCCCACTGCCTTTCGCTCGGTCGGAATGAACCCGCCCTCAAACGTTATCACCGGGAACAGATCGAAGCCCTGTCGCTCGACGTCGTTCGCCGGCCGACGGGGGGGCGGGCAGTATGGCACGGTCGAGAGCTGACCTATGCAGTCACCGCCCCGATTGAGCGGTTTGGCAGCCTCGCCCAGGCTTATCATACCATCCACCAGATGCTCGCGCGGGCGGTCCATTCCCTGGGCACCGCAGCGTGGCTGGCCCCGTCGCCATCCCGCCCGATGGGGCTCGACGCCGGGGCGTGTTTCGCCAGTCCGGCCGGGGGCGAGGTGATGGTCGCCGATCAGAAACTGATCGGCAGCGCCCAGCTCAAGCAGGGCGCGGCGTTGCTGCAGCATGGGAGCCTCCTGATTGACGACGACCAGAGCACCGTGCAGTCGGTGACCCGGGGAGACCCGCCACGATCCCTGGACGCCCCGCTCGCCCGGCTGTTGAATCGCCAGGTCTCCTTCGAGGAGGTTGCCAGGGCCGTCCAGGCGGCTGCACGCACCTGGCCCGGTCCGTGGAACGAATGGGAAGGGGAAACCGAATTGTCCGAAATGGCGAGAGCCCACGAAGCGACGTATCAGTCAGAAGCGTGGACCTGGCGCCGTTAACCGGACGAGGACAACCCTGTCGCTGACCCAGACTCTGCGCCCTGCACTCTGCACCTGTTTTCTGACACCCCGCGCCGCTTTTCTGTCGACAGCGCTCACCCTTCCTCTTATCTTGAATCAACCGATTCACATTGGAGTTCGCCGTGCCACGATCCAGGTCCCGGATTGCTGTCGCCTCCTGCGCGCTGCTCCTCACGAGCACGGTTCTTCTTCCGGCCCAACGCCAGACCAACGATCACGGCGTCGTTATCATCGCGACGGGCGCGGACGCGCCCGCCCCAGTGCCGACCGTCGCCACGTTCGGGACCAATTGGGAAGTCGCCAACCTTCTCTTTCTGCGTCTCGCGGAAATGGGGCCAACTCTTACTTCGGTGGGCGACCGGGGTTTCATCCCCGCCCTCGCGCGCGCCTGGAACCGCCGGGATTCACTCACGCTGGTTTTTGAGCTCGACCCCCGGGCCCTGTGGCATGATGGCCGGCCGGTGACCGCCGCCGATGTCATCTTCACCTTCGCGCGTTCGCAGGAGATACCCGATCTCGCCAGCGCGCTCCGGCGGGTGAAATCCGTCTCGGCCGAAGGCGATCATCGGGTCATCTTCCGCTTTGTCCGGTTTTACCCCGAGCAGCTGTATGACGCGACTCACCAGATGCTGATCATGCCTCAGCATCTGCTCAAGGACATTCCACTCGACTCGCTGCCAACGTCGGCCTTTGCTCAGAAGCCGGTGGGCAACGGTCCCTTCCGATGGGTCCGTCGAGTTCCCGGCCAGCTCATCGAACTCGCGGCCTTCGATCGTTTCTTCCTCGGCAGGCCGAAGATCGACCGTGTGTACTTTCGCGTGGCCTCTGATCCCGACGCCCGGCTGAACCTTCTGCTGGCGGGCGAGGCCGATGTCGCGCAGTCGCTCTCGCTTCCCGCCGAAGACCGCGTCCGCCAGGATTCAAACCTGGTCGTCACGGCAGTACCCAGCGGAGGCATCACCTACGCCCTCTTCAATCAGAAGGCCAACGGCGACCGCGGCAAACCTCACCCCATCCTGTCCGACCCCGTCGTGCGGCGAGCACTGATCCTTGCCCTCGATCGACCCCAGATGGCGCGGTCGGTCTATGGCGGCCACACGTCGGTTCCCGACGGGCCGGTGCCGCAGATGTTCGCCTGGGTGCAGGCGCCCGGAGAACGGATCGTGCCCAGCGATACCGCGCGCGCCCGGGCCATGTTGGCCTCAGCAGGGTGGCTTGATCATGATCGGGACGGGATTCTGGACAAGAACGGGATTCCATTCGAGCTATCAGTGAATACGCCGAACCGCACACCGCAGCGTCCCATGCTCGCGCAGCAGATGCAGGCTCGGCTCCTCCCGCTGGGAATCAAGTTGAACGTCCGGTTGATGGAGTACGAAGTCTCCCAGACCATGCGGGATTCGGGTCAGTTCGACATTGACATGGCCTCGGCCAACCTGGACCCGACACCTTCCGGGTGGGATTGGAGCTGGAGTTGCGCCAACGTGGCCAAAAAACGCCAGAACGTCGGCAGCTACTGCAACCCCGAGATCGACTCGCTCCTCCTGAAGGCCCAGTCATCGCGCGACCCCGTCGTGCACTATCGTCGGATACTTGCGCTCATCCGAAGCGATGCGCCCGCCATTTTCCTCTCGTCCCCCGCGAACGTGATCGGCGTGAATAAGCGATACGCCAGCCATCCTTTCCGTCCCGAGATGCTCTGGCTCTCGCTCCGCCACTGGAGTGTCACGCCAGGACAGCAGCTTCCCCGGGATCGGGTCACATCCACCCCTTGATCCGCTGGCTGCTGATCCGCACTGCCCAGGCGCTGGCGACGCTCGCAGCTGCGCTGGTCATTCTCTTTTTCCTCATGCGGCTGGTGCCGGGCGATCCGGTCACTGCCTTTATCGGTGACCGGGCCATGAGCCAGGCGGATGTGCAGCGGATTCGCGACCGCTACTGCCTGGACTGCTCCCTCCCCCATCAATTTTCCCAGTTCATCGGCCGCGCGTTCCGGGGCGACCTGGGCACCTCGATTCAACACCAGCGTCCAGTCACCCAGCTCATGGCCGAACGCCTCCCAGCGACATTGCTCCTGGGCGGTTCGACCCTCTTTCTGAATTTTACCCTTGGGCTTGCCCTCGGTGTCTGGCAGGCCGTCCGCAAGGGACGTACGGTCGATCGGCTGCTGACCGCGGTGTCGCTGGTGGGTTATGCCGTTCCATCCTTCTGGCTGGGACTGATCCTCGCCTGGATGTTCGCGGTACGGCTTCACTGGTTTCCATCCAGTGGTATCACCAGCATTCAGCTGAGCAGTGAGGCCGGCCCGATCGAGACCGCGCTCGACATCGGCCGGCACCTGGTGCTTCCGGTCGTGACGTTGTCCGTGGTGAGCATCGCCGCGATGATGCGCTACCAGCGAAACGCGATGATCGAAGTGCTGCGCCTGGATTACATCCGCACCGCCCGCGCCAAGGGACTGGCCGAGTCCACGGTCGTCATTCGGCACGCGTGGCGGAATGCCCTGTTCCCGATTCTCACGCTCTTCGGCCTCTGGCTTCCGATCCTGGCGACCGGATCGGTCTTCGTTGAATCGGTATTCGGCTGGAGTGGGCTGGGTCTCCTCGCGACCAACGCGATCGGTGGTCGCGATTATCCCGTCCTCATGGGTTCGGCCATCCTGGTTTCCACCCTCATCGTGCTGGGGGGCCTGATCACCGACATCGGATACATGATCCTCGATCCGCAGGTTCGCCACCGTTGAAAGACCTCTTCATCGACACGCTGCGAAAAGTCTGGGCTCTGCGCGCGGGCCGCGCCGGCATCGTGATTCTCACGCTGGCCTTCCTGTCCGCCGCTTTCCTTCCGCTGATCACCCAGAGCCCTATCGTTCAAGCCAATATCGAGGAAGGGGCCACCCGGCCTTCCACGCACCACGTCCTGGGCACCGATCAGCTCAATCGGGATATCCTGGCCCGGATCGTCTGGGGCGGCAGAACGTCGCTGACGGTGGCCTTTCTCTCCGTGCTCCTGTCGGTAACGTTGGGAGCCATGGTCGGATTGGTCGCCGGCTACCACGGCGGTTGGCTGGATGCGCTCCTGATGCGACTGGTGGATGGCGCGCTCTCGATTCCCCGGCTCTTCATTCTCCTGCTCCTGCTCGCCTTGCAGCAGGACATTGGCCTCACGATGTTCATCCTGGTCCTCGGGACAACCGGCTGGTTTGGCGTGAGTCGCATCGTCCGGGGGGAAGCCCTCCGACTCCGCCACGCGAGCTACGTCCAGGCGGCCGAGGCACTCGGTGCGAGGAGTCACCGGGTTATTTTTCGGCACCTGTTCCCCAACGCGATGGGTCCGCTCCTGGTGGCGGCGACGCTGGGGGTGGGAGATGTCATTCTCCTCGAAGCTGGCCTGTCGTTCCTCGGGTTGGGCATCATGCCGCCAACCCCGTCCTGGGGCGGCATGATTCACGAGTCTCGCGAAATCATGTTCACCGGGTGGTGGACCAACGTGTTCCCACTGCTGTCGATTGTCATTACCGTCCTCGCCGTCAACCTGGTGGGAGAAGCCTTGCGGGACGTGCTGGATCCCATGAATGCCTAGGTCGCCTGTTTTGCCGGCTCCGCCTGCTCGGCACGACCATCACGACCCTGGGCGTGGCGTTTGCGCCCGGCAACGCATTCTGCTGCGACGCTCAGTTGAAAATGGACACCGCGCACTGCGAGATCATTGACCGGATGACACTTCCCCTGGCCGCCACAGGCCCTCAACTACTCACGGTGCGGAACCTCCGGATAACCTTCCCGGGGAACGGCCGTCCGATTACCCCGGTCGATGGTGTCTCCTTCGACATCGCGCGGGGTGAAACGCTGGCGCTCGTGGGTGAATCCGGAAGTGGAAAAAGCCTGACCAGCCTGGCGCTCCTTCGACTCATCCCTCCTCCCGGAAAAATCGAGCCCGGGAGTCAGATCGAGCTGGGCGGAATCAACCTGATGACCCTCGAAGAAAAAGCCTTGCGCGATATTCGAGGCCGTCGCATTGCCATGGTTTTTCAGGACCCGATGACCAGCCTCAACCCCGTCTTCACCGTCGGAGACCAGATCGCCGAAGGGATACGGGCTCATTTTCCGGTGTCCCGCAAAGACGCCATGACCCGGGCCGTTGCGCTGCTGGACGAAGTTGGGATACCCGATCCGGCTTCACGCGTGCGAGACTATCCTCACCAGATGAGTGGTGGCATGCGTCAGCGGGTGATGATCGCCATGGCTCTCGCCTGCGAGCCCGAACTGCTGGTAGCCGATGAACCCACGACGGCGCTCGACGTGACCGTCCAGGCCCAGATCCTCGAGATCCTTGATCAGCTGCGGAAGGCACGCGGAATGGCGGTTCTCCTGATTACCCACGACCTGGGAATCGTAGCCGGCCGTGCCGATCGGGTCGCCGTGATGTACGCGGGCCAGATCGTCGAAGCGGCCACGACCGACCGGCTTTTCGCTCGGCCATCTCACCCGTACACCCAGGGGTTGCTCGCCTCGGTTCCCCGGCTGACCGGGCCGCGAACCCGTCTCATTCCCATCGGCGGCAGCGTTCCGACGCCAGATGCCTGGCCGTCGGGTTGCCGGTTTCGACCCCGCTGCCCCCAGGCTTTCGACAAGTCGGAGTTGCCACCCCCGCCGCTCGAGGTCGAACCTGGACATTGGATGCGCTGCTGGTTGGCAGAGAAGGAAAACGTATGACCCAGCCATCGATTCGATCAGCGCCGGCACCGGATGTCGTGCGCGATCCCCTTCTCGTCGTCAGTGACCTGGTGAAACACTACCCTGGTGGCGGCCTGTTCCGGTCGGGGTCCGCGGTGCGGGCAGTGGACGGCGTGTCGTTCGAAATCGGGAAGGGTGAAACGCTCGCGTTGGTGGGAGAATCGGGATGCGGCAAGTCCACCGTGGGACGGACCATTCTCCGCCTGCTGGAACCGACCAGTGGCAGCGTACGCTTCGGTGGCGAAGACCTGCTCTCTCTCGATCGCGAAACGATGCGCCAGATGCGCCGGAAGATGCAGATCATCTTCCAGGATCCCTACAGTTCACTCAATCCACGCATGACCATCGGCAAGGCCATCGCGGAAGGGATCGAAATTCATCGACTGGCCCGCGGACGCGCGATTCGCGATCGTGTCGTATCCCTGCTCAATGAGGTTGGTCTCGACGCCTCCTACATGGACCGCTACCCCCACGAGTTCTCCGGTGGTCAGCGTCAGCGGATCGGCATCGCGCGAGCCCTCGCCGTCGAACCGTCCTTCATCGTGTGCGATGAACCGGTCTCCGCGCTCGATGTCTCGGTGCAGGCCCAGGTGTTGAACCTGCTGGCCGACCTCCAGGCGAAACACGGGCTCTCCTATCTGTTCATTGCCCACGACCTTGCCGTTGTCCGCCAGGTGGCGCAGCGGGTCGCCGTCATGTACCTCGGTCGTCTCGTTGAAACCGGACCCACCGAGGAACTGCTCGCCGACCCGCGGCATCCTTATACCCAGGCCCTGCTCTCGGCCGTTCCCGAACCCGACCCCGACCGCCAGCGGGAACGGATCATCCTCGAGGGCGACCTCCCGAGCCCGGCCCATCCGCCCGCCGGGTGCCGTTTTCACACCCGATGCTTTCACCATCTCCGGGATGCCCGGTGCACCGCCGAGGTGCCTCAGCTTCGACCGATCCATCACACGATGGCGGCCTGCCACTACGGAGAGGTTACCCCGCTGGCGACTGGACCCAAACCCTGAACCGGGCGAACTTTGCAATCCCAGCCGTCACACTTTCAGTTATCAATCAACACTCGCCTCCTCCCCCGCTATCCCCTTCCCAGTGACCTCAGTCACCGCTTGGAATCCCGCCCGAGGCCATCCTTCCATTGTCATTACTTAACCGCACACCGGAGGCAACAATGAGCAAGCATGATCGTTCTGACGACGTTGATGTCAAGCTGCGTCAGAAAAGCGTGAGCGATAAAGTCAAGGGAAAAGTGAACGAGGTTGTGGGGAAGGGCCGGGCCAAGTTGGGGGACCTCACCGACAATGGCTCCGAGCACATGAAGGGACTTATCCAGCAGGGCAAAGGCAAGCTTCAGCAGAAAAAAGGCGAGATCGAAGGGAAGGTGTCTGATGATCTGAGTGTATCGCGGGATCGCCAGGACGAGGACGACCTGTAGCACAGGACTGCTGGCTCGATGTGCACAGGGGCGTCCAATTGGACGCCCCTGTTGATGTTCAATGTTCGCGGTTGTCCCTGCCGGGTCAGCCCAGTCAGGAAGCAGCCAGCTGCGGTAACGCCGATTTCCGCAGTTTCTGCAACGCCGCGGTGCGAATCTGGGAGATACGGGATTCGGTCAGATGCAGGACATCGGCGATTTCGCGCAGATTGAGTTCTTCGTAGAAGTAGAGCATCAGAACCATTCGCTCGCGCTCCGGCAACCCCGCGAGCGCCTGCGAAAGCTGGGTAACCCGCTCTTCCTGCTCGAGTTCGGACAGCGCATCCATCCGATTCGGCTCCGTGAGCCTGCTCTCGAAGTCGAGCAATCCCCCTTCGTCTCCCTCAGGCGAGGCTTCCAGGGAAACCAGCGTTGCCCCATCCACCGATTGCCGCCACGACCAGTAGGTGGGCACATCGATCGCCAGCACCGCCGCAACTTCCGCTGGCGCGGCCGCACGACCCATGGTGGATTCTATTCTCGATGAGGCCCGGGTCATTTGCCGCGCCTTGGAACGTACGGACCGGGGCACCCAGTCCCGCGTGCGCAATTCATCCAGCATCGCACCATGCACTCGACGGGAAGCAAAGGTTGCAAAGGTGTATCCCCGCGCGGGCTCGAAGCTCTCCAGCGCCTGGACCAGCCCGATGGTGCCCGCACTCATCAGGTCGTCAACTTCGACCGCGCTGCCTATCCGGGAGGCAAGCTTTCGCGCCAGGAGCCGGACCAGGTAGACGTGACGATTGAGCAATTCAGTTCGTGCGCTGACCTCTCCGCGACGGCGATAGCGGCGCCAGAGCGACGTATCGGTTTCAGGCGACGCGGTCGGGCTCATCCTGTACATCCCATGGGCAACGGCCGGGGCGCGATCATCAACCGGCTTCCTCAATGCATTCACAGCGTTACCCCGCTTGATTCTTCAGGTAGTGGTAAGCCAATCAGATCGGACTGCAACCTCTCGTAAGGCAATGG
Organism: Gemmatimonadota bacterium; assembly: GCA_039931815.1. Taxonomy (GTDB): domain Bacteria; phylum Gemmatimonadota; class Gemmatimonadetes; order Gemmatimonadales; family GWC2-71-9; genus DASYPP01. Next base: position 9,309 of record JBDTRF010000069.1, read on the forward strand.
CTGTACCACGATGACGACGAGTTTTGGTCGTCCTCAGCGCCTGTCGTATCGCTATGTATGAATGAGTGTTGCGAGGTTGTGGCCTGTATTTGCTTCGAGGCTGACTTAGGGCTGGTACCGTATAGCATCTATTCACTGACTGACATTTCGACGGAGGAGCCTCCTTCACTCTTTCGCGTCTTTCATCCCTGAAGTTTTCTTCATCACCACGTGAATCGAGGGAGGCAATACCCATCCGGGCCGATGACGTCAGACATCATCCACGAAAATGCGTGGTTCCCCCTCTGGCAGCGGCGAAACCGCCAGGCAGAAATCCTTTCAAGTTTCTGAAGGAAAGGACGATAGTCAAAGGGGACGGAGCGCACCCCTGGCCGTCGCAATTGCCTACGCGATAGAGGCTTTCCTTGATGTTTGATGACACATCCAACCCGCCCGGTGGAACCATGAAGCCGGCTGGCGTGCGGGCTGAAGCGCTGATCCCGGAGCCAATCTTCACGAACCGCACCCCGACAAGGTTGCGGCTGGTACTGCGCAGAATCCGTGCGGGTTTCTACGATCGCCCGGACATACTGCGCGAAGCCGCCGGCAAAATCCGCCAGACGCTGCGACCCAATTCCGAATAGCCGAGGGACCGCTTTCATAAGCCGATCGTACGTCGATATAATTCAGTCACCCCAATGTTCCTCCCCATCACGACGGTATAACCCCATGGATGGTCCTGCCGCCTTCGAGGTGTTGGACCTGAGGGTCGGTCGCATTACGCGCGCCGACCACAACGTTAAGGCGCGGAAGCCGGCCTTTCGCCTGGAAATCGACTTCGGACCCCTGGGCAGGAAAACCTCGAGCGCGCAACTGGTGGACCTCTATCAGGCCCACGAGCTCGAGGGCAAGCTGGTTGTCGCGGCCATGAACCTCGGCACTCGCAATATTGCCGGCGTGGTTTCGGAGGTGCTGGTGCTGGGACTCCCCGATCCCGCTGGTCACGTCGTACTCCTGGCCGTCGAGCGCGACGTCCCGCTCGGCGGCAGAGTCTACTAGCCGGGTCCCTCTCTCATCCGGGTTCTCTCCATGCATCGTCAGAACATTTCAAGTGGAACCACCTGGGAACCGATCGTTGGGTATTCCCGCGCGGTTCGGGTTGGTGCGGTGGTCCAGGTTTCGGGCACAACGGCCACCGGGGCCGACGGCGCCATCGTCGGCGTCGGTGATCCCTACGCCCAGACCGTACAGATCCTTCGAAATATCGAAACCGCGTTGCAATCCGCCGGCGCTCGGCTGGAAGATGTCGTTCGAACCAGGATCTATGTCACCGATATCGGCGCGTGGGAGAAGATCGGGCGCGCCCACGGTGAGCGCTTTGGCAAGATCCGCCCCGCGACGTCCATGGTCGAGGTCTCCCGCCTGATCGATCCTGATATGCAGGTCGAAATCGAGGCGGAGGCCATTATCGGCAGCGGCGGATGACAGGGATTCCTCAGCAGAGAGAGGCTCTCCGGTGACACATCGACTGGTCCAGGTAGACGCCTTCACCGATCGACCATTCAGCGGGAACCCGGCCGCCGTCCTGATCCTCAAGGGACCCGCGGAGGAGGCATGGATGCAATCCGTCGCCAGCGAGATGAACCTCTCGGAAACTGCATTTGTGCATCCGGAGGGCGAGGGATTTCGCCTTCGGTGGTTCACGCCTCGCCTCGAGGTTGATCTCTGCGGTCATGCCACGCTCGCCGCGGCGCATGCGCTCTGGGATTGCGGCGCCACGGACTCGGAGCACATCCTGCGATTCCAGACATTGAGCGGACTCCTCACCGCGACCCGCCAGGGTCCCTGGATCAACCTGGACTTCCCTGCTGAGTTTGAGGAATATTGTGCCGCCCCGATGGAGCTGACGGAGGCCCTGGGCGTCGCCCTCCACTACGTCGGCAGGAATCGCTTCGACTACCTGATCGAGGTGGAAAATGAACAGACCCTCCGCCAACTCAACCCCGACCTGACCCTTCTCGAGACAGTCTCGGCCCGTGGATTTATCATCACCAGCATCTCGGACCGAAGCGAGTATGATTTTGTCAGCCGCTTTTTCGCGCCGGGCGCCGGCGTTCGGGAGGATCCGGTCACCGGGTCAGCCCACTGTTGTCTTGCGCCGTTCTGGGCAACCCGCCTCGGCAAAGACTCGTTGGTTGGCTACCAGGCTTCCCAGCGCGGCGGTATCGTCCGAGTCCAGGTGAAAGGGGATCGAGTCATCCTGGGCGGTCAGGCGGTGACAGTATTCAGAGGTGAGATGGTGTAGCGGTAAAGCGGCAGGGTGGACCAGCTTCATCCGTCTCTATGCGATATTCACGAGGTGATACGCAGCGGAAAGCGAAGATTGCGATCACATTGTCATTCACCGTTAGCCATAAGCCAACGACGAACTGGTGGAGTCGGCTTGAACCAGGCTATCCGCACCGCAGGGTATTCACGGCAGGTATGATTGATCAACCCGGCTCGGTTCGTTCTGGCTCGTTCGTGAGCCAATTCCCAACTGGCCGAGTCGATTCCAGCCCCAGCAGAAAGCCTCCTCACTCTTCGTGAGACCGCAGGTGTGATTACCGCCGGCGGTCACGGAGACAAATTTATGACCCCCAGCAACCGGGACAGGAACTGCCGTTGCCGATTCCCTGCCGTTCCCCAGTTTTCCATAGGTATTGGCACCCCAGCAGGACAGCGTTCCACTGGAGTTGAAACCGCAGGCGTGATAACTCCCCACGGCGATAGACACAAATGTCGGATTGCCATAGAGCGTAACCGGCTCGGTCGTATATGACACTCCCGGCGCGCCATTCCCCAGTTCGAAACTGACGTTCGATCCCCAGCAATACACCTTCCCCTGCTCGGTGAGGCCACAGGTAAAGAAATCCCCGGTTCCGATGGACACGAAATTGTGATTGCCCGTCACGGCGACCGGAACTGCACTGTTCGCAAGGTTCCCGATGCCGAGCTTTCCGTACTGGTTGTCCCCCCAGCAATACGCGGCACCCGTCGTCGTCACGCCGCAGCTGTGGAAGAGACTGGTGCTGATATCCTTGAACTTGAGACCGCCGGCAACTCGCACCGGCTCGAACTCATCCTCCAGAATACCGTTTCCCAACTCTCCACTGAGGCCGCTGCCCCAGCAATATCCCAGGTCGTTCGTGGTGACACCACAGGTATAACCGGTGCCGGAGCTGATGGTGCGGAAGCGGAGACCGCCATTCACAGCCACCGGTACCTTGGACCGAAAGACACCGTTTCCATCGCCCAGGGCGCCAACGGCATTCCCGCCCCAGCAATACGCGGTCCCGTTTTCAGTCAGCCCGCAGGTATGAGCGCTCCCCGCAGCTATCTGCCTGAAAGAAATACCCCCGGTCACCTTGGTCGGAATATTGTAGTCGAGCGTGTCGCCCGGTCCGAGCTGCCCTTGCCCTCCCCACCCCCAGCAGTGAGCGTCACCGTTCGCCACCAGCAGGCAGGCATGATCGTCACCACCGGAGACAGCAAGCACCGCGCGCGGGCTATCGTTGGGACCGCTGGAATCGCAGCTGAGCAGAAAGATTGAAACAAAGATTGCCGAACAGGGGAGGACCGACCGACCGTTCATAAAAATCACCCAATCAAGTCATGCGGTTTCTTCGCGAAAGACTCTGAGTGCCCGAACCAACATAATGTCCGGTCCACCCTGCGGATACACCTTGAATCTTCAAATATGTTACGAATTGGAACCTGAACAAGCGAGGACGGAGTTTAACCTCGGGGAGACGATGGTGATCGGATGAAGAACACTGAGCGAAGCCAAAACGTGCCGGGCAGACCACTTGCGCCGTCCCAAACCCGAGGTAGGCTATACCCTTGGTCGTCAGATCCTGACCTCCCATCCATCAGTTCAGTTCCTGATTCAGTTCATATGAGCCCCTTCCAGAGGAATGGCATGCCTGTGCGCTTCCAGTCTGCTCTTGGGTCAACCCTATTGATTGGAATGGTCTTGAGCCCGAGGGAGGCCGTGGGGCAGCAATCCTCGACCGACACTACGCCCCGGGTTCCCGGTGCGACGACCGTACAGACTATTGATGGCCGGCTGGTCGATCGGTTGCCAGTAGACCGAATTGACTCGGCACTGATCCTCCTGCCCGGAGTAACCTCCTCCCGGGGTGGTGGACTATCGCTCCGGGGCGGAAATCCTGAGGATATTCGGACCTACCTCGACGGGGTGCCGATCACCCCGGGATATCGCGATGCGATTTTCGGTAGCCAGAGGCTGTTTCCAGCTCCGCCCGGATACACGATCGATCTCGGAACCAATGCGCTACGAAGGGTCAGTGTTATTTCCGGACCGCTCCCCGCGCGTTTCGGCAATGCGCAGGGCGGTGTCGTACTGCTCGAATCCGCGAGGGGGACTGGAAGATTCAACGCCCGAGGCTCCGCCGAGAGCGACGCACCGTTTGGCAGCCTCCACGGCGTGGGAGTGAATCGTTTTCAGGCCGATGGCGGGGCACAACTGACTTCGAAGCTTCGGGTGAGTCTCGCCGGAACCCTGGAAGGGCAACGGTCGGCAGAAACAGGGGCTGGCGCGGAGAGGTTTCCCATTTTCCGCCCGGCTGGCGTGGATACGACCGTAGCCGTCCCCACGACACCAGGCAATCCCTTCTCTGACACGACTTTCGTCGAGGTGCTGAAATTCGCCGTCGATCGCGGTCAATGTGATGCATTCGCCGGCAGCACCAACCCGGGCATCGCCGACAACTACG